>JAGGYA010000010.1 GCA_021162785.1 Candidatus Calescibacteriota bacterium
CCGGAGACTTATGGATTACCTTATCTTTTATAATACCCAAAGACCACATGCTTCCCTTTCTTACCTTTCCCCTTTAAAATATCTCTTAGAAAAAGAAAATTTTTCCAAAATGTTATGGACCTATACATATTCTTGAAAATTTTTGAAGGAAGCCTTAAAATCTTAAGGGAGAGAAAAGGAGGAGAGAGTAGTAGCTTCAGGATGGTGGAGGAAAAAAGAGTTGAAAGTGTAATCAGGTTTTAAAAATGTTTAAAGAAAGCAAGGAAGAGCTGGTAAACCTTCTTAAAAAGATGTTGCAGATAAGGTACTTCGAGGAAAAAGTATGGGAATTACTTGCAAAAAACCTTATTAAGGGAGCATCACATATATATGTTGGAGAGGAAGCAGTAGCAGTGGGAGCGATTTCTTGTTTAAGAGACGATGACTATATTACTTCCACACATCGTGGGCATGGACACTGTCTGGCGAAGGGAGGCGAAATTAAATATATGTTGGCAGAATTATGCGGAAAAGTGACGGGATACTGTAAAGGAAAAGGAGGATCCATGCATATAGCAGATGTTACAAAGGGAAACTTGGGTGCTACTGGAATTGTAGGAAGTAATATTCCCGTAGCCACAGGTGCAGGTCTATCTATAAAATTGCGAGGAACAGACCAGGTATGTTTATGCTTCTTTGGAGATGGTGCTACAAATAATGGGGTTTTCCATGAATCTCTAAATATAGCCTCCCTCTGGAAATTGCCTGTGATTTATATTATTGAAAATAACCTCTACGGAATGAGTGTATCTGTGGAAAAAGCCTCTGCAGTAAAAGACCTTTACAAAAAAGCGTGTGCCTATAATATGCCTGGGGAACCCGTAGACGGAATGGATGTTTTAGCTGTAAAAGAAGCAGTAAGTCGAGCGGTGGCAAGAGCGAGAAAAGGTGAGGGTCCCACTCTATTAGAATGTAAAACTTATCGCTATTACGGACATTCAAGAAGCGACCCTAAGGTTTATCGTGACAGAAAAGAAGAGGAGGAATGGAAGAAACGAGACCCTATTTTAACTTTTTCTAATAAATTATTAAATGCCGGGATTATTACTCCTGAGGAACTAAAAAAACTTAAGGAAGATGTAGAAAAAGAAATTGCTGAGGCAGAAGAATTTGCCCTTTCCAGTCCCTACCCTCCTCTGGAAGAACTGGAAAGAGATGTATATGTGGAAGGAGAGTAAATGAGGGTAATTACTTACCGAGAAGCCCTGCGTGAAGCCTTGATAGAAGAAATGAAAAGAGATGAAAGAGTATTCATTCTGGGGGAAGATGTAGGAATATATGGTGGTGCTTATAAGGTAACAGAAGGTCTTTTAAAAATGTTTGGTGAGGAAAGGGTAAGAGATACACCTATATCAGAAGCTGCCATTGCAGGAATGGCTACAGGTGCTGCCCTTACAGGAATGAGACCAGTAGCAGAAATAATGTACATTGACTTCATAACTCAAGCAATGGACCAAATAGTCAATCAGGCTGCCAAGATGAGATACATGTTTGGTGGAAAAAGCAAAGTGCCACTGGTAATCAGAACTCAGGGAGGTGCAGGAAGGGGGATTGCTGCTCATCATTCTCAGAGTTTAGAAGCCTGGTTTGTCCATGTCCCAGGGCTTTATGTGGTGATGCCTGCCACTCCTTACGATGCTAAAGGGCTTCTCAAGTCTTCTATACGCAACGATAACCCGGTGATGTTTATCGAGCATAAACTCCTTTATGGAATAAAGGGAGAGGTTCCTGAGGAAGAGTATCTTGTCCCCCTTGGGAAGGCGGATATAAAGAGGGAAGGAGAAGATGTCACCCTTATTGCTTACTCTTATATGTTGCATATTGCTTTAACGGCAGCCCAAGAACTGGAGAAGGAAGGAGTATCCTGTGAAGTGGTAGACCTCCGGACTCTCAAGCCTCTGGATAAAGAGACAATTTTGGAATCGGTCAGGAAAACCAACCGTGCAGTGGTTATCTCTGAAGGTTATCCTTACTGTGGAATGGGAGGAGAGATAGCCTATCAGATTATGGAGGGGGCATTTGATTATCTTGATGCCCCGGTTATAAGAGTAACCCCACCCGATGCTCCTATCCCCATGAGTCCACCTCTGGAGGAATCAGCCATCCCTTCTCCTGAGAAAATCATCCAAGCGGTCAAAAAGATACTTTAATAGGTGAAAGCAGGGGTGAAACTCAAGCTGGAGTAAGGGAGTGTTTTTTTCACCTCAAAGTATTCGGGATTCTTCTATCCAATCAGTTTACTCAGTTGAACCTTCCATGTAAAATATTCGCTCCTATATATGCGGGAGATAAAAATTCTGCGTTCTAAAAGATACGAGGGTGAGCTCTCCATAGAGAATGAGTCCCTCCTTAAATGGAAGGAGGAGCTGTCAGGAAATGAACTACCTTAAGGACATCCTTCAATCCCTTGATTGATTCTCTTTGCTGCCCGGCGAGGACTCGAACCTCGACGCCTGGCTCCAAAGGCCAGTGTGCTACCAATTACACCACCGGGCAATTCAATTATTATTTTAACATATTACTCTTCCAATTCCGATTTAGCCTTTTGCAGAAGTTCTTTAACCTTAGGCTGATGGGGGGAGAGTTGAAGAGATTTTTCCCATTCTTTTATTGCCCTCTTCTTTTCGTTCATCGCATAATAGACCATACCTAAATTGTAATGAGTAAAAGGATTCTCAGGGTTAATTTTCAATGCTTCCTTAAAACATTTTTCTGCCTCTCTATATTGACCAGTGGAATAAAGTAAAGTCCCCAAATTATTATAGGCTAAATCAAAATCCGATTTTAACTCGATTGCCTTACGATAAGCCTCTTCAGCTGACTTGGGGAGATTAAGCTCGCTTAATATATTTCCTAAATTATTGTATGCTTCTGCGTATTCCGGGTTAAGCTGAATGGCTTTCTCACAAGACTCTCGAGCAAGTTCAAGTTTGCCTAAGTTTTCATAGGCATGCCCCAAATTATTATAGGCCACAGCAAATTGAGGGTTCAAAGAAACAGCCCTTTTAAAAAATTTAATTGATTTCTTATACTTTCCAATCCTAAGATATAAACGACCTAAATAATTAACAAATTCACAGTTCTTTTTAAATTTATGGAGATTTTTCTCTAAAAACCTTATAGCTTCTCTAAACCTTCCTTCTTTCTCTAATCTTTTGACCTCCTCAATCCACTCCACCCACCATTTTAACATATGGATTTTTTGTGTTAAAATTTACTACCTATGATTTCATATGAAGACCTGGTTTCCCTTCTCGCTTACTCCAGCAACCAAACCCAAGTAATTAGTCTTTATTTAAATGTAAAAAGGGAAAGAGTAAACGAAAACCAACATGTTACTGCTTTTAAAGACTTAGTGAAAAAAATCCCTGAAAATAAAAGAGAGAAAAATAAAGAAATACTGGATAAAATAACCTATTTTCTAAAATACCAATTCCGGCGGGATAACAAAAACGGTTTGGCTTTATTTGCCTCCCCTTCACCTCCTTTATGGAAAGTTCTTCTCCTCCCGGAAGCAGTTCGGGATCTTTTAGTCATAGAAACCCATCCCTACACTAAACCCCTTTTTGCAGTGGTAGACCGATATCGAAGATTCGCTGTGGTTCTTTTAGACCAGACCAAAACAAGGATTTTAGAAGTCTTTATGGGAGATATTGAAGAAAAAATCGAGATCAAAAGCGAAGTCCCTCATGAAGTAAAAACCTCTGGATGGAAAGGATACGGAGAAAGAATTCACAATCACATTTATAACGAAAGATTGAGGCATTTCCATATAGTTGCCCAAGAAGTAGTCTCGGTTTGGCGGAGGACACATTTTGACTATTTAATTCTTGGGGGTGTAGAAGAAAACTTGGTTCCTTTTATATCCTTCCTCCCTACCTTTCTACAAGAAAAAGTAATAGGGAAACTTTCCCTACCAATTAATGCCCCCCTATCCGAGATTATTAAGAAGGCTGTAGAAATGGAGAAAAGGGAGAAAGAGGTCAGAATACAGAAATTAATTGAACTTATAATGGAAGACAAATCAAGGGAGGGCTTAGCTGCTATAGGTCTTTCATCCGTTCTTAAAGCTTTAAATTACTATGCAGTAAGAGAGTTAGTGGTAGAAGAGGGATTCACAGAGCCAGGTTATATTTGCAGAGGATGTGGATTTTTATCTATAGAGAAAGAAATTTGTCCCTATTGCAGAAAAAAAATGGAATCAAAAGAGGATATAGTGGAAGAAGCTGTAGAAAAAGCTATTGCCCAGGATGCTTTGGTAGAATATGGTAGGGAAGGTATACTTAAAGATGTAAAAATTTTGGGCCTTTTAAGATTTAAAGTTCCCTAATGGTTAATTTTAATTTTTTTGACCTTTTCTGGTTATTTTTTATTTTCTCCGCTTTGCAACCTCTTCTTAAGCAGAGATTATTAGAAGGAGCGAGAGTCAAATTGATAACCTCCATTGAGAAAAAGAGAAAATCCCGAGTAATAACTCTTATTCATCGTCAGGAAACTATGAGTCTCCTCGGCTTCCCTATCCTGCGGTATATCGATATAAATGATTCGGAGGAGATATTAAGAGCTATTCGCCTTACTCCATCGGATATGCCTATAGATTTTATCCTCCATACCCCTGGAGGGCTGGTACTTGCTTCTCTCCAAATAGCCTTTGCTTTAAAAAAACACCCTGGTAAAGTAACAGTATTTGTGCCTCACTACGCCATGTCAGGGGGCACCTTTATCGCTCTTGCTGCTGACGAGATAATAATGGATCCCCATGCTGTTCTTGGCCCAGTAGATCCCCAATTGGGTGAATATCCTGCTGTCTCTATACTTAAAGTTCTGGAAGAAAAAGATAAAAACGAAATTGATGATAGAACCCTTATAATGGCAGATATCGCCAAAAAAGCTATTCATCAAGTGGAAGAAGCGGTTTATAAAATCCTTGAAGGCCGATATTCACCGGAAAAAGCTAAGGAACTTGCCCACCTTCTATCCTCAGGAAAATGGACACATGATCACCCTATCACCTTTGAAGAAGCAAAAAGCCTGGGACTCCCAGTTAACGAAAACATGCCTGAGGAAATTTATCAATTAATGAGCCTTTATCCTCAACCTGTAAGACGACAACCTTCTGTAGAATATATACCTATTCCTTACCGTCCCCATCGTTTACCCCGAAGTAAAGGAGAGATTTAGCCATGCCCAAATTAGGAGTAAATATTGACCATGTAGCCACCTTAAGGGAAGCACGTAAAGTCTCTTATCCTGATCCGGTTCAGGCAGCGGTTATCTGTGAACAAGCAGGTGCTCATGGTATCGTAGCTCATTTACGCGAAGATCGGCGTCATGTAAAAGAAAGGGATATTTTTCTCCTTAAAGAAATAATTAATATAAAATTTAACTTAGAAATGGCTCCCACTCAGGAAATCAGGGAAATAGCTTTAAAACTCAAACCTGACCAAGTTACCCTGGTGCCGGAAAGGAGGCAGGAACTCACCACGGAAGGAGGATTGGATGTTGTCTCCTTAAAAGATTTTCTAAAGGAATATATCAAACCTTTTAAAGATGCTGGTATTATCGTCTCCCTTTTCATAGACCCTGAAACTTCTCAGATAGAAGCAGCTAAAGAAACAGGCGCTCAAAGTATAGAAATCCATACCGGAGAATATGCAAATCTAAAAGGCTTAGAAAGAGAAAAAGAACTTGAGAAAATCATTGAGATGAGCGAATTTGCTCATAAACTGGGATTCCATGTCCACGCAGGGCATGGACTCAATTACTGGAATGTAAAACCCATAGCTAAAATTCCGGTAATCGAAGAACTTAACATAGGGCATTCCATTATTTCCCGTGCGGTCTATGTGGGGTTGGAAAGAGCAGTTAGAGAAATGCTCCAGCTAATAAGATGAAAGTCGTCACTTCTTCCCAAATGCGAGAAATCGACCGAAGAACAATTGAGGGAATAGGCATCCCCTCCTTGGTCCTCATGGAAAATGCTGGCAGGAAAGTAGCAGAAGCTATACACAAATATTTCCCAGAAGTTAAAAATATAATCCTCCTTTGCGGTCCAGGGAATAATGGGGGAGATGGACTGGTATGTGCACGCCATTTAAGACTCCATTATGGGAAAAAGGTTTTAGTTTACTTAGCCAGAAGGGACAGCCTTTCCCCCGATGCAGAAAGAAATCTTAGAATCCTTGAGAATTTAAATTTCCAAATTTTTGAATGGATGAATCCACCCTCAATTGAAGAAAGCGATCTTTTAGTGGATGCCTTACTTGGGACAGGGATAAAAGGAAAACCGGAAGGAAAAATTGCAGACATGATTCGGTGGATCAATGCTTCCTCTCTTCCAGTGGTCTCAGTAGATACCCCATCAGGTTTATCTGGAGATTTTCCACCCCACCCAGATTACACAGTGAAAGCCTTAATTACAGTAACTATGGCCTTACCCAAAAAGGAACAAGTAGTATTTCCAGGAGCTGAATATGTGGGGAAATTGATAGTTGCAGACATTGGCTTTCCCCCTCCCCTTTTAGAAAGTGAGGAATGGAAAATAGAAATAATGGAAGGGGAAAAATTAAAGCAGTGGATTAAACCACGGAGACCTGATACCCATAAGGGGACATATGGTCATACTTTAATTCTTTCAGGTTCCCAGGGATTCACGGGAGCTCCCCTTTTAACTGCAAAGGGAGCCCTTCGCTCAGGAGTGGGACTCATAACCTTAGGTATCCCAGAAACAATTTATTCAATTGTGGCAGGAAAAATTCCTGAAATCATACCTTTTCCTCTCCCTGCAAAGGAAGGGGGGTTTACTCTCAGTGCTTGGCAAAAAATAAAAAATTGGGGCCGAAAAATCACCTCCCTTGTTATAGGACCGGGAATATCCCTTGCTTCACCAGTAAAAGAATTCGTCAAAAAAGTGATTGAGGAAAACCAACTGCCTATGGTGGTAGACGCAGACGCATTAACTATTATTTCCGAAGACACTTCCATACTAAAAAAGGCTAAATCTCCTCTAATCCTAACCCCTCATCCTGGAGAAATGGCCAGATTAATAGGAAAAAGCATTGATTATGTTCTTAATCACCGTATAGAAGTTGCCTTATCTTTTGCCAGAGAATTCAATTTAATCTTGATTTTAAAGGGAGCAAGAACAGTGATTGCCACTCCAGAGGAGAAGGTCTTCATAAATCCCACCGGAAACCCGGGAATGGCTACTGGTGGAATGGGCGATGTGTTAACCGGACTTATTGGAGGACTTTTGGCTCAAGGTTACACTCCCTTAGAAAGTGCCCTTATAGGTGTATTTATCCATGGAGCCAGTGGAGATATCCTCTGGGAAGAAAGGAAGACAACTTCTCTAAGTGCTACGGAAGTAGCGGAAAATATACCTTTTACCTTTTCCCGCCTAAGGGAAGGGTATCTTGACGAGTTAAATTTTTATGATAAAATTTAATGTAAAATTGCCGGCGTAGCTCAATGGTAGAGCGCCTCACTTGTAATGAGGGGGTTGGGGGTTCGAGTCCTCCCGTCGGCTCCAAAGTTTAAAAGATGATAAGAGGAGGGGTACCCAAGTGGCCAAAGGGGGCAGACTGTAAATCTGCTGGCGTAAGCCTTCGGAGGTTCGAATCCTCCCCCCTCCACGCGGGAATAGCTCAATGGTAGAGCATCGGCCTTCCAAGCCGAGGGTTGCGGGTTCGAGTCCCGTTTCCCGCTCCAGATTTTTAGCCCATGTGGCTCAGGCGGTTAGAGCGCGTCCTTGGTAAGGACGAGGTCGGCGGTTCGAGTCCGCCCATGGGCTCAAGGAGTAGAAGAAAATGAGAGAGGTAGTTCATCTTGCTTGCACGGAATGTAAGAGGAGGAATTACACTACCACAAAAAGGAAGGATAAAAGAGAGAAACTCCAGCTCCGGAAGTATTGTAAGTATTGTAGGAAACACACCCTTCACAGGGAAACTAAGTAATTTGAATTTTTCCGTTTTGTGGTATAATTAAATGGGAGGTATTTTTGTAGGCCTGTAGCTCCAACTGGATAGAGCGCCGGACTCCAAATCCGGTGGTTGGGGGTTCGAATCCTCCCAGGCCTGCAATTTTTTTAGGTTTAATTATGTTTGGAAGATTAAAAAAGTATTTTCAGGAAGTAAAAGGAGAGATGAGAAGAGTAGCCTGGTCTGAAAAAAGGGTCTTGTGGACTTCTACCTTTTTAGTAATAGTTGTAAGTCTTTTAATTGCTTTATATCTGGGGGTGGTGGATCTATTAATTAATCGTCTGATAACCACAATCATCAGGTAAAAAAGCTATCTTGAAAAAAATGAGTAAAAAGTGGTATAGTCTGCACATTCTCACCGGACAGGAAGAAAAGGTGAGGAAGGAAATATTAAATAAATTGAAATTGGAAGGAATGGAAGACTTAGTTGAGGATATCCTAATCCCTATGGAAGATGTTAAAGAGATTAGAAAGGGTAAGAGCCAGGTAAAAACTCAAGCTATTTATAAAGGATATATATTTATAAAAATGGAAGACCCCTTAGAGAACAAAAAATTGTGGTATCTCATCCGAAGAACCCCTGGAGTTACTGGATTTGTGGGAGGAAGAGAACCTCTGGAAGTCCCGGAAGAAGAAATTGAGAGAATTAAAAGATTAGTGGAAGAAAGAAAAGCAAAACCGCGTCCCAGAGTGGTTTTAGAAGTGGGAGAAAATGTAAAGATTACCGATGGCCCTTTTGCCAATTTTACTGGATACATTGATGAGGTGGATGTGGACAAAGGGAGAGTGAAGGTTATGGTTTCCATTTTTGGACGGTCTACACCTGTAGAACTGGAATACTGGCAAGTGGAGAAGATTTAAAATGCCTAAGAAGGTAGTAGCTCAAATTAAATTACAGATACCTGCTGGACAGGCAAGTCCTGCTCCACCTGTAGGCCCTGCTCTGGGTCAGCATGGTGTAAATATAATGGAATTCTGCAGACAATTTAATGAAGCAACCAAAAATCAAGAAGGAATGATAATACCTGTGGTAATCACGGTATATGAAGACCGAAGTTTTACTTTTATAACCAAGTCACCTCCTGCATCTGTCCTCCTTAAAAGAGCGGTAGGCCTGGCTAAAGCATCGGGTGAACCAAATCGGGTAAAAGTGGGCAAAATTCCCCGAGAAAAATTAAAAGAGATTGCGGAATTAAAAATGAAAGACCTGAATGCCAAAGATTTGGAAGGGGCAATGAGAATAATTGAAGGAACAGCAAGGAGTATGGGTATAGAAATAGAGGATTAAAATGAAAAGAGGAAAAAGGTATAGAGCTCTGGAAAACTTAATAGATAAGAACAAACTCTATTCACCTCGAGAAGCTATTAGTCTGGTAAAGAAAATGGGGAATACAAAATTTGATGAGACAGTAGAACTCTCAGTTAAACTTGGGGTGGACCCTAAGAGGTCTGATCATCAAGTAAGAGGCTCTACTCCTCTTCCCCATGGAACAGGTAAAAAAGTTAGAATCCTTGCCATTGCAGAGGGTGAAGCAGCCAAAGAAGCTCAAGAAGCTGGGGCTGACTTTGTGGGAGGGAAAGAAATGGTTAAAAAGATTGAGGAAGGGTGGTTAGATTTCGATGCAGTAGTAGCTCATCCCTCCTTCATGCGGGAATTGGGTAAGGTAGGGAAAATTCTTGGGCCAAGAGGTCTCATGCCCTCACCAAAAACAGGAACTGTAAGCGAAAAATTAGCTCCTGTAATTAAAGAACTTAAAGCAGGAAGAGTAGACTTTAAAATGGATAAAGGTGGGAACCTCCATATACCTATTGGTAAAGTTTCCTTTGATGAAAAGGCACTTGAAGAAAATTTAATAACGGTTGTAAGAGCAATTCTCAGGGCAAAACCGGCTTCTTCCAAAGGGGCTTATCTTCAGAAGGTTTATCTTTCAACTACTATGAGTCCATCTATAAAGGTGAACCCTAAGGAATTGATAGAAATGGCCAGATAAAAAATGGCGGTAAGTAAAGAAAAGAAAAAAGAGTGGATGGAATTGTGGAAGGAAAAACTTAACTCCTCCAGTGGAGTCTGGGTTACTGATTACATAAGCCTTACAGCTAATGAGATTAATGAAATAAGAAGAGCAATAAGAGAGACAGGTGCAGAATTACGCGTAGTGAAAAATCGACTCTTTAAAATGGTTTTGGAAGGCGAATGGGAAGGACTCTCCGAATTTATTGAAGGACCTACAGCAGTGATCTTTTGTCCAGATGATGGTATTGAAACTTTGAAGAAACTTAAAGACCTTTCTAAGGAGTATCCCCCTCTTAAAATCCGAGGTGGTTATTTAGAAGGGAGAATTCTTAAAGATAAAGAACTTGACTATGTAGCTAAACTCCCCTCCAAAAATGTTCTATTTGCTCAAGTCATGGGTAGTTTACTTACACCTCTCTATAATATTCATTCTGCTTTAAAAGGATTGCTTTCCAGTTTGGCTTATATCCTTACTGAATTGAAGAGAAGAAAAGAAAAAGAGGAGGGTAATGATGGCTAAAAAAATGAGTAAAGAGGAAATTCTGGAAGGCATTAAAAATCTCACCGTATTGGAATTAGCTGAATTGGTAAAAGCTATGGAAGAAGAATTTGGAATATCCGCTCAACCTCAAGTAGTTGCAGCACCAGTAGGTGTGGCTACTCCAGAAGCAGCAGGAGAATCTGCACCAGCTGAAGAAAAAACCGAATTCGATGTAATACTGGTAAGTGCAGGAGACAAAAAGATACAGGTAATTAAAGAAGTAAGGGCTATAACCAACCTTGGATTAAAAGAGGCCAAGGAATTGGTGGATAATGCTCCACGACCAGTAAAAGAAAAGGTCTCTAAGGAGGAGGCTGAAGAGATAAAGAAAAAGTTAGAGGCTGCGGGTGCCACGGTGGAGATCAAATAAAAAGGAGGGGTTAAAATGCCAAGGCCGGTGGAAGTAAGAGATTTCACAAAAATTCCAAGTGTAATGGATCTTCCACCTTTAATAGATGTGCCTCGTGAATCTTACGAAAGGTTCTTTCAAAAGGATGTCCCGCATGAGAAAAGGGCGCCGGTTGGACTTAAAAAAGTTTTGGATGAAATCTTTCCTATAGAAGGGAAAAATGGGAAAATTGAACTTCATCTTTTAAGTTATGAAGTAGAAGACCCCCCAACCACGGAAGAAGAATGCGTAAGAAAGGGGATAACTTATGCGGTTAAAGTAGCCTTAAATACCCGACTCTACATTTACAAAACCACAAAAAAGAAGGAAATATCCTCAATTCGAGAAGAACGGGTTTATCTTGGAGAATTTCCTTTAATGACTGAAAGAGGCACCTTTATCATAAATGGTGTGGAAAGAGTTGTAGTTTCACAGCTTCATCGTTCCCCTGGAATTATATTCGAATCACTCGGGACAGTAAGAGGTAAAGAACTTTTCTCTGCACGTATAATACCTGATCGAGGTATTTGGCTGGAATTCACAACTGATACCTCTGATCTTATTTATGTCAGCATAGGTCGTCGAAGAAAAATGTTAGTTACTACTTTCCTAAGAGCCATAGGTTTCACCAGAGATAGTGATATAATCCGTGCATTCTATAGTGTAGAAAATGTAGACATAACTAAGAAAGGAGCTCCTCAAAAAGTCCTGGGGAAAAGGTTAGCAGAAGATGTTTTGGATCCTGATAGTGGAGAAGTTCTCTTGGAATCCAAAAATGAAATAACCTTAGAACATCTCAAAATCTTCAGCATAAAAGGGGTTAAAAAAGTAAAGATAATAAAGGAAACCGCTCCCGAAGATTTAATGGTTCTCAACACATTAATAAAAGATGACCACAAAACAGAGGAAGGAGCTCTTTCCTTCGTCTACTCACGACTCCGGCCCGGGAATCCTTTTGAACCAGAGACTGCACGAGCTTATCTTTACAACTCCCTCTTTGATAAAGACAGATTTGACCTCTCGCGTATAGGGAGATATAGACTCAACCGCAGATTAGGATTGAATGTCCCATTAGAAGAAACCAGTTTAAGAATCCAAGACATTCTTGTAACCATTAAAGAGCTCATAAAAATTGCTAAAGGTGAGTCTGAGGTAGATGATGTGGACCATCTTGGAAATAGAAGAGTAAGAAGAGTTGGTGATTTAATGGAAAATCAAACCCGAGTAGCCCTTTTAAGAATGGCAAGAATGGCTCAGGAAAGAATGCTACTCGAAGATGAAGACGAACTCATGCCCCACGACTTAGTAAATCCCAGAATCATCAATACTACTCTTCATGAATTCTTTGCAAGGAGTCAGCTCTCCCAATTCCTTGATCAAACAAATCCTCTTTCTGAATTAACCCACAAAAGGAGATTAAGCTGTCTGGGGCCAGAGGGGCTTAGTAGAGAAAGAGCAGGTATAGAAGTTAGAGATGTTCATCCTACACATTATGGAAGAATATGTCCCATTGAGACTCCAGAAGGTCAGAACATAGGTTTAATAACCTCTTTAGCCACCTACGCTCGGGTTAATGAACTGGGACTCCTGGTTACCCCTTACCGCAAAGTAGAAAACGGTAGAGTTACCAACAAGATTGAATGGCTGGCAGCTGATGAAGAAGACAATTTTGTGATAGCTCAAGCAAATGCTCCTGTTGACGAGGAAGGGAGATTTATAAATCCGGAGGTAATGGTTAGATTCAAAGGAGACTTCATGCGTGTTCCTCCGGAAAAAGTGGATTATATGGATGTAACCCCTGTTCAGACGGTAAGTGTATCTTCCTCTCTAATCCCCTTCTTGGAACACGATGATTCTAACCGTGCTCTCATGGGTTCAAATATGCAGAGGCAAGCAGTCCCTCTACTCTTTACCGAACCACCTTTAATTCAGACAGGAATGGAGGGTAGAGCTGCCCGAGATTCCGGTGCAGTAGTTGTTTGCAAAGCAGATGGTGTAGTAATCGAAGTTAATTCTGAACTTATAGTGGTAAAACGAGATGATAGTGACAAATTAGGAGATTTTGATTATTATCCTTTGAAAAAATTTGCCCGAACAAATCAATCCACCTGTTTCCATCATCGTCCCAAGGTTAAGAAAGGGGATCGAGTGAAGAAAGGAGATGTCTTGGCAGATGGTCCCGCTACTCGAGACGGTAAACTTGCTTTAGGAAAAAATGTATTGGTTGCTTTCATGCCTTGGGAAGGGTATAACTTTGAAGATGCCATACTTATAAGCGAAAAACTGGTAAAAGAGGATGTTTATACCTCTGTCCACATAGAAGAATTTGAGATTGAATGTCGAGAAACCAAGCTCGGTAAAGAGGAAATTACCCGTGACCTCCCCAATGTTAGTGAAGAAGAACTTGCAGACCTGGATGAAGATGGAATTATAAGAATAGGTGCCTATGTAAAACCCGGGGATATCCTGGTCGGGAAAGTTACCCCTAAGGGAGAAACAGTAACAACTTCGGAGGAAAAACTTCTCCGGGCCATTTTCGGTGAAAAAGCCAGTGAAGTTGTCAATAAATCTTTACGTGTCCCTCCCGGTGTAAGGGGTATTGTTATTGATGTAAAGGTCTATTCCCGCGAAAAAGAAGACATCGAGAAAGAGAAAAAGAATTCTCCCGAAGTTCAAATAATGAAAAGAAAATACCAAACTTTACGACGCTGTGTAGAAGAAGAAAGAGAAGAAATATTGAAATCCCTTCTCTTAGGTAAGAAGCTTTCCAAACCCCTCAAATCAAAGAAAAAAACCATTCTGGAGGCAGGAACAGTAATTACTGAAGAAATCTGGGAAAAGATAAAAGGAAGGAACCTAAAAGAATTGAAAATTGGACAGCCACAGATAGAGTCTAAAATTGAGGCAATCGAAGAAGAATTTGCAGAAAAGATCAAAGAATTAAAAGAAAAAGAGGAGAACGAAATAAAAAGACTCATTGAAATTGAAGAGCTTCCTCCTGGAGTGATCAAAAAAGTGAAAGTTTATGTAGCCTCCAAAAGAAAAATTCAGGAAGGAGACAAACTATCTGGAAGACATGGGAATAAAGGAGTGGTGGCCCGTGTACTTCCAGAAGAAGATATGCCTTACCTCCCCGATGGTAGACCTGTAGAAATAGTTTTAAACCCACTTGGTGTTCCCTCCCGCATGAACCTTGGGCAATTATTGGAAACTCACTTAGGATGGGCAGCAAAGGTCTTAGGCTGTGAAGTTATCACCCCTGTATTCAATGGAGCTAAAGAAGAAGAAGTTTGGGAAATGCTTAAAGAAGCTGGCCTCCCTGAAGATGGAAAAACCATTGTTTATGATGGAAGAACAGGCGAACCTTTCCATTCCCCAGTAGTGGTTGGATACATTTATATGATGAAACTTATCCATATGGTAGAGGACAAAATACACGCTCGAGCCACTGGACCTTACTCCCTTATTACACAGCAGCCCTTAGGTGGAAAGGCTCAATTTGGTGGCCAGAGATTTGGAGAAATGGAGGTATGGGCACTGGAAGCATATGGAGCAGCTTACACTCTTCAAGAAATGCTTACCGTAAAAAGTGACGATATCGAGGGAAGAAGCAGAATTTATGAAGCCATTGTGAAAGGTGAAAATACACTTATCCCTGGAACTCCAGAATCCTTCAATGTGCTGGTAAAAGAACTTCAGGGACTCTGTATAGATGTAAAAATTGAAAAAGCCAGACCTTCCTTAGATGAGAAAGGATTGATTACACCAGAAAAAGGGAGGACTGAGGTAAGGAGTGTTACCTTAGGAATTGCTTCCCCACAACTCATAAGGTCGTGGTCTTACGGAGAAGTAAAGAAACCGGAAACCCTAAATTACCGAACCCTTAAACCCGAAAGAGACGGTCTCTTCTGTGAAAAAATCTTTGGGCCCACCCGAGATTGGGAGTGTTACTGCGGAAAGTATAAGAGAATTAAACATAAAGGTGTAATTTGTGAACGCTGTGGAGTAGAGGTTACTCAATCTAAAGTGAGAAGAGAAAGAATGGGGCATATAAATCTGGTAACACCCGTAGCTCATATCTGGTTCTTCAAAGTAGTTCCTTCCGTAATGGGGACTCTTCTAAACATAACCCTGCCAAACCTTGAACGGGTTATCTACTATGACGCCTGGATTGTAATCGATCCGGGGAATACTCCATTGGAGAAGTGCCAGGTCTTAAGAGAACAAGAATACCAGGAAGCAAGAGAGAAATACGGTGATGCTTTCCGGGCAGGGATGGGTGCCCCTGCACTGAGAGAAATACTGCAGGAACTTGACTTAGATAAACTTGCAGAAGAACTAAGACAGCAAGAAAAAATGACCAAATCACGACAGCAGAAATGGAGAATTAACCGCAGACTCAAACTTGTAGAGGCTTTCAGAAAATCTGGCCAGAGACCTGAATGGATGATACTGGAAGTTATACCAGTAATTCCACCTAATCTCCGTCCTCTTGTGCCACTGGACAAAGGTGGTTTTGCCACCTCAGACCTAAACGACCTTTACCGCAGACTCATCAACAGAAACAACCGTCTTAAGAAACTCATGGAAATGGGTGCTCCCGAAATCATACTCAGAAACGAAAAAAGAATGCTTCAGGAAGCAGTGGATGCTCTCTTTGATAACAGCCGTAAAGCCAGACCCGTAGTTGACCAGAACGGAAGGCCACTTAAATCCTTAGCAGATACTTTAGCAGGTAAACAAGGTAGGTTCCGACAGAATCTCCTTGGTAAAAGAGTGGATTATTCTGGAAGATCAGTCATTGTAGTAGACCCCAAACTCAAACTTTATCAGTGTGGTTTACCAAAAGTAATGGCATTAGAACTCTTCCAGCCCTTCATTATAAGAAACTTGCGGGAGAAAGGGTATGTCCATACAATTCGTTCGGGTAAGAAACTAATTGAAAAAGGGACACCTGAAGTCTGGGAAGCATTAGAAGAAGTAATCAAGGGACACTTAGTTCTGCTTAACCGTGCACCTACCCTCCACCGTATAAGTATTCAAGCATTCCAGCCAGTTCTTCATGAATCCAAGACAATTCGAATACACCCCTTAGTCTGCCCTGCTTACAACGCAGACTTTGATGGAGACACAATGAGTGTATTTGTCCCTCTTTCTTTAGAATCCTTACTTGAAGCACGGTTACTCATGTTATCTTCCCACAACTTATTTGCACCAGCTGATGGCCGTCCAATAGTCACTCCTACTCAGGATATTGTTCTGGGAGTATATTACCTCACCTTAATGGATCCCAAAAAGAAACCGGAGAAGAAGTTCTACTTCCCGGGTGAGGCTATTCAAGCTTATGAACTGGGGTATGTTAAACTTAACGATCCTATTTATCTATACAAAGGTGGAGAATTTATAGTTACTACACCCGGTAGATTAATCTTCAATTCTCTCTTACCCGAAGGAATTCCCTTTGTTAATGAAGAAATAACCAAAAGTAAATTAGCTTCCTTAATCACCACCATTATAAATAAGAAAGGTAAAGATAGAATTGTGGAATTCTTAGATGAACTGAAAGAACATGGTTTCCACTATGCAACTATTGGTGGTATTTCAATGGGTATGGCAGATGTTAAAGTGCCACCCAAAAAGTGGGATATCATAGAAGAAGCAAGAAAAGAAGCAGAAAAGATTGAAGAAGACTATCGCAAAGGAATAATTACCATGGGAGAACGATATAATCAGATTGTTGACCTCTGGACCAGAGTCTCCGATGAAATAGCTGATCTTATGCTTCAAGAACTCTCCAGTGATCCTTTCAACCCTGTTTACATGATGATGGCCTCTGAAGCAAGAGGAAGTGCACAACAGATTCGGCAACTTGGTGGTATGCGAGGTTTAATCGCCAGACCGAGAAAGAAACTGGTAGGTGCAGTAGGTGAAATCATAGAGACACCAATTCTCACCAACTTCCGTGAAGGGCTGACTGTGCTGGAATACTTCATCTCCACTCATGGTGGAAGAAAAGGATTAGCCGATACCGCCTTAAAAACTGCTGAAGCTGGATATCTCACACGCAGACTTGTAGATGTGGCTCAGGATATCGTGGTAAGGGAAGAAGATTGTGGAACATTAAATGGAATTATTATGCGAGCACTGGAAATCGGAGGGAAAGTAATAATACCTCTCCGTGAAAGAATTGCCGGTAGAATAGCGCTGGAAGACATTCGTATTCCTTCATTGGGAGATGTAATAGTTAAGGCTGGTGAAGAAATCACTCCTGAGAAAGCTGAAATCATTGAGGAAGCAGGAGTAGAAGAAGTTCCTATTAGGTCTGTGCTCACCTGTGAAAACCGGATGGGTGTATGTCAAAAATGCTACGGTAGAGATTTAGCCACTGGTGAAATGGTAGAAGTAGGACAAGCAGTAGGAATAATGGCTGCTCAAGCTATAGGTGAACCAGGCACTCAGCTCACTTTAAGAACTTTCCACATTGGTGGAATGGCTACCCGAATTGTGGGAGAAAGCCAGTATCAAGCAATGAAGGGAGGTAGGGTTAAATTTGTTAACCTTAAAGCCATTGAGAAAAATGGCCAGAAATTGGTCCTTAACCGAAATGGTTGGATAATACTCTTGGATGAAGAAGGTAAAGAAGTGGAGAAATTCAAGATCCCTGTAGGGGCAATTATTAAAGTAGAGGAAGGAGTAGAAGTTAAGTCTGGGGAAGTTCTTGTAGAATGGGATCCTTATGTCAGACCTTTCCTCTCTGAGATTGATGGTAAAGTGGAATTTGAAGAAATCATACCTGACATTACAGTAAAGGAAGAAATAAATAGAGAGACTGGCCTTAAAGAAATGGTAATTATTGAACATCGTCCACAATTTCAGCCAGCCATAAGAGTCAAAAATGAAAAAACTGGAGAAGAAAGAATCTATCCCCTCCCCATAAATACCCATATTGTTGTAGAAAATGGTGCGGAAGTAAAAGCAGGGGATATGCTGGCAAAAACCATGAGGGAAGTAGTAAAAGCTACGGATATTACGGGTGGTTTACCTCGAGTTTCCGAACTCTTTGAGGCAAGAAAACCGAAAGATCCTGCAGTAGTCACAGAGATCGATGGTGTGGTTAAGAAGATTGTAAGAGAAGAAAAAGAAAGGAAGATAATAATTGAGGCGGATGATGGTGAAATAAGAGAATATAGAGTTCCACCTGGTAAACATATTGAAGTAGATGTGGGTGACCGGGTAGAAGCAGGGCAGAAACTCACCGATGGTCCAGTAGTCCTTCAGGAAATCCTCAGAATTGAAGGTGAAAGAAGACTTCAGTACCATCTTCTCAATGAAATTCAGGAAGTTTACCGACTACAAGGAGTAAAGATTAACGATAAACATATAGAACTTATCATCCGTCAGATGCTGAAGAAAGTTCAGATTGAAGATCCAGGAGACACCAATTTCCTGTGGGGTGAACAAGTAGACAAATTCAAGTTCCAGGAAGAAAACGAAAGAGTAATTCGTGAAGGAGGAAGACCTGCTCAGGCACGACCTCTGGTTCTGGGTATCACTAAAGCTTCCCTTTCTTCAAGTAGTTTCATTGCTGCAGCTTCTTTCCAGGAAACCAGCAGAGTATTAACTCGTGCAGCGGTATATGCGCAAAGAGATGAATTGAAAGGGATTAAGGAGAATGTTATAATAGGCAACCTTATTCCTGCAGGAACGGGTTGGAGACAGTATAGAGAAGTGGAGGTTGTGAAAAGTGCCGACCTTGAATCAACTGGTACGGAAGGGCAGACATAAACCCACTTATAAATCAAAGAGCCCTGCTCTTAAAAAAGCTCCTCAACGGAGGGGAGTTTGTACTCGTGTATATACTGTCACTCCTAAGAAACCTAACTCTGCTTTAAGAAAAGTTGCCCGAGTGAGACTCTCCACTGGTATTGAGATAACAGCTTATATTCCAGGTGAAGGACACAATCTGCAGGAACACTCACTCGTTTTGGTTAGAGGTGGAAGAGTTAAGGATTTACCCGGTGTTAGATACCATATCATCCGGGGAACCCTTGATGCTTCGGGTGTAGAGGGAAGGAAAAAGTCTCGTTCAAAATACGGGACAAGAGCAGAATCTTAAAACCTGGAGAGAAAAAATGCGAAGAAGGAGAGCACCCAAGAGGGAAATTTTACCCGACCCAAAGTTCGGTAGCACGCTGGTAGCTAAGTTCATCAACAAGCTTATGTGGGATGGAAAAAAGAGCAAAGCTCAAAAAATCTTCTATGAAGCCTTGGATATCATCTCCCAGAGAATCAAAAATGAAGATCCTTTAGAAGTCTTCAAACAAGCCATCAACAATGTAAGGCCAATCCTGGAAGTGAGACCACGCCGAGTGGGAGGCGCCACCTATCAAATCCCAATGGAAGTAAGACCCGAACGTAGCATATCCTTGGCCATGAAATGGATAATTGAATTTGCTCGAGGAAGAAAAGGCGCCCCTATGTCTGAAAGATTAGCTCAAGAAATTATAGACGCCTATCGTGGTGAAGGGGCTTCCATAAAGAAGAAAGAAGACACCCATAAAATGGCGGAAGCAAACCGAGCCTTTGCTCATTACAGATGGTAACACTTAATTCCACCCTTCTGGAAGAGGTAAAGATGAAGGATATTTATCCACTGGAACTTATAAGAAATATTGGAATAATGGCACATATTGATGCAGGGAAGACCACCACCACCGAAAGAATACTTTTCTATACTGGGAAAATATATCGGATGGGGGAAGTCCATGAAGGAACTGCTACTATGGATTGGATGGATCAAGAAAAAGAGAGAGGAGTAACTATAACCGCTGCAGCAACCACCTGTTTTTGGAAAGAACACCGGATAAATATCATTGATACACCCGGCCATGTGGACTTTACTGCGGAAGTGGAAAGATCCTTACGTGTCTTAGACGGAGCAATTGCTATCTTCTGTGGAGTAGGTGGAGTAGAACCCCAATCAGAAACTGTCTGGCATCAAGCAGATAAATACCAAGTGCCACGCATTGCTTTTATAAATAAAATGGATAGAGTTGGAGCAGATTACTTTGCCACCATTGATGAAATGAAAGAAAAATTGGATGCTCAACCTTTAGTCCTTCAACTCCCACTTGGGGAAGGGGAGAATTTTCGTGGAATGATTGATTTGGTGAGAATGAAAGCAATTTTATATGAGAAAGATGAACTTGGCCAAGAATTTGAAGTGAGAGAACTTACTCCTGAGGAGAGAAGAGAAGCGGAAAAATGGCAGGAAAAATTGATAGAGCAATTGGGAGAAATAGAAGAAGAAATACTGGAAAAGTATTTGGAGGGTGAAGAAATAAGCCCTGAATTAATGGAAAAAGCCATTAGAAAAGCCACTTTGGAAAAATTTTGGGTGCCGGTTCTTTGTGGTTCAGCCCTAAAAAATAAAGGTATCCAACCTTTATTAGATGCTATTGTCAAATTTCTCCCTTCCCCTATGGATATCCCTCCCATTAAAGGCATCCATCCCAAAACAGGAGAAGAAATTGAGAGAAAACCTTCCGTATCTGCACCTTTTTCAGCATTAGCATTTAAGATTTCTACAGACCCTTTTGTGGGTAGACTTACTTATGCAAGAATTTATTCAGGAAAGATTAAACCGGGTGAAAAAGTCTTCAACGCCACCCGTGGCAAAGAAGAGAGAATTTCTAAAATTCTTTTACTTCACGCCAACAAAAAAGAAGAACGAAGGCAAGGGCATGCAGGAGAAATTGTTGGATTAATTGGATTAAAAGAAACATTTACTGGGGACACCTTATGTGACCGCTCCCATCCCATAATCTTGGAGAAACCCAGATTTCCAGAACCTGTGGTCTCTCTGGCTATTGAACCAAGAAACAAAGATGAAGCAGAAAAGCTTACTGTAGCTTTAAGAAAATTGGAAGAAGAAGACCCAACATTCAAAGTAAAGTATGATCCTGAAACCGGGCAAACACTCCTCTCAGGGATGGGTGAACTCCATCTGGAAGTATTAGCTACAAGGCTAATCCGTGAATTCAAGGTTCAGGCACGCTTAGGGAAACCTCAAGTCTCCTACCGGGAAGCAATTAGAAAGGAAGTTGTTCAGGAAGGGAAGTTTATTCGCCAAACAGGTGGAAGAGGCCACTATGGTCATGTAGTCTTAAAATTAGAACCTTCCGAAGATAAAGAATTTGAATTTATAAACGAAATAAAGGGAGGAGTAATACCTTCCCAGTATATCCCAGCTGTGGAAAAAGGGGTTAAAGAAGCCCTTGAAACAGGAGTCCTTGCAGGATATCCAGTAATAAGGATTAAAGTTCATCTAATTGATGGTTCTTATCACGAAGTAGATTCTTCAGATTTGGCATTTTATACGGCAGCAAGTATTGCAGTAAGAGAAGGATTAAAAAAAGCTGAACCCTATTTACTCGAACCTATTATGCGGTTAGAAGTGGTGATCCCAGAAGAGTATTTAGGCCAAGTCTTAGGGGATTTAAATGCAAGAAATGGAGAAATTGAGGAAATAAAACATCGAGGAAAAACCACTATCATTATTGCATATGTCCCCTTGAGAGAAATGTTTGGTTATGCTACAATCCTTCGCTCCCTCACCCAAGGACGAGGGAGTTATGTAATGGAATTCTCCAAATTTATGGAGGTTCCAGAGGAATTGGCTAAGAAATTAATGGAAGAATATTAGTAAGGGAGGTGAAGGAAAATGCCAAAGGAAAAGTTCGAAAGGAAGAAACCCCACCTTAATGTGGGAACCATTGGTCATGTTGACCATGGGAAGAGTACCCTTACCAGTGCCATAACCATGGTTCTTTCCAAGAAGGGATGGGCAGAATTCAAATCATTGGATGAAATAGATAAAGCACCAGAGGAAAAAGAAAGAGGTCTTACAATTCAAATAGCACATATTGAGTACGAGACAGAGAAAAGGCACTATGCTCACATTGACTGTCCAGGTCACGCAGATTACATCAAGAACATGATTACTGGTGCTGCCCAAATGGATGGAGCAATACTGGTGGTGAGTGCAGCTGATGGGCCAATGCCTCAAACCAGAGAACATATACTACTTTCCCGCCAGGTAAATGTCCCCGCGATGGTTGTTTTCCTGAACAAAATAGATCAAGTAGATGACGAGGAACTCTTAGAATTAGTAGAACTGGAAGTTCGTGAACTCCTCTCCAAGTATGAGTATCCAGGAGACGATATTCCAGTTATAAAGGGTAGTGCACTACAGGCACTGGAATGCGGGTGTGGAAAAGAAGAGTGTGAAAAATGTGGCAGAATTTGGGAACTCTTAAAAGCAGTAGATGAGTATATCCCTGAACCAGTTAGAGAAGTGGATAAACCTTTCCTTTTAGCAATTGAAGACATCTTCTCCATAACTGGAAGAGGAACTGTGGTAACAGGAAGAGTAGAAAGAGGGAGAATAAGACCTGGTGATGAAGTAGAAATAGTAGGACTTGGGGATACCAGAAAGACAGTAGCCACCTCTCTGGAAATGTTCCGGAAAGAACTGGATGAAGCAGTAGCTGGCGACAATATTGGTATCCTTCTGAGAGGTATTGGAAAAGACGAGGTAGAAAGAGGAATGGTAGTAGCTGCTCCTGGTTCCATAACTCCTCACACCACTTTCAAAGCACAGGTTTATGTTCTTACCAAGGAAGAAGGTGGTAGACACACACCTTTCTTCAGCGGATATAAACCTCAGTTCTACATGAGAACCACTGATGTAACGGGCACGATAAAACTACCTGAAGGGGTAGAGATGGTAATGCCTGGTGATAACATTGAAATGGAAGTTGAACTGATAAAGCCTGTAGCAATAGAACCTGGGTTGCGGTTTGCTATCAGAGAGGGTGGTAAGACCGTTGGAGCAGGTGTGGTAACAGAAATAATTAAATAAAATAACACCCTTAAATTACAAAAATTAGGGCAAAAGGAGGAAGGGGAGAGATTAATAATGGCTGGAGAACAGCAAAAAATCAGGGTGAGACTTAAGGCTTATGACCACAGGATTCTTGATGCCTCCTGTCGGGAAATCATTCAAACTGCAGAAAGAACTGGTGCAAAGACGGTAGGGCCTATTCCCCTCCCTACAAAGATAGAAAGGTATACTGTCCCTCGCTCTCCCCATATTGACAAGAGATCCATGGAAACTTTTGAAATAAAGACTCATAAAAGACTTCTGGAAATAATCGATCCCACACCCAAAACCATAGATGCTTTAATGAGGTTGAGCCTACCTGCTGGTGTCCATGTTGAAATAAAACTCTAAAAATGGTGGGTCTAATAGGGAAAAAATTGGGTATGACACAAATATTTGGAGAGGAAGGGAGAGTTATTCCTGTGACGGTTATAAAAGCAGGCCCCTGTGTAGTTGTCCAGAAAAAAACCGAGGAAAAAGATGGATACTCTGCACTCCAATTGGGATTTGAAGAGATAAAAGAAAAAAAAGTAACTAAGCCACTTCTGGGACATTTCAGAAAACATGGAGTAAAACCTCAAAGAATCCTTCGAGAATTCCGTTGGGAAAACTTGGATGAAGTGAAAGAAGGCGATGTGATCAAGGTGGATATTTTGGAAGGGTATAAATATGTGGATGTAGAAGGGATATCCAAAGGTAAAGGATTTCAAGGCGTTGTTAAAAGATGGGGATTTGGTGGTGGGCCAGCTTCTCATGGAACAAAACAATGGCATAGAAGACCTGGAGCAATAGGAGCCCATAGCTGGCCAGGAAGAGTATGGAAAGGTAAGAAGATGCCTGGGAGAACTGGTGGAGAAAGAGTAACGGTAAAGAATCTGGAAATTGTGGAAATAAGAAAGGACAGTAATCTCCTTTTAGTAAAGGGTGCGGTTCCTGGCCATAATGGAAGTTATGTAATTATAAAGAACCCTAAGAAATAGTCATGGTGGAACTACCAGTTTACAATCCGGAAGGGAAAGAAGCGGGGAAAATAGAAGTAAAGGAGGAACTCTTTGCTTATCCTCCTCGACCCCATGTGGTTTGGGAGTATGTGAGAATGTATTTGGCCAACCAGAGGCAGGGAACTGCTTCTACAAAGACAAGAGGAGAAGTAAGAGGTGGTGGCGCAAAACCCTGGCCCCAAAAACATACGGGAAGAGCAAGAGCGGGTTCTATCCGCTCTCCTTTATGGAGAGGTGGAGGAATAATCTTTGGACCCAAACCTCGGGATTATTACTACACCATACCCAAAAAGAAGAAAAGGATAGCCTTTTATTCAGTCCTCTCTTCATTAAGAGAGGAAGGAAGGATAAAAGTCCTGGAAGACCTCCCGGTAAAAGAGGGAAAAACAAAAGAAGTGGAGAAAGTGCTTAAGAATCTAAAAGTGGATGAAAAAGTGTTATTAGTTTTGGATAAAGCACCGGAAATTGTTAGGAGAGCAATAAAAAACTTAGAAAATGTAAGATTGCGAGACCCAATTTGCCTAAATCCATATGACCTCTTAACCTGTGACTGGGCAGTATTCACAAAAGATGCTATTAAAAAACTGGAAGAGGTGAGAGTATGAGTGGGAAATTACCTACCCAGATAATCATAAAACCCTGGATTACGGAAAAAGCCATGATTGCCATGGAAAAAAACAATCAGTATTATTTCCAGGTAGCCACCGATGCTAACCGTCAACAGGTAAAAGAAGCGGTGGAGAAAATCTTTGGTGTAAAAGTGGAAAAGGTTAATATACTTAACCGAAAGGGGAAACCAAAAAGACTGAGATACTGGGAGAAAGGGTATACTCCCAGGATAAAATTGGCTATTGTAAAACTCAAACCCGGGCATAAAATTGACATAATAGGTTAAAGGAAAAAAATGGGTACAAAAGCTTTAAAACCGGTAACCCCTTCTCAAAGGTTTAGGATTGCTTCCACTTTTGAGGAGATAACCAAAGATGAACCGGAGAAGAGTCTGGTAGTCCCTCTTCATAAAAAGGCAGGCAGATCCACCCAGCAAGGGAAGATTACGGTAAGAAGAAGAGGGGGTGGGCATAAACGACTTTACCGCATAATAGATTTCAAACGGGATAAGGACGGAATTAGAGCTAAAGTCATTGCCATTGAATATGACCCTAATCGAAGTGCACGAATAGCTCTCCTTCAGTATGAAGATGGAGAAAAAAGATACATCATAGCACCTGAAGGATTAAAAGTGGGTGATGAAGTAATGAGTGGAGAGAATGCTCCTCCAAAAATAGGGAATGCTCTGCCTCTGGAGAAAATTCCTGTGGGAGTGATGATCCACAATGTGGAGTTAACACCGGGTAAAGGTGGCCAGATGGCTCGTTCAGCAGGAAGTGCAGTTCAACTCTTGGCAAAAGAGGGAAAATACGCTATATTAAGGCTTCCTTCAGGAGAAATTAGAAAAGTTCTTTTGAAGTGCAAGGCTACCATTGGACAGGTAGGGAATTTAGACCATGAAATGGTTACATTGGGAAAAGCAGGAAGAAGCAGATGGCTGGGCAGAAGACCAAAAGTTAGAGGAACTGCAATGAACCCCATAGATCATCCCTTAGGGGGTGGTGAAGGACGGTCTCATGGTGGAAGGCATCCATGTTCTCCTTGGGGTAAACCGGAAAGGAAAACTCGGAAGAAAAAGCCTTCTGACAAATTTATCATAAAGAGGAGGAAGTGAGATGTCCAGGTCCAAGAAAAAAGGACCTTTTGTGGATCCAAAACTTTTGAAAAAGGTGAAGAAGGCAAAGGAAACCGGGGATAGGAAACCTATTCGCACTTGGTCCCGAGCTTCCATGATCGTTCCCGAATTTGTTGGACACACCTTCTTAGTTCATAATGGGAGAACCTTTATAAGTGTCTATGTTACAGAAAATATGGTTGGCCATCGCTTAGGTGAATTTGCCCCCACACGCACCTTCAAAGGGCACGGGGCACATACTGAACGATCCAGGGCTCCTAAGTAATTGAGGGAAAAAATGCTTGCCCGATTAAGATTTGTAAGAATATCGCCGAGAAAATTGAGACCAGTAGCTGAATTAATAAGGGGAAAACATGTAGATGAAGCTTTAAGCATCTTGAAATTTGTGCCAAAAAAAGGGGCAAGAATCTTAGAGAAAGTCCTTAAAAGTGCAATAGCCAACGCCATTGAAAACGATAAAAAAGACCAAGATAACCTTTGGGTAAAAGAGGTGCGGGTAGATGAAGGTCCTCGCTGGAAAAGATTTAGACCGGTTGCTTATGGGAGGGCACATCCAATAAGAAAACGGACATCCCATGTATTTATAAAACTGGAGGAGAAAGGGTAATGGGCCAGAAGACTCATCCAATAGGTTTTAGGTTGGGAGTAAATAAGGAATGGTTCTCCCGTTGGTTTGCTCCTACAAAGGAAGAATTTGCCAAAAATTTGGTAGAGGATATGAAAATCCGTAAATATATAAAAGAAAACTTTGGTTATGCAGGTATCTCCAGAATAGAAATTAGCAGGACTGAAGATAGAATCACCATAGACCTCTATACCGCTCGTCCAGGGGTGGTAATAGGGAGAAGAGGTGCAGAAGTGGATCGTTTAAGAGCAGAGATACAAGAAATGACCGGGAAACAAGCAGAGATAAATATAAGAGAAGTGGAGAACCCTTATCTTGACGCTCAGTTAATTGCAGAAAATGTTGCCCTCCAATTGGAAAGAAGAGCTAATTTCCGGCGGGCAATGAAACGAGCTGTCAGTCAAGCAATGGAAGCAGGTGCTAAAGGAGTGAAAATAAAATGTTCTGGAAGACTGGGAGGAGCAGAAATAGCAAGAAGTGAATGGTATAAGGAAGGAAAGATACCTTTACAAACAATTCGAGCAGATGTAGATTATGGATTTGCTGAAGCCAGAACAAAATATGGAGTCATTGGAGTAAAGGTTTGGCTTTATAAAGGAGACACTATTTTAGATAAAGAAGAGGGAGCGGAATAATGGGTTTAATACCTAAGAGAGTAAAATATCGAAAAATGCAAAGGGGAAGGCTGAAAGGTAAAGCTTCTCGTGCTACAACCCTTCAATTTGGTGAATATGGATTAAAAGTTATGGAACCTGCCTGGCTTACTACACGGCAGATTGAAGCAGCTCGTGTGGCAATTGTGCGTCATCTTAAACGGGGAGGAAAAATGTGGCTAAGGGTAGCCTGTTACAAATCTGTAACCAAAAAACCATTGGAAACACGAATGGGGAAAGGGAAAGGTAATGTTGAATTCTGGGTAGCACCTGTAAAACCTGGAACAATAATTTTTGAAATAGGCGGGGTTGGGGAAACCGAGGCATTGGAGGCATTAAAACTTGCTGGAGACAAATTGCCTGTAAAAACAAGAATTGTAACTTATAAAGAGGTAATGGAGCTGGCATGAAGGCAAAAGAATGGAGAGAATTTACTACGGAAGAACTTCAGCATAAGTTAGAAGAACTTTACCAGCAGTTGTTCAATCTTCGAACTCAGAAAGTTTTGGGGCAACTGGAAAATCCCCACAAAATAAAAGAGGTAAAGAAAGATATTGCCCGGATAAAAACCATATTGAGGGAAAGAGAATTAAAGGTGAGATAAGATGAAAAAGACCTTAATTGGCAGAGTAGTAAGCGACAAAATGGATAAAACGGTGGTAGTATTGGTGGAGAGGAAAGTAGCTCACCCACTTTATAAAAAGATCATCACCAAAAGGAAGAAATTCTATGCACATGACCCTGAAAACAAAGCAAAAGAAGGAGACTGGGTGAAAATTGAAGAAAGCAGACCATTAAGCAAATTGAAAAGATGGGTGGTTAAAGAGATTTTGAAAGAAGAAAAGGAAAAATGATCCAGATCTACACAAAACTCCAGGTGGCTGATAATACTGGAGCCAAGGAAATCATGTGTATTCAGGTCTTAGGAGGAGCAAAAAAGAAGTATGCACGAATAGGAGACATTATAGTTGCATCTGTAAAAGATGCTATCCCCCACAGTAATATCCAGAAAGGCGACAAAGTGAGGGCTGTGGTGGTAAGAACAAAGAAGGAAATGAGACGGAAAGACGGCACCTACATAAAATTCGACCATAACGCAGCGGTAATTATAGATAAAGCAGGAAACCCTGTGGGAACAAGAATTTTTGGCCCTGTTCCAAGAGAGTTAAGGGAGAAAAATTTTGTTAAGATTATATCCTTAGCTCCTGAGGTGGTATAAAATGCCAAAGTTTTCCATAAGAAGCGGGGACGAGGTGATTGTAATAAGGGGAAAAGATAAAGGGAAAAGAGGGAAAGTGAGGAGGGTATTCCCCAGAGAGGAAAAAGTCATAGTGGAAGGAGTAAATATTGCAAAGAAGGCTGTGAGACCTTCGCGAAGATATCCTCAGGGAGGGATTGTGGAAATAGAGATGCCTCTTCACATCTCCAAAGTCATGCTTTACTGTCCACGATGTGAAAGAGGGGTAAGAGTGGGAAGAAAATTTCTTGAAGATGGGACGAAGGTAAGATACTGCAAAAAATGTGGTGAAATTTTAGAGAAAACTTAAAAAGATTAGCCATGGGAAAAAACTACATTCCACGACTTAAACAAAAATATTTCCAGGAAGTAGTACCGAAGCTGATGGAAAAATGGGGGTATAAGAATTTATTGGAAGTTCCTCGCTTAAAAAAAATTGTAGTTAATATGGGAGTGGGAGAAGCGGTTGCTGACCCAGGAGTAATCGACGAAGCTATGGAACAGCTGGCATTAATTACCGGACAAAAACCATTATTAAGGAAAGCAAGAAAATCAATTGCTGCTTTCAAATTGAGAAAGGGGAGACCTATTGGTTGTAAAGTTACTTTAAGGGGTGACAGGATGTACGAGTTTCTTGACCGATTAATCACTTTTGCTTTACCCAGAGTGAGAGATTTCCGAGGTCTACCCCGCAACTCTTTTGATGGAAGAGGGAACTACTCCTTTGGGGTTTCTGAACAGTATATTTTCCCGGAAATAGAATATGACCAGGTAAAGCATGTTTTGGGTATGGATATAACTCTGGTTACCTCAGCGGAGACTGATGAGGAAGCCATGAGTCTCCTTGAAGAGTTGGGGTTTCCTTTTGAAAAAAGAAAGGAGGGTAAATGACCCGAAAAGCATTAATGGTTAAAGCAATGAAGGAACCCAAATATAAGACACGCAAGTATAACCGTTGTAAGTTGTGTGGAAGAGCAAGGGCATATTTCCGAAAATTTGGTGTCTGCCGAATATGCTTGAGGAAATTAGCTTTACAGGGAATGATCCCAGGAATGAGAAAAGCAAGTTGGTAAGGAGTGATATTATGAGTGTAAGCGACCCCATAGCCGATTTTCTTAATCATTTAAAAACAAGTAGCATGGTGAAGAAACCTTTTATAATTACCCAGCACTCCAAACTAAAAGAAGAAATAGCGAAAATTCTCCAAAGGGAAGGGTTCATAGAGTATTATTCCATAATTGAAGAAGGCCCTAAGAAGAAACTCCATATTCATTTAAAATATGGAGAAAACGGTGTGCCTGCTATAACTGGTGTAAAGAAGGTTTCCCGACCCGGTGCATTTATCTATGTTAAAAGGGATGAGATCCCCCGCGTGAAAAGTGGGTATGGAATAGCTATAATCTCCACCTCAAAGGGACTGAAAACTGATGAGGAATGCAGAAAAGAAGGAATTGGAGGAAAAGTAATTTGTTATATTTGGTGAGGGAAAAATGTCACGAGTAGGTAAAAAGCCTATTCCTATCCCTTCCGGAGTAAATGTAGCAATAAAGGAAGGGGAGGTGGAAATTTCTGGCCCAAAAGGAAAATTATCCTTAGAAATCCCCTCCCCTATTCGAGTGATTACTGAAGATGGAAAAATTCGTGTGGAAAGGAGTTCAGATGAAAGAAAAGTAAAGGCTCTTCATGGACTTATTCGAAGCCTTTTAAATAATATGGTAATTGGAGTTACACAAGGTTATAAAAAAGAACTGGAAATAGTGGGCACAGGATATTCAGCCCGGATGGAAGGGAAGAAACTCATCTTACAGGTAGGATTTTCTCATCCAGTATTCTTCCAACCTCCTGAAGGTATCACTTTAAGCGTCCGGAAAGAAAGAAACACTATTATTACTGTGGAGGGAATAGACAAACAAAAAGTGGGTGAGGTAGCTGCAGAAATAAGAAGGATTAAACCGCCTGATCCTTATAAAGGGAAAGGGATAAGATACAAAGGGGAAATCGTTCATTTGAAACCCGGTAAGAAAGGAGCAAAAGCATAAAATGGCACTTACAAAAGAAGAAAGAAGGAAAAGGAGGCATAGACGGGTAAGAAAAAAGGTATACGGAACTGCGGAAAGACCGAGACTCTGTGTTTTTAGAAGTTTGAAACATATCTATGCTCAGATAATAAATGACGATGAAGGAAGAGTATTGGTAGCTGCTTCTTCCCTCTCCCCGGAATTTAAAGCAACAGGGAAAAAGGGGGGAAATGTAGAAGGAGCAAGGGAGGTAGGGAGAATTATTGGCCGAAAAGCCTTAGAAAAAGGTATAGAAAAAGTAGTTTTTGACCGAGCAGGATATAAATACCATGGGAGAGTGAAGGCACTTGCAGAAGGTGCTCGAGAAGCTGGACTTAAATTTTAAAGAGGGATGGAAATGGAAAACCTTAACCAAGAAGAAGAAATCCAGTATATTGAACGAGTGGTTAGCATAAATCGGGTGGGGAAAGTCACTAAAGGAGGGAAAAAACTCGCCTTTTCTGCTTTAGTAGTTGTAGGCGATGGAAAAGGAAGAGTGGGGATGGCGCTGGGTAAAGCACAAGAAGTGCCAGACGCTATAAGAAAAGCTACTAACAAAGCCAAGAAAAATATGATAGAGGTTCCTATCAAAGGCACTACTATACCCCATGAAGTAACTGGCGAATTCTCCGCATCCAAGATAATCCTTAAACCTGCAGCTCCTGGGACTGGGGTAATTGCAGGTGGAGCTGCAAGAGCAGTTTTGGAAGCAGCAGGAATCCGCGATGTTTTAACCAAATCCTTAGGTTCCCATAATCCAGTGAATTTAGTGAAGGCAACCTTAGAAGGGTTAAAGGAAATAAAAAGGACTCTGGAAGCTTATAAAGTGAGGAAAAAGAAAGATGAAACTCCATCAGTTACATCCACCTCCGGGGAGCAAAAAGAAGAAGAAAAGAGTGGGTAGAGGAACCTCTTCCGGCTGGGGGAAAACCTCAGGGAGAGGTAGTGAAGGAGCTAAACAACGCTCCGGTAGACCCCATTATCCTGGATTTGAAGGTGGTCAGATGCCTCTTTACCGCAGACTCCCTAAAAGAGGATTTCACAATCCCAGAAGAATTGAGTATCAAGAAATCAATTTGGAAAGGTTGAATGTCTTCCCTCCTCAGACGGAAATCACTCCTGAGATCCTGGAAGAGAAAGGCTGGGTGAAAAAAGACTGTCCAGTAAAAATCCTGGGTAAAGGTGAAATAAAAGTCCCCCTCGTAGTAAAAGCACATGCTTTTTCTTCTTCAGCTCGTAAGAAAATAGAAGAAGCGGGCGGTAAAGTAGAAATCATCCAAAACTCTTAAACTGTTATGGTCTTAGACACTTTCCGTGATATTTTCCGGATACCTGAACTAAGAAGAAGAATTTTAGTCACTCTGGGATTATTAGCTGTCTATCGTGTAGGTGCTCATGTCCCAGTTCCCGGGATAGATTCCTCCGCATTAATTCAATTCTTTGACCAAATGAGAGGCACAATTTTTGGGATGATTGATCTCTTTGCAGGTGGTGCATTTCGCAGGATGTCCATCTTCGCCTTGGGCATAATGCCCTACATAACCGCTTCCATCATCATCCAACTGCTTATCCCTGTCTTCCCAAACTTAGAAAAACTCCAAAGAGAAGAAGAAGGAAGAAGAAAAATTGTGCAGTATACACGAATTGGAACTATGTTCATAGCATTATTTCAATCTCTGGGTATTGCTATCTGGTTAGAGAATCCGGCAAATTTCCAGGGGAGGCTAATTGTTCCTTTCCCAGGCTGGTCTTTCCGACTCCTTACCATGATAACTGTCACTGCAGGAACTGCTTTTTTAATGTGGTTAGGTGAACAAATTACGGAAAAGGGTATTGGAAACGGAATTTCTCTAATAATATTTGCAGGGATAGTTGCACGATATCCTGTCTACTTCATGAGAACTTTAATATCTATCAGGAACCGCCAGTTTTCTCTTTTCTCATTCGCTATTTTGGTAGTATTTATGGTTCTTGTAGTTGCAGGAGTAGTGCTTATTACCCAGGCTCAACGAAAAATCCCTGTCCAGTATGCACGAAGAGTAGTGGGAAGAAGAGTCTTCGGTGGTCAAACCACCTACTTACCATTAAGAGTAAACCAAGCAGGTGTGATACCCATAATTTTTGCTATCTCCATCTTACAATTTCCTCAAACTATCACCTCATTTTTCGGTGCTTCCAATCCAGCCTTCAAACAATTTGCCATGGTCTTCAGTACCTATCATCCAGTAGGGATGACCCTTTATGCAATTTTAATTGTCTTTTTCACCTATTTTTATACTGCAATCACCTTCAACCCACAAGAAATAGCAGACAACATCAAAAGATATGGTGGATTTATTCCAGGCATCCGTCCAGGAAAAGCCACTGCTGAATATCTTGATAGAATAATGACTCGTATAGCTTTCCCTGGTGGTCTTTATCTGGCAGTCATTGCCTTACTGCCAATATTTTTAACAAAATGGCTTCATGTCCCCTTCTATTTTGGTGGAACTTCCCTGCTTATCGTGGTGGGAGTGGCTTTAGATACTCTTCAACAGATAGAATCGCATCTCCTTATGAGGCAATACGAAGGTTTTATCACTAAAGGTAGATTGAGAGGGAGGTTCTAATGAACCTTAAACTAATCTTTTTGGGGCCTCCTGGTGCGGGTAAAGGCACACTTGCGGATATGTTTGAGGAAAGGAAAGGATGGAAACATCTTTCCACAGGAGACCTCCTGCGAGAAGAAATTAAGAAAAAAAGTGAACTGGGGCTTAAAGCAAAAGAATACATGGATAAAGGTCTTCTTGTCCCGGATGAATTAGTGGTGGAATTGCTCAAAAACCATTTAGATGCTTCTAAAGGATTTATTTTGGATGGATTCCCAAGAAACTTAAGGCAAGCCCAAATCCTGGAAGAAGAAAGAATAGAGGTTGATCTGGCTATAAACTTCAAAGTCTCCGCAGAAACCATCATTTCCCGTCTTTCAGGTAGAAGAATATGCTCACGGTGTGGTAGAATATACCACCTCATTAACATACCCCCTAAGAAAGAGGGGATATGTGATGAATGCGGTGGTCCTCTCTATCAACGAGAGGACGATAAGGAAGAAGTTATAAGAAAAAGATTAGAAGTTTATGAAAAGGAAATAGCAGAAGTTTTGAAATTTTATAAAGAGAGGAATAAACTAAAAGAGATAAGTGCGGAAGGCCAGGCGGAGGAGATTTATAAAAGGATAGAAAAGGTTATAGTGGATTATGGACAAGAAAGAGAAAATACAGGTTAAGGGGAAAGTTGTGGAAGCTTTACCGAATGCCATGTTCAAGGTGGAACTTGAAAATGGCCATAAAGTCCTTGCCCATGTATCAGGCAAAATGAGAGTGCATTTCATTCGAATCTTACCCGGGGATACAGTAACAGTGGAACTTTCCCCTTACGATTTAACAAGAGGAAGAATAATTTACCGACATAAGTGAGGAGAAAAATGAAAGTAAGAGCCTCTGTGAAAAAAATTTGTGGAAAGTGCAGGATAATAAGGAGGAAAGGAACGGTAAGGGTTATATGTTCCAATCCCAAGCATAAACAGAGGCAAAAATAATGGGAGAGGAGTAAAATGGCAAGAATCTTGGGTGTAGAAATTCCGGATAATAAAAGAGTGGATATAGGGTTAACCTACATTTATGGCATTGGTATTTCCAGGGCAAACGAAGTTTTAAAAGCCACAGGTGTAGATAAAAACAAGAAAATAAAGGACCTCACACCTGACGAGCTTTCCCAGATTGCTTCCTTTATCCAGAGAAATTACAAGATTGAAGGTGCTCTCCGTCAAGAAGTGGCTCAAAATATAAAAAGATTGATTGATATCGGTTGTTATAGGGGGATAAGACACCGTTTGGGACTTCCTGTAAGAGGACAAAGAACCCGATGCAATGCCAGGACAAGAAAAGGGCCCAGGAAAACGGTAGGTGTATTGAGAAAGAAAGTTAAGGAGATGATGGCTAAGAAAAAGAAAAAGGAGTAAAGAATGGCTAAAAGGAAAAAAAGAAGAAGAAAAAAGATAACCCGCACAGTCCCGCGGGCAATAGCACATATAAAGGCCACCTTTAACAATACAATCATCACCATTACTGATCCAGAAGGTAATACACTCTGCTGGGCTTCTGGAGGGACAGTGGGATACACAGGGACACGGAAAAGCACTCCTTTTGCAGCACAATTAGCAGCTCAGCAAGCAGCCAGGAAAGCACAAGAGTATGGTGTAAAGGAAGTGGAAGTCCGGGTCAAGGGACCGGGCGCAGGAAGGGAAGCAGCAATAAGAGCACTCCAAACCGGGGGACTCAATGTGGTGATGATTAAGGATGTTACCCCTATCCCCCATGATGGATGTAGACCACCTAAGAGGAGAAGGGTATAGCCATGGGTAGATACACAGGTCCGGTTTGTCGTCTATGCAGGAGAGAAGGAGTAAAACTCTATCTTAAAGGAGAGAAATGTGATACTCCCAAATGTCCACTGGAAAGAAGACCGAAACCTCCCGGAATCCATGGTGACAGGCCCGTTAAACTCTCTGATTATGGTATGCGATTAAGAGAGAAACAAAAACTTAAAAGGATCTATGGGATGAGAGAAGAACAATTTCGGAGATTTTTTGATCTGGCTCAAAGCAAAAAGGGAGTTACGGGAGAAGTTTTCTTAACCCTTTTGGAACGTAGATTGGATAATGTAATTTATCGGATGGGGTTTGCAGCCAGTAGACGACAGGCCAGACAGCTGGTGAACCATGGATTCTTCCAGGTAAACGGTAAAAAAGTAGACATACCTTCCTATTTAGTGAAAGAAGGAGATATTATTGAAGTAAGGGAAAACAAAAGGTCTCAGATGGAGAAAATTCTGGAAACAGTTCCTGAAAGACCTATTCCTGAATGGCTAACCGTCAACCGCACAGGGATGATGGGAAGAGTTATCAGGTTCCCCACTCGAGAAGAAATAGACATTCCGGTGCAGGAACATCTGATAGTGGAATTGTATTCCCGTTAATGGAAAAGGGGGATGTGAAATGTTAAAGGAACAGGTAGATTTTGTAATGCCAGAAAATTATACCTGGGAAAAGTTAACTGCCACCTATGGGAAATTCGTGGTTTATCCTTTGGAGAGGGGATATGCTACAACCTTAGGAAACGCTTTGAGAAGAGTCCTCCTTTCTTCCATCCCAGGATGCGCAATTACTGAAGTGAAAATTGAGGGAGCATTACATGAATTCTCAACTCTTCCTGGAGTGGTTGAAGATGTGCCACAAATTCTGAATAACCTTAAACATGTAATTGTGAAATTGAATACACCTGGCCCAGAAAAGCTCACATTAGAAGTGGAAGAAGAAGGCGAAGTAAGAGCTAACGACCTTAAAGGAAGTGAAAATGTGGAAGTGTTAAACCCCCATCTTCATATTGCAACACTTTCAAAAGGTGGGAAATTAAAAATGGAATTAACAGTTAAATGGGGGAAAGGATTTGAACCAGCTGAGAGAAGAATTGAAGAAAAACCTCCCGTAGGTATTATCCCCTTAGATGCAATTTTCTCCCCAATAAAAAAGGTAAACTTCACTATGGAGAATGTCCGGGTAGGGAAACTAACCGATTATGAAAAACTAATAATGGAAGTCTGGACAGATGGAACAGTAACACCCCAGAACGCTGTTGAACAGGCATCTCGCATATTAATCGAACACTTTAATTTCTTATTAACTCCTGGAGTGCGTCCCAAAAAAGAGCCAAAAGAAACTCCATCTTCAAGCAGTGTCTCAGAAGAAATCTTAACTCGTTCAGTAGATGAATTTGACCTTTCAGAAAGGGTAATTAATGCTTTAAAGGCAGCAGATGTAACTACAATTGGGAAATTGATTCAATGTAGTGAAAAAGAGCTTTTGGGGAATAAAAATTTTGGGAAAAAATCTCTTGAGGAAGTTAAAAATCTCTTGAGTTCCTTAGGCCTTTCCTTAAAAGGTAAAGGGAAATGAGGCATAGACAAAAGAAAATTAAATTGGGTTCGGATGCAGAACACACTCGAAGCATACTGAGAAACCTTTTCACCAGCTTAATAGAACACGAAAAAATCACCACTACCTTTGCTAAAGCAAAAGCATTAAAACAAGTAGCTGATAGACTCATTGAAAAAGCTAAGAAAGGGGACCTTTCTTCTCGAAGAGAAGTATCCGTATGGTTAAAAAATAAAAATGCTTACAAAAAGTTTTTTCACCAATTACTTCCCCATTTATCTTCCCGCACGGGAGGACATGTTCGGATAATCCGGACAGGTTATAGGAAAGGGGATGGAGCCCTCATGGCTCAGGTAGAACTCCTTAAAGAGGAAACCAAGTAATTTTCATGGGTCTAAAAATCATCTTAGAGAAATGTAATGGATGTGGTAGATGTGTTGTTGTTTGTCCTTTAAACGCTTTAAAACTGGAAGATAAAAAAGTAGTTGTCCTCCCCCATTGTAACCTTTGTGGAATCTGTATTGATGCATGTAAAAATCAAGCCATCGAAATGGAAATCAAAGAAATAAGAAAAGATGCAGAATATAGAGGAGTATGGGTGTATGTGGAAAAGAAAGAGGACGAAATTCATCCAGTCACCCTGGAACTTTTGGGTGTGGGTAGGAAACTGGCAGATAAACTTGGTGTGAATCTTGTAGGAGTATCCATTGGAGGTGATGATAGTCTTGCTGAAATACTTGGCAGTTACGGTGCAGACGAGGTATTAATAATAGACCACGAGAATCTTAAAGAAAGAGAACTGGGTTTCTATACCCAGGCTCTGGATGATGCACTTAAAAAGGAAAAACCAGAAATCTTCCTTATGGGCGCCACTTCTTGGGGAAGAACACTTGCACCAAGACTTGCAGCAAGACTCATGACGGGCTTAACTGCAGACTGCACAGATCTGGATGTTGATGTAGAAAAAAGACTACTCCTCCAGACAAGACCCGCTTTTGGAGGAAACATAATGGCTACAATTCTTACTCCTTATCACAGACCACAAATGGCTACAGTAAGACCTCATGTGATGAAAAAACCGGACAAAACATCCAAAGTGGCTAAAATTAGAAAATTCTCCCCTTCTCTCCAACCTTCCCACAGACTCACCTACCCAAAAGGGTTTCTCAAAGTGGAAGAAGATACAGTAGACCTCCAGGAAGCAGAAATAATAGTCTCAGGAGGTAGAGGATTGGGTAAAGCAGAGAATTTTGCACTTATACGAGAACTTGCTCATCTATTGGGAGGAGCAGTAGGGGCATCTCGAGCCACTGTTGATGCCGGCTGGATACCTTCTTACCATCAAGTGGGACAGACAGGAAAAACTGTCCAGCCAAAACTCTACATTGCTGTAGGTATCTCCGGAGCTATCCAACACTTGGTAGGAATGAAATCTTCTGAAATTATCGTGGCCATAAACAAAGACCCTGAAGCACCCATCTTTAATGTAGCTACTTACGGAATAGTAGGAGACCTTTTTGAGGTAGTTCCCCTTTTAATAAAAAAAATTAAAGAAATCAAAAAATCACTTTAACTTAATGAACTTTTTCCCTTCCGGGAGCTTAGGGACAGTAACCTCCAGAGAACCACACTGAGGACATTTAGGTATTCCATAGTCAGGGGGAACCTCTTGACCTGGCTTTGGTGGCGGAGGAGGAGTATAAGGGAAAATAGCTCCACACTTCATACATTGATAAGCTGGATAGGCTGTTTTCTTCTTACTGTAAGGACTTTTTACAGGGAATTTTGTTCCTGGTTTTACTAAAGCTTTATAAAGAACCTTTGCTTCTGTATCAATCAAAACTGTCTCATAAGTATATTGCTTAGGCATAAGCTGTTTTACAATCACTCCTAATGCACCTACTATTATCAACAATAACACAATTATCTGAACCTTTTTCCCTCCCATCTTTCACCTCCTTTTGATTAGTAAACAAAAATTTTAAATTAAAGTCAAGCATTTTTTCCATCCACTTTGGAAGAGGGATTTGTGCCATTCTAAAAGGTGCTCTTACAAAGTCTGTGATTTAACCAGCCCCTTTCCCTATAAGCCAATGAACTCCCCTCTACTTATCCTCACTCACCTTTGACACCCTGATTTCTAAAAAGGGTATGAATAAAGGGATTGGGAGATTAAGGGAGAGGTGTCATTACACGGAAGGATTCGGGAGGAAATCCTATTTTGAGTTCTGGAAAGGGCTCCTCCTCTATCCCTCCTTAATTTTCACCACACTTATTCTATCCCTTTTATTTCCTTGATTTTAAGAATTTTGAGAATTTTTAGCGGAAACTCTCAAAGTTGATCAAACATGTTTTAGGGTATAATATTTTGCAATGATACGAAAAAATTTGATAAGGCATAATTTAAATTCTCTTTTAAGTGAATTAAAGGAAAGGTTGGAGAAGGAAAAAGATATTATATTTGCCTACATCATAGGAAGTTATGCTAAAGGGAAGAGGTGTCCTTTAAGTGATTTTGATATAGCAGTATATATTGAAAATAATCAGGAAATTTTTGATAGAAAAATTTCCTTGAATTCCCTTATAACAGATATTTTAAAAACAGATGAAGTGGATTTGATAATTTTGAATGAAGCCTCCCCTTTATTTATCCATCATTCTTTGAGAAATGGAAAACTTTTATTCTCGAAAGATGAAAAAAAGAGGATTTCATTTCTTGTAAAGAATTTAAAGGAGTATTTTGACATGCAGTATTACTATGAAAGATTTAAAAAAGGTATTTTAAAAAGGATAGAAGAGGGTAAATATGGTATGTGAGGATATAATAATCAAAAGACTTGAAAGACTTGAAGAAAGTATAAAACGATTGGAAAGTAAAAAAGGGGTTCCTTATAAAAAGTTTGAAAGAAGTTGGGAATTACAAAATGCTATTTTAAAAGAATTTGAAACAGGTATAGAGTGTATAATTGATATAAGTTCACATATTATTTCAGAAAAAGGTTGGAGATCACCGGAAAAAGCTTCAGATATAGCAAATATTTTAGAAGAAAAAGGTGTTATTTCTTCTGAATACAAAAATGTGTTGAAGAGAATGGTAGCTTTTAGAAACATAATAGTTCATGAATATCTTTATCTTGATTTAAAAAAGGTTTACGAAAATTTGAAAAAACTTGATGATTTCAGAAAATTTGCTTTTTTCATAAAAAAATTTCTTGATAAAGAAAAGACTGAAAGTAAAAGGTAAATGATTTTAGGGTAGATTTAACTCAAGTTTGACACCCTGATTTCTGAAAAAGGCATGAATAAAGGGATTGGGAGATTAAGGGAGAGTGTCATTACAGGCAAGGATTCGGGGAGGAAACCTGTTTTGAGTTCTGGAAAGGGCTTGCATAAAGAGGAAGGGATTTCTGTTTTTTCCTGAAAAAGGTTTTTTAGTTCTTCTTGCCCAATTATATCAAGCCTTTTAAGGTTTTTGATGTTTTTTATTGCGATTTTTGGGTTCTATCCACCGTGCTTTTTGAGATACTCTAAAAGTTCGTTTATATTGGCTGTGGCAAGTGCCACATAGTTATCCGCTGCACCATAGTAGAGTTTCAATTCACCATCTTCCTCTAAAACTGCACCTGTAGGGAAAACAACACCAGGCACAAATCCTATTTGTTCATATACTTTACTGGGTGCCAAGACCCAACCCGGAGTTCTTCTTACCACTTTCCAGGGTTCTTCCAAGTCCAGAAGAGCCATCCCTACTCGATAAAGATTTCCAGAAGCTGTCCTTCTAACACCGTGGTAAATTAAAAGCCAACCTTCTGGAGTTTCAATAGGGGGTGGACCCAATCCAACTTTATCCTGATCCCACCATCCTTGTCTGGCCGGCATTAGTATTTGGTGTTCTCCCCAATGAACAAGATCAGGAGAAAAAGAAAGCCAAATATGTGCTTCACCCCGGATTATAGGACGATGTATAAGGAGGAATCGATTTTTGATCATTCTGGGGAATAAAGAGGCATCTTTATCTTCAGGTGGGACCAATGGCCCCATCCTTCGGAAGTTCACAAAGTCTTTGGTAAGAGCAAGAGAAACTAAGGGGCCACCTATGGAGAAAGATACATAGGTAATTGCATAGGCATTTTTTTCTTCCAGCCACACAATCCTTGGATCTTCAATTCCCCATCGTTCTTCATGATACCGAGGACTGGATTGGAAGGTGGGTGAGGGAGAAATTTCCCAGTTAGTTTTACCATCTTTACTTTTTGCTAATGTAAGATGTGAAAATCCTCGATTATCTTCCACTCTTACCAGAAGTAAGACTTCACCGTTATGTTTTACTGCACCAGGATTGAAAACACTTGCTGCAGGATAGGGCCACTGGGCAGGAGTGAGTATAGGATTATGCTCGTATTTTCGAAAAAGTGGTAAATTTGTTTCCTCGTTTATCATTATTTTTTGCCTCAATAACCGAAATCTGCTTTGACTCCTGGTTTAATTTCTCTTTCTTCCTTTATAAGAGATTTTGCTTCCTCACTCATCCATTCAAACTTGTACCACCATGAATTAGCAGTTACTTTTGCCAGAGTCCTTATCTGTCTAATACGCGGTAGTGCAATTCTACAGAAGGATTCCTCTAAGGTATCCCAGTCTTTTGTTGCAGGATCAGTAAAAGCTTCTTTGAAATATGCCCTTCCACACATAGGGCCGGAAATAAGGTCACAGACAACTCCATACTGGACCGCATACTGTTCAAAATCAACAGCTGCACTGAGAAGAAGCATAGGACGTGGAGAGATTTTTTCCATTTCTACAGCAGTGTCTCTAATAACCTGGGGACTTGCTACTTTTATTATCTTCCCATCTTCTTCAACCCAGAGGACAGGTACCTGAGTTTTGTAAAAATGTCCCAAAGGACTGAAATCTTCCGTCATTTTAATTAATGCTTCAGGGAGTTTCTTTGCCTTATCCACCTTTGATTCACCCGGTTCCTGGAGCAAGAGAGTTTCGTTGAAAAGGGGTTTTCCAAGTTTCTTGCATCTTTCAAATACATCTGCAAGCCACTCCCGATTCTTTTCCCAGCTCTCCTTATGGTTAGGATTAAGGTAGATCAAGGTTTTGAAAGCATCAACCTTATCTGCAATTTCCTCCGGTTGAACAGCCAGTCTTGCAAGTTTACCTCTTCCATCATCTACAGGTATAGCATTGGTGTCTTCCAGTCTTCCAATTAGCATTACCTTATCTCCCAGAATTTCACGAAAACCAGGACTAAGATAGGCTAAATGATTAAACAAACCAGCGGTAGCTTCCCCAGCTAAGTGTTTAGCAAATCTCCTGCATACCTCCTTTACATCCTCATCTGTAGCAGTTTTGTTTACTCCAATATGTTTGTAGAAAGCATTTACCAGTTTTAAATAGGAATTATGCTGGTCAGAAGCAAATACATCCATAACCCCATCAGGAGAAAACTTGGCCAAAGTCTTAAATATACGGTCATCTACTTCTTCCCCGTCTTTATATCTTGCATAAACAGCCATCTTTTCCCTCCTTTCTTTATGTTTTTTCCAAATCCCCTAATTAAATCTGGGAATTTTACTCTATTCTCCCCCCTTAGTCAACCAGGAACTCCTTAGTGCCGAGGGGGGGACTCGAACCCCCACGGGCTCTTAACCCACATGGTCCTGAGCCATGCGCGTCTACCAATTCCGCCACCTCGGCTTCAAAAAATTTTATCATAAAATATTCCATAATTCCCAAAAATATGCTAAATTTTTTCAAGAAAGAGGAGGTAAAAAATGAAAAGATTTGTGATTTTTTCCCTCTTGCTTTTTTTTCCTTTAATATTTCTTTACAGCGGAAGTTTTCAAGCACCTTCCATTGGAGCAAGAGCTACAGGTATGGGAGGAGCATACACAGCAGTGGCTAATGATCCTTTAGCCCTTTACTGGAATCCTGCGGGTATGGGATTGGTCAAGGGAAAAGTGTTGAGTGTAGGTGTTACCTCTGTTAAAGGACGAGCTAAATATGAAACAGTGGAAAATCTTCTTTTTTCCATTCCTGAAGGTGAAATTGAAAAAAATAAAGTGCCATGGGTTTTTATTCCCCACTCCGCTTTTGTTATGGAAATCTCTGATAAATTCTCTATGGGTGCAGGATTATTTACTCCTTATGGATTGAAACAGATTTGGGAGGAGAATTCTTATTACAAATACAGTGCCATTAGATCTGAAATATGGCTCAATATTTTGCAGGTAGGGGTTTCTTACAAACTTGGGGAGAAACTTTTTATCGGTGGTTGCTTGGGGAAAGGATACGCGACTATGCGAGCTAAACAGACTGCACTTCTTTCTGCTATGGGATTCCCTGTAGAAACCAAGGCTAAACTTTTTTCTACCTCGGAGAGTTTAGTTGGTTCCGTAGGGATTTTGTGGAGTCCAGTAGAAAATTGGGATATTGGGGTAGTTTGGCATTCCTCATCTTCACAGAATTTCAAGGGAGAGGTGGATTTTTCTCCTCAGGGTATGGATTCCTTTGAAAGAGATATGGAGATGAAATTTACCTTCCCTCAGTCTGCTTCTCTGGGAGTGGCTTATAAGGGCTTTGAGAATTGGCTCTTTTCTTTCCAGATTGATTGGACTGACTGGTCTGTCTTGGATACATTGGAGGAAAAATTGGATGAGTCTATTCCACTTTTTGATCCTGTGGTGGGGGTTAAGTATGTAGATGAGATAGAGATTGAAAGAGATTGGAAAGACACTTTTTCATATCATTTTGGTGCTGAATATCTCTTAAATGATAAATTTTCTTTAAGATTTGGCTATATGTGGGATCCTTCACCTGTACCGGAAGAAACCCTTGATCCTTTAATGTTCGATGTTAGTGTTCATCGATTTTCCTTAGGGATGGGTTATCGGGCAGAAAGTTGGTCATTGGATTTAGCGTTTATGTATTCTCAGGGATTGTCCCGGGAAGTGGAAGATAGCGAAAATGCTTTCCCTACGGATGGCGAATACTGGGGAAGTTCAAAAATAGTGGAGTTGACATTTAATCGCTACTTTTAGGAGAAAGGAGGGAAGGTTATGCTTTCAGATCTACAGATTGCACAAAGAGCTAAATTGAGACCAATTGTAGAAATTGCAAAAGAGTTAGGGATAAAGGAAGAGGAGTTAGAGCCTTATGGAAAGTATATTGCAAAGATTAACCTTTCCATATTAAATAGATTAAAAAATAATCCTTTGGGGAAACTTATTACTGTTACTGCTATTACTCCCACCCCCTTAGGAGAGGGTAAAACAGTTACTGCAATTGGATTGGGTCAGGCATTATATCGTTTGGGCAAGAAAGTTATAAATACCATGCGAGAACCTTCCAAGGGGCCTACTTTTGGAATCAAAGGAGGAGCGTGTGGAGGTGGTTATTCCCAGGCTTTACCTATGGAAAGCATTAATCTCCATTTTACTGGAGATATTCATGCTGTAGAGACTGCCCATAATCTTTGTGCTTGTGCTATAGATGCTCATATCCTTCACAAAAACAAATTGGGTATAGACCCCTTAAAAGTTACTTGGAGATACTGTATGGATCTTAATTCTCGGGCACTTAGGAATATTGTTGTGGGATTGGGTGGGAAAGCAAATGGTTATCCTCGAGAAACTGGGTTTGATATCACCGTAGCTACTGAGACCGCTGCCATTCATGCACTTGCAACTGGATTACGGGATTTGAGGGAAAGGCTTTCCCGTGCGGTAATTGGGTTCACCTATGATGGGAAGCCAGTAACTTGCGAAGATCTTAAAGTAGCAGGTGCAATGTGTGTATTGATGAAAGATTCGATAAAACCAAATCTTGTTCAGTCTACGGAAAACCATCCCATAATAGTTCATGGGTTCCCCTTTGCTAATGTGGCTCATGGAAACAATTCTGTTCTTGCGGATATGGTTGCCCTTAGATTAGCGGATTATGTGGTCACGGAAAGTGGGTTTGGTGCAGACTGTGGTTTTGAGAAAATGGTAGATGTTAAATGTAGACAGTCTGGACTTAAAGTGGATTGTGGAGTAGTAGTGGCTTCAGTAAGGGCTTTAAAAATGCATGGAGGTGCATTCGTGTTTAAACCTGGAATCCCCTATGAAAAGATCAAGGCAGAAGTGGAAAGGGAGAACTTGGAGGCATTAGAAAGAGGGTGCGAAAATCTGGCAAAAAATATAGAAATTGTGAAGAAATTTGGAGTTCCTTGTGTGGTAGCGGTGAATAGATTTGCATCGGATACTCCAAGAGAGTTGGAACTGGTTTTGAAAAAAGCATTGGAAGCTGGTGCAGATGGTGCTGCCATTTCAGAATGCTGGGCTAAGGGAGGGGAAGGTGCAATAGAGTTAGCTAAAGAAGTCCTTAAAGCAGTGGAGAAACCTCATGAAATGAGGTTTCTCTATCCGGATGAGCTTTCCATCAAAGAGAAAATAGAAATTATTGCCAAGGAGATCTATGGAGCAGATGGAGTGGATTACCTTCCCTTAGCTGAAGAGAAAATTAAACTCTATACAAACCTGGGGTATGACCGTTTCCCCATTAATATGGCTAAGACACATCTGTCTCTTTCCCATGATCCCAACTTGAAAGGAGTCCCTAAGGGGTTCCGTATTCCAGTAAGAGATATTCGTGTTTGTGTAGGTGCAGGATTTCTTTACCCACTCCTTGGCGAAATGCGGACTATGCCAGGTCTTCCTTCCCGACCTGCTTTTATGGATGTGGATATAGATGAAGAAGGAAGAACAGTGGGACTCTTCTGAAGTCTCCTGTATTTTTTGTGGGAAAAAAGGTCTTGTTTCTTTCCCTCTGGCTACTTGTAAAGATTGTTTGAAGAAAGACGGGGAAGAGATAAAATTGCATATAGAGAAAGTCCATAGAAGGATTAGGGCTAAATTTTCCCTCCCCTATCTTCAAAAGGAAGAAGGAATAAGATGCAAAATATGTGCAAACAATTGCCTGATTCCGGAAGGTGAATGGGGTTTTTGTGGTATTCGCAAGAATGTAGGAGGTAAATTAAGGTCATTTGCAGGGACTCCTTCCCGGGGTTGGCTTCATTACTATTTTGATCCTCATCCCACAAATTGTGTGGCAGAATGGGTTTGCCCGGAAAGGAATCATTATGGTTTTTACAATCTGGCAGTATTTTACAATGCCTGTAGTTTTAATTGTCTTTACTGTCAAAACTGGCATTTTCGGGAAGAAGAAAGGTTTACTCCCCTTTATTCCTGGAGAGAAATGGTGGAAGTCCTTAACTCTCGAACTACCTGTATCTGCTTTTTTGGAGGTGACCCCACTCCCCAGCTTCCTCATGCATTGAAGTTTTCCAAGGAAGCCTGGGAGAGATGGAGAGTGCGAATATGCTGGGAAACAAACGGAAGTATGAATCGAAAACTTCTGGAGAAAATGGCAGAGATTTCTTTGGTTTCTGGAGGGATTATCAAATTTGACCTGAAAGCTTATACGGAAAGTATTCACATAGCTCTTACTGGAGTGAGTAATTCTCAAACCCTGGATAACTTCAAATACTTAGCTGAAAATTGGTGGAGAGAAGACCCACCATCTGTTGTAGCTTCCACACTTCTGGTGCCAGGATATGTTGAGGAGGAAGAAGTAGAAGCAATTTCTCGTTTTATTGCTTCTCTAAACCCTGAAATCCCTTATTCATTGCTTGCTTTTTATCCCTGTTTTGAAATGCAGGATCTTCCCACTACTTCCAGGAAACTCGCCTATAATTGCTTAGAAATTGCAAAAAATGCTGGATTAAGGAGGGTTAAAATTGGAAACACCCATCTCCTCTCCTGAAGTGGGAATAGTCCCTTTAGAGGATGTGGATATGGGGGTGGTGAGATTCTTGAAGAAAGAACTTTCAAATATTTTCAAATTAAAATTTACTGTGTTTTCTCCTTTACCACTTCCTCCTTCTTCCTTTAATTCCTCTAAGAACCAGTATTTTTCTTCACCCATCCTTCAATTGCTTAAGGAGAAAACCAGCTTTTTCAAAGTTATTGGGATAACTGACCGCGACCTTTATGTCCCTGGTTTGAATTTTATTTTTGGTCAGGCCGAACTGGGTGGTAGAGCAGCTATTGTCTCCATAGCCCGACTTAAAGAGAGTTTTTATGGAAAAGAGGAGGATTTAAGAAAACTGAAGATTCGAGCTCTGAAAGAGTGTCTTCATGAGTTAGGGCATACTTTTGGTCTGAGACATTGTATTAGCCCGGGTTGTGTGATGAACTTTTCAAATTCAATTTATGAAGTGGATAGAAAAGGGATTACTTTCTGTGATTCTTGTTCTCGTTTTCTTCATAACTTGAAAAGGTGAAGTTTAACTGATAGATTAAAGGCTATGAAGCCTATCCTTCAATTAGCCTTAGATTTTGTGGAGTTGAAAAGGGCAATCAAAGTTGCTCACGAGGCTGTGGAAGGAGGAGTGGACTGGCTGGAAGCAGGAACACCACTTATAAAAAGTGAGGGATTGGATGCGGTGAGAAGATTGAGGGAAGAATTCCCTGACCTCACCGTAGTGGCAGATATGAAAACTGCGGATACAGGAAGGTTGGAAGTAGAAATTGCAGCAAAAGCAGGTGCGGATATTGTATGTGTCTTAGGAGGAGTTTCTGAAGCTACTATTAAAGAATGTATAGAAGCAGGGAAAAATTACGGTGCAAGAATTATGGTGGATCTCTTGGAGGTTAAAGATATTGTAAAAAGAGCGAAAGAGGTAGTAAGTTGGGGAGCAGATTACATTTGCATTCATACCCCTATAGATGCACAGATGAGGGGAGAAAATCCCTTCCAAATTGTAAAGAGGGTAGCAAAGGAAATTAAAATTCCTATAGCGGTAGCAGGTGGAATAAATTCGGAGAATGCACCCCAAGCAGTGGAAGCAGGAGCCAGCATTGTGATTGTGGGAGGAGCAATTATTAAATCTCCCGATGCTGAAAAAGCAGCTAAGGAAATTAAAAAAGCAATAGTGGAAGGAGTTTCTATTCCTACTCTTCTCTATAAAAGGCTTACAGGTGAGAAGATAAGAGAGCTTCTCTCCATGGTTTCCACTCCCAATATATCCGATGCATTGCATAGAAAAGGGGTTTTAAAGGATATCAAGCCAGTAGTGCCAGGAGTGAAGATGGTGGGGAGAGCCTTTACGGTAAGGACTTATCCTGGGGATTGGGCAAAACCAGTAGAAGCAATTGACCTTGCTAAAAAGGGAGAAGTAATAGTTATTGATGCTGGAAGTGTTGGTCCAGCAGTTTGGGGAGAGTTAGCTACCTGGTCATCAAAAAATAAGGGGATTGCAGGAGTGGTTATTGATGGGGGGATAAGGGATGTGGGAGAGATAAGAAAACTGAGATTTCCTGCATTTGCAAAACTGATAACACCTCAAGCTGGTGAACCGAAAGGTTTTGGGGAAATTGGCATCCCCATAAAAGTAGGGGGAGAAACAGTAGAACCTGGGGATTGGGTGGTGGGAGATGAAGATGGAGTAGTGGTCATTCCAAAATCCCGTGTAGAGGAGGTGGCTAACCGAGCCATGGATGTTTTGGAGAAAGAAAATCGCATTAGAAAAGAAATAAAAGAGGGAGGGACACTTAGTTCAGTGATGGAACTATTACGATGGGAAAAAAAGCGCTGATACTTTCATCCCTTTTACTTTTCTCCCTTTTACTTTCTCCTTCACAGAAAGATGACTGGGAATTTGCAGAAAGTCTTTTTGTAAGAGGGATGTATAAACTTGCTCTGGAGGAGTATCTAAAATATTGGAATAATTATCCCCAAGAGCGAGAAAAAGGGTTGCTTCTTTTAAGAATAGGGGAGTGCTATTTTCAAATTAAGGAATGGCAAAAAGCAAAGGAATATTTTTTAAAAACTGCAAAATTGGAAGAATTTTCTCCCCAGAGTATCTATCGTCTGGCAGAAATAAGTCTTATTGAAGGAAAAACTAAGGAAGCTAAAAATTTACTGGATAAACTTAATCCAGAGGAATTATCCACCACTCTAAGGGAAGGATATTTAGCTCTTAGAGCGAGAATTGCTCTTAAAGAAAAAGATGGATTAAGGGCAAGGATGTGGAAAGATAAGTTGAGAGAAAAATATCCAGGAAGCAAACTTCTTCCATACATTGGTTATGAGTTAGGGAGACTATTTGTGGAAAAAGGGGATAGGGAAAAGGCAATGGAATGCTGGAGAGAAGCTTTATCTATCTCCCCACCTTCCCTACAGGCTGAACTTCTTTACTCTCTGGGGAAAATCTCTCTGGAACTGGAAAGGTGGGAAGAAGCGGAGGAATCCTTTAAAGAGTTACTGGAGAAGTATCCCACTACCCCTTATTTTGACCAGGCAAAGCTTGGAGAGGCTATTTCCCTTTTTCATCTTGGGAGATTACGCCAATCTTTGAAAATTCTTGATTCATTACCCTCAAAAGAGGGGCTTATAGATGCGGTTAATTTCTGGAAAGGGAAGGTGCTTATTGCCCTTGGAGAGGAGGAGGAAGGGGTGGGAAAACTTTTGGAGGTGAGTGCAAAAAGCTCCCTTTTTGAAGATGCCAGAGTTCTGGCAGGGGAAAATTTATGGAAAATAGGGAAGAAGGAAAGAGCTATTGAAGTATTAAAGGAGGTGGGAAAGTTAAAGGGAAGATACTCTTCCAGAATCCTTTTTCTTCTGGCGGATTATCTTTCCAAAGCAGGAAAAGAGAAGGAAGCCATCCACCTGCTTTCTCCTCTTTCCATTTACGCTGGTTCCCTTTATTATCCCCATCTTCTCTATCTTAAAGCTTCTCTTTTATTTCAAAAAGGAAAGTATGAGGAAGTCCTCTCACTTTATGAGGAGTTTAAGAAATTTTCGAGAAAAGAAAAAGAATTGACCACATCTTTTCTCTTTCTTCGTGCCCAGAGCAATTTTTATCTTTCTCGTTTGAAAGAAGCAGAAAAAGATTTCCAGAACCTATACAAAACTGATAAAAAAGGAGAATGGGGAGAAAAGAGCCTTTTTTTCTTAATAAAAATCTATCATAAACTCGGTAAGGAGAAAAAAGCTATTGAATGCGTGGAGGAGTTCCAAAGGTATTTCCCTTCAAGTGACCTTTTACCGGAGATAATTCTTACGGGTGGAGTTATCAGTCGGGAGATGAGGGATAAGGAGAAAGCTGTTTCTTATTTTCATTACTTCCTAAAAAAGTTCCCTTCCCATCCCCTGGCTGGGAAATGCTACTATTTCCTTTCCCAGGTTTATTTCATGGAAGAGGAAAAAGAGAAATGTGCTTCTACACTCCTTCAACTCTTAGAAAAATACCCTGAGTTTCCTTTAAAAGAAGAAACTTTAAGATGGTTAGGAGAATATCTCATTGAAGAAAGGAGATTTAGGTATGCCTACAAGGTTTATGATCTTTTAGAGAAGAAAACGAATTCTTTTAAGACCAAGGAAGAGGTGCAGGTGGAGAAAGGTAGAATTGAAATACTTTCAGGTAAGATAGAAAAAGGGCTGGAAAGGTTGAATAATTTTCTTAAAAACTATCCTTCTTCTCCTTATCTCTTCCATGCTTACTATTACTTAGGTGAGGGCTATTTTCTAAAGGGAGATATCCAGAAAGCACTGGATTGCTGGGAGAAGGCTTCAGAAGGGGAAAACATTGCAGATAAAGCCCTTTTCAGAATGGGTGAGTACTGGTATTCTTGTGGTAAATATGGAAAAGCATATCGATACTACCTCAAACTCGCCTATCTCTTTGAAGATTCACCACTCATTCCAAAAGCCCTTTATCGTGCAGGTGATTCACTGAGAAGATTGGGTAAAATGGAGGAGGCAAAAAAGATTTGGGAAGAACTTCTTTATCGATTTCCTTCCAGTGAAGAAGCAAAAGAAGTAAGGAGTATAGAAAGATGAGTAAGAAAATCCTTTCCGGGAATGAGGCGGTAGCCTGGGGAGCTTATGTAGCAGGGGTTAAGATTGCCACTGCTTATCCGGGAACTCCTTCTACCGAGATTCTGGAGACACTGGCAAAATTTGATGAAGTAAATGCTCACTGGTGTACTAACGAGAAAGTAGCACTCGATGTTGCTTCTGGTGCTTCTTTTTGTGGGGTAAGGAGCCTTGTAGCCATGAAACATGTGGGATTGAATGTTGCTTCCGATGCTTTAGTGACACTTGCCTATACAGGAGTGGAGGGAGGATTGGTTGTGGTTAGCTGTGATGACCCTTTTGCCCATTCTTCTCAGAATGAACAGGATAACCGCAATTATGCCAGACTGGCCAAATTACCACTTTTTGAACCTTCTGATTCTGAGGAAGCCTACAAGATGATCAAAGAAGCCTTTGAGCTATCCGAGGAGTTTTCCATTCCCGTGCTGGTGAGATTAACCACCCGTATCTCCCATGCAAAAGGAGTAGTAGATGTGGAGGGAAGGAAAGAAATACTTAGAGAACCCCATTTTCCTCGTGATCCTTCTCGATGGGTGATGATTCCTGCACATGCCCGAAAAGCTCATGAGGTTTTGGAGAAAAAAATTTTAAAACTTAAAGAATACTCGGAAAAGACTCCCTTCAATCAAATTCTTCCTGGGAGAGAAAACTGGGGAATAATTACATCTTCCATTGCTTATCAATATGTGAAGGAAGCATTCCCGGAAGCCTGGATACTGAAGATAGGATTTTCCTATCCTTTACCGGAAAAGAAAATAAAGAATTTTTCAGAAGGATTGGAAGAAGTTTGGGTGATTGAGGAACTCGATCCCATTCTGGAAAAAGAGGTGAGGGCTCTGGGTATTTCAGTAAAAGCAAAACCACTTGACTTCTACACAGGTGAACTAAGTGTGGAAAAAGTTAGAAGGATCATAAAGGGGGATTGCGGAATTGGTGAGAGTAATCCCCAGATCCCTTCCCGACCACCCCTTCTCTGTGCTGGATGCCCACATCGGGGAATATTTTATGTGTTGAAAAAACTTGGATGTGTAGTTACAGGAGATATAGGTTGTTATACTCTTGCCTGTCTTCCTCCACTTTCTTCCATGGATACCTGTGTAGCAATGGGTTCAGGTGTGGGACATTTAGCAGGAATGGAGAGAGCAGGTGAGAAAGTTCCCAAAGTAGCAGTAATAGGAGATTCCACTTTTTTCCATGCTGGTATTCCCCCTTTGATTGATCTCATTTACAATTTTACTCCTTCCACTGTTATTGTCTTGGATAACCGCACAACTGCAATGACTGGACATCAGGATCATCCAGGGACGGGTATCACTTTGAAAGGTAGCAAAGGAAGAGCTGTTTCTATAAAAAAACTTGTGGAGGGTTTAGGGGTAAAAAATGTCCGGGAGGTTGATCCCTATGACTTAAAAGAAACAGAGAGAGTTATAAAGGAGGAGCTTGGGAAAAAAGATGTCTCTGTAATTATTTCTACTCGTCCCTGTGTTCTCCTAGAAAAGAGGGAATATACTCCCTTAAAGGTAATGGAGGAAAAATGCAAAAATTGTGGTAAGTGTTTAACACTTGGCTGTCCAGCTCTTTACAAAAAAGAGGGAAGAGTGATTATTGACCCCCTTCTCTGCACTGGATGTGGAATGTGTAAAGAGGTTTGTCCTTTCCAGGCTATTGAGTAGTATAATTTTTATTATGGTGAGAGCTCATCTTATCATCTCAGGTATTGTGCAAGGGGTTTTCTTCCGATCCAGTATGAAAAGAATGGCGGATATTTTAAAAGTGAAGGGATGGGTTAAAAACAGATGGGATGGTAAGGTAGAGGCAGTGGTTGAAGGAGAGGAAGAAGCAGTGAAGAAATTGATAGAATGGGCTCATAAAGGACCTCCCTATGCACGTGTGGATAAAGTCGAGGTGGAATGGGAAGATTATACGGGAGAATTTGATAACTTCTCTATAAGATACTAAATGGAAAAGCTCATTTTCCTGGGCACGGGTGGGGCCCGTGTTGTTGTTTCCAAGCAGATAAGGGCTTCTGGTGGGGTATGGATTGAGAAAGGGGATACTCGCGTGTTGATGGATCCAGGGCCAGGATGTTTAATAAGGGTGCTGGATAAGAAGCTCAATCCTGCTAAGCTAAATGGAATAATTCTCTCTCACCGTCATCTGGACCATTCTGCAGATATAAATGTAATGATTGAGGCAATGACTGAAGGAGGGTTTAAAAAAAGAGGGGTAATTTTTGCTCCCCAAGATGCTTTGGAAGATGATCCAGTAATCTTAAGGTATGTGAGAGATTTTGTGGAGAAGATTGAAATATTGGAAGAAGGGAAAACTTATCAAATTGGAGAATTAGAGTTTGTTACCCCACTCCGCCATCAGCATGGGAATGCTGAGACATATGGATTTATATTTAAATTTAACTCCTTCCCTCTTTCCTGGATCGTAGATACTCGTTTTTTCCCTTCACTTACTGAAGCCTACAATACTCCTGCAATGGTTATACATATGGTGAGATTAACCCCTGCCCCTGTAGATCATTTAACCAAGGAGGATGTGGAAAAAATACTGAAAGAGGTGAAACCTCAATGGGTTATTCTTACCCATTTTGGAATGACGGTTCTGAGAGCAAATCCCTGGAAAGTAGCCAAAGAGATGAGTGAAAATACGGGTGTCTATGTAACCGTGGCAAAGGATGGAATGGAGATAATATTAGAAGAAATTGCTGAAAGGTTCTTTAAAAGATGAGAAAAATTCCCTATTTTCTTTGCTTTGTTGCTTTTGTTCTCCTCATTGTGGAATATGGATTTTCTTGGACACAGATAAAAATAATGAAATTCCATATTGCAGAACTTCTACTGGCTTTATATTTTACTTTTCGCTATCTCTTAGAAGGTGCCCGAGAGAAATTCAGTAAAGTTTATTTAAAAGAAAATATTGGAGAAACAGTATTCCTCTCCCTTTTTTTTCTCTCCATAGTTTTACTCTCTATTCTTTTAAGAAACCCTATCTTCCATAAATCTTACTCTCTCTTACCCCATTTTACACCCTGTACACCTTTTTTCCTTCCTTTACAGATATTTCTTTCTCTGGAAATTCTTCTTCATGTTAGCGATCTCCCCAGGTTATTTGTCCATCTTCCATTGAAACCCGGACAGTTGGTTGTGACCACTTATCTTTCCATTATAATTCTGGGTACACTTCTCTTATCTCTACCCCAGGCACAAAATGGAGGAGAAATTTCCTGGTTAGACAGGTTATTTACTGCTTCTTCTGCCACCTGTGTAACAGGTCTAACAGTAGTAGATATTTCCCAAGTCTTCACTCCCTATGGACAGAGTATAATCCTTCTTTTGATCCAAATAGGTGGCTTAGGACTGGTAACTTTCGTTACATTTTTTGCTTTACTCATGGGTAAAGGAATGGGGTTCCGGGAAAGGGCTTTTTTAAAAGATGTTTTAGATTATGAAGTAATAGGAGAAATGGGGAGATTGGTGATTACCATTTTATTAGTTACTTTTGCCCTGGAAGGAATAGGAACACTTGTTTTATCCCGTATTTTCTCTCATTATCCTGAGGAAATACCTTCCCCCTTCTTCTTTGGCCTCTTTCATTCTGTATCTGCTTTCTGCAATGCGGGTTTCTCCCTTTTTAAAGACAGTCTTAGAGGATTTAAAGATTCCATAAGTATAAATTTAACTTTTGGAATTCTCATTATCATTGGTGGTCTTGGATTTCTTGTGATAAGGGATGTGCTTAGATTTTTGATAAGGAGGATAAGAAGAAAACCCTGTGTTCTTTCTCTCCATACCAGATTAGTTTTGATAACCACAGGTATTCTCCTCTTTTCTGGATTTTTTGGTTTTATGATTTTGTTGCCTTTAGGAATTTACTCTTTCAAGGAGAGGACCTTAATATCCTTTTTCCAGTCCGTGACTGCACGAACTGCGGGTTTCTCTACAATTGATATTTCCACTCTTCCTTCTCCCATACAATTACTGCTGATCTTTCTCATGTTCATTGGAGCTTCCCCAGGGTCAACGGGTGGAGGGATAAAAACTTCCACTTTTGCAGTAGTTTTGATAACTGTTCTTTCCTATCTCAAAGGGAAAGAAAGAGTGGAAGTTTTTGCAAGAACCATCCCCCCCTTATTGGTCCATCGTATAATAGCTATTGTTTCTTTTTCCCTTTTCTTGGTCTTTTTCTCTACAATTCTTTTAACCCTTACCGAAGATTATCCTTTTCTTTCTCTGCTTTTTGAAGCAGTATCTGCTTTTGGAACCGTGGGACTTTCTCATGGAATAACCCCTTATCTTTCTCCCTGGGGGAAGATGACACTTATTGTTACCATGCTTATTGGAAGAATTGGTCCCCTTACCCTTGCCTTAGCCATGGGACCAAGGGTTAAAAGGGTAACTTATAAATATCCTGAAGAGCGGGTTTTGGTGGGATAAAAAGGAGGTTGCAATGATGAAGAAAGAGGCGATTGGTTTTCTAAGACAAATTATAAATACCCCTTCACCTTCCGGATTTGAACAGCCTGTCCAGAAATTAATTAAGCAGGAATTAGAAAAATTTGCTGTGGAAGTAAAAGTAGATGTAATGGGTAATGTAATGGGAGTAGTTAATAAAGGAGGGAAACCCAGGATAATGGTAGCCGGGCATTGTGATGAAATTGGGTTGATGGTTAAGTATATCGATGAAAATGGTTATATCTTTTTCACAACTATTGGGGGTGTGGATGCTCATCTTTTACCGGGTAGAAGAGTTTATATCTGGCATGGAGAGGAAAAGATTTGCGGGGTAATAGGAAGAAAACCCATTCACCTTTTGGAAGAGGAGGAGAGGAAAAAGGTTAGTAAAATTGAAGACATGTTCATTGATATTGGTGCTAAAGATCGCCAGGAAGCCGAGAGTCTCATATCCATAGGTGACCCCATTACTTTTAGTGAAGAATTCCTCCCTTTAAGGGGGGAAAAGGTAATTGGGAGAGGATTTGATGATAGAATAGGCGCTTTTATCACTGTGGAAGTGTTGCGAGAACTTAGCAGGAGGGAATTAAATGCGGAAGTCTACGGTGTTTCTACTGTCCAGGAGGAGGTAGGGTTGAGAGGAGCACGAATCTCCACTTTTTCTATCCATCCGGATATAGGTTTATGTATTGAGGTTGGATTTGCTACAGATTTCCCAGGAGTGGAGAAGAAGAAAGTGGGTGAGGTAAAAGTGGGTAAAGGCCCTATTATTGCCCGGGGTCCTAATATAAATCCTGTGCTTTACCAAATCTTCCTTTCTGTGGCGGAGGAGAAAGGGATCCCTATACAAACCAGTGGAGAACCAAGGGGTACCCCCACCGATGCTAATGTAATGCAACTTTCAAGAGAGGGAGTAGCAACTGCACTGGTAAGTGTTCCCCTTAGATATATGCATACCCCTTCCGAACTAATTTCTTTGGAAGATGTAGAAAATACTATAAAACTGATAGTTGAAACTATCCTGAGAATAACCCCGGATATTTCTTTTCTCCCTTTATAAAACCGCTTATTTTCCTAAGTTCAAAGAATTTCTTCTTGAAAGAGGGGAGCAAGGAGGCATAAATATAAAATTTTTTTCCTGCTTTAACAATATCTAAAGGGATAATTTCCAAAAATTTACTTCCTCCTTCCCATTTATACTCTATGACAATCCTTTCTCTATTTTCCACCCAGGGATTGAGGAAAGGGAGTTCTTCTTGAAGTTTTATGCCTGGAAGAAATCCATCTTTCAATTCAATAATATTTTTTTCCTGGATTAATTCTCTCAGTTTTTTCACCCCTGTTTTTTCCAAGACCCTTAAAAATATCTCTTTAACTGCTAAAGAATCTTCTACTGCCCTATGGAAGTGAAAATTTCTTTTTCTTCCCATCCCTTCTACCACCTTTTTCAAAGAAAGACCCTTTTCTACAGGCAAAAGGTGGCGGTAAGTTTTGATAATTTGATAGAGATCAATTACCGGGAGTGAGGGTGGTGAAATTCCATAATCGTAAAAAGCTTTTCCAAGAAAGGAAAGGTCAAACCAGGCATTATAAAAGATTACCAATGTATCCCAGTCTAAAAATTCTTTTAAAGAAACCAAAACTTTTCTTATATTTGGTTTTCCCTTTACATCTTCATCTGTGATACCATGAATACGGGAAACATGATGAGGGATAGGTATACCAGGATTTACAAGAGAATGAAAATCCCCCCTTACTTCCTTAGTGGTAAATTTTATTCCCCCAATTTCAACTATTCTGTCTTCTACAGGGGATAGTCCAGTAGTTTCAATATCTAAAGCAACAAAAATAATTTTTTCTATGGGAGCATTTAGCCATCGTTGGATATCCATTTTATTTTGAGAAAATTTTACCAAAATAGTGATATACTCTAAAGACTTTATGATTAAATTAGACCCTTTCCAAGAAGAAGCAATAAAATACATAAAAGAAGGGTATTCTGTAATTGTTTCTGCACCTACAGGTGCAGGAAAGACCTTAATTGCTGAAAAGGTAATTGAGGAAAGTATTAAAGAAGGTAAAGGTGTTATTTATACTGCTCCCATTAAAGCACTCAGTAATCAAAAATTCAGAGATTTTTCTTCCCTCTTTCCTGGAAGGGTAGGAATAATCACAGGTGATGTAAGTGTTAATTCTCAGAATCCCGTTTTAATTATGACCACTGAGATATTCAGGAACTATATTTTAGAGAAGGAAGAAAAACTGGAAGATAAATCCTGGGTAATTTTTGATGAGATACATTATTTAGATGATGTGGAAAGAGGCACAGTATGGGAAGAATCTTTAATTTTACTCCCTTCTCATATGCGATTTCTTGCTCTAAGTGCTACAATCCCAAATATAGATTCCCTTACCCGTTGGCTGGAAGAAATACATCCTTTCCCAGTAAAAAAGGTGGTGGAAAAGGAGAGACCCGTGCCATTGAGAATGTATTTCCAATACCAAAATCAAATTATTCGCTCCCTGAGAAAACTGGAAAAGTTACTTTTCCAATACGACCCTTGGAGCAGGGTAAAACCAAATCGAATAAAGGATTTAGTAAAACATCTAAAGGAAAATGATCGACTTCCCGCAATTTACTTCGTCTTTTCAAGAAAGAAATGTGAAGAACTTGCCTGGGAAATGATAGGGGAAGATTTCCTCAATTTTAAGGAAAAAGAGAAAGTTCTTTCTGATTTTAGAGAGCTGATAATAAAGCTTGGATTGGAGAACGAAAGATGGAGTAGTGAAGTGGAACCATTGATTGAAAAAGGTATTGCTTATCATCACGCAGGGATGTTACCTATGGCTAAGGAAGTAATTGAGAGGCTCTTTACTCAAGGGTTGATAAAACTGATTTTCACTACAGAAACTTTTGCTTTAGGAATAAATATGCCAGCCCGTTCGGTATGTTTTGATGATTTAATCAAGTCTACAGGAAGAGGTAAACGCCCCCTTAAGGTAAGAGAATTTTATCAAATGGCGGGTAGGGCTGGAAGGAGGGGGATTGACGAGGAAGGATTTGTTTATCTGAGGATAAACCCTCATCATTTGAACCCCTGGGAGGTAAGGAGGATTATCTACGGGAAACCAGAACCTGTAAGAAGTCAGTTTAATGCCTCTTATGGCACAATATTAAATCTCTACAGGAGGTTGAGGGAAGGACTGGTAGAGATTTACCCATTGAGTTTTCATTTTTATCAGCAGAAAAAGAGAGGGAGGAAAAGAGGAAAGGAACTTATTCAAAACAAATTAAAGTTATTGAAGGATTTGGGGTATATTACTTCCACAGGATTATCCCTTAAAGGAGAGTTTAGTTCCCATTTATTTGGCTATGAATTAATTTTTGGGGAATTATTTGAAGAGGGTTTCTTGGATAAACTCCCTCCCTTTGAACTTGCTTCCTTGGTTTGTGGAGTAGTAAGTGAGGTGAGAAGGGGAATGGAATTGCCTTCTTTTCCACCCCGGATAAGAGGTATCAAAAATAAGCTGGAAATATTGGTAGAATTTTTAAGAAAAAAAGAAAGGAAATACAAAGTTTACCCTTTGACAAAAAAACCCCAATTTCACTTGGTGCCAGGTCTTCTGGTCTGGATGAAGGAAGGGAATTTTGAGAAAGCTCAAAAATTGACTAAAATGGATGAAGGGGAGATTATAAGGAATTTCCGGTTATGCATCCAGGTTTTGAGAAATATTAGCGAAGGGAAGGCAAGTAGCCAACTTCGAGATAATGCTAAGAAAGCATTGGAGATGATAAAATGGGGAATAGTAGATGCGGAAAAAGAGTTAATGCTGGAGTTAGGGAGAGGAGGGGAAGAAAATGCCTGAGATGCCTGAAGTGGAGACTATAAGAAAGGATATGGAAATGAGGATTGGAAATAAAAAAATTGTAAATGTTGAGGTTTTAGATAAGGCTTACTTTAAAGATACACCACCTGAGAAAATCAAAAAGGTTTTAATAGGACAAAATTTTGAAGAATATCTTAGAAGAGCTAAATACCTAATTCTTAAGCTCCCCCAGGGATATTTGATTTTTCATTTGGGACTTACAGGAGTCCTTCTTTATTACTCCAAAAAAACAGAACCATCCCCTTATACAAAGTTCCGCATAACTTTTGAAGATGGATCAGAACTACATTATGAAGACATGAGGAAACTGGGGCATATTTGGTGGGTGGAAGATTATAAAAATCATCCTACAATTGCTGAGCTTGGTCCAGAACCTCTCAGTGAGAATTTTACCTTGGGGTGGTTTAAAGAAAATTTAAAAAAGAAGAGAAGAGCAAAGATTAAACCTTTACTTATGGATCAAACCTTTATTTCGGGTGTAGGTAATATTTATTCTAATGAGGCACTTTTCCGTGCAAGAATCCATCCGGAAAGGTTTGCGGGAAGTTTGAGTGATGAAGAAGTAGAGGAACTTTATAAGCAGATTAATGCGGTGATTGAGGAAGCTATTAAATTTAGAGGTAGTTCTGTGGATGCTTACCGAGACTTACAGGGAGAGAAGGGGAGATACGAAGAGAAGTTGCTTGTTTATGGAAAGGAAGGGGAACCCTGTCCCCGTTGTGGCAGAATCATAAAAAGTAAAAAATTGGCGGGGAGAGGGACTTATTTCTGCGAAAACTGCCAACATTAATTTCCATGCATCTTCTATCTTTACACCCTGAAATATTTGGGGAAGATGAAATAATCCTTCCCTCCTAAACAGCAGAATAATGATAGCAGATATATTACTTCCTTTTGGAGTATTCAGTTATAGATACTCCACTCCTCAAGAAGAAGTAAGGATTGGGAAAAGAGTGGAAGTTGAGGTTAAAGGTAAGCCTTTTATAGGGTTTGTTATTAATAAAAGAGAAGGCAAAGAAAGAAACCTTAAACCCATAAAGAGAGTAATAGACTCCTCTCCCGTAATACTTCCCCTTCAAGCCAGATTTTCCACAGCCATAAGTGATCATTACCTTTTACCCCTTTACCAAGTGATGGAAGAATTCATCCCCACAAAATTAAAGAAAAAAGGATTGCGTGAAGCCCTCCCCTCACAGGAAAATCAAACTAACCAATCCTTTTCTATCTGGTTGTGTTTGTCTCCCCATGAGGAATCTCGCTGGAAGAGTTTTATGGGAGAAATTAGGAAGACCCTAAAAAATGATGGAACAGTTTTAATTATATTCCCCCAATATGTGCCTTATCTTCATCTATTTGACCGATTGAGTTTTGAATTTAAAGAATATTTTTGTTTTTATTCTTCAGAGATTCCAGTTTCTCAACAATATAAAATTTGGAAATCAGTGTATAAAGGAGAAAAAAAGATCATTGCTGGCACCTGGAAGGCTCTTTTCCTCCCCTTTAGCCATTTAAAACTAATAATAGTTGAGTCTATGCATTCTCCAGTGTATAAAACTAAGAGATATCCTTATTTTTGGGCTCCCTTCTTGGCCGAGCTTTTAAGTAAAGAAGGAAAAGCAAACCTAATTCTTTCTTCTCCAGTTCCCCCCTTAGAATACTTGTATCGATGGAAACAAAAGGAAATTAAATTATATGAAACTCATGGAGAAAACTCACCTCCCAAAGTAGTGGTTGTAAACATGAGGAGAGAGAAAAAAATTAATAAACAGTCAGGTATTTCTTCCTATCTAAGAGAAAGAATTGAAGAAAAAATTTCCCAAGGGGAGAAAGTAGCTATTCTTTCTATTCGCAAAGGTTATGCAGGTTATAGAATCTGTAAAAGATGCAGGTATGTGCAGAGATGTAAACAATGTGGGATTCCCCTTGCTTATCACAAACCCAATAAAATGGTCTGTCATCAATGTGGAAGAGAAGAGGAACCGGAGGAGATTTGTCCCCGCTGCCAGGGAGCATATACTCGCGAAAAATCTCCCGGCACCCAGAAAATAATGGAACGGTTAAAAATACTCTTTCCTCAGACAACGATCCTTAAATTGGATAAGGACTCTTCCCTTACTTCTGAGGGGAATTCTTTTTCCATAGTTGTGGGGACTATTTATTTGGAGAGGATTATCCGAAAATTTAACTTTAGTTTATTTGGATTGACAAACGCGGATACCTATCTTTACCGATCCCATTATCTTTCCCATGAACGAACATTTCAACTAATAGGGGAATGGATTTCTCATTTTTATGATGAAGAGAAGGAAGTAGTAATACAGACTTATCATCCTGAGAATGCTTTTATAAAATATGCTGTTTCTCTTGATATTGAAGGATTTTACTCAGAGGAAATTAAAATTCGAAAAGAGCTTGGCTATCCACCTTTTTCCAGCGTAGTGAACATCCTTATTAAGGGTGCACATCCGGTAAAGGTGGAAAGAAGTGCATTGGTTATAAAAGAGTATTTAAAAAATAAGGAACTGGAAATCTTAGGCCCAGCTCTTCTTAAAAGGGAGAAGAACAGATTTTCCACTTTTATTTTGCTTAAGTCTCCTTTTCAGGAGAAATTAAGGAAAATCCTTAAAGACTTCCTCTCTAACCAATCCCATTTAGTGGAAAAAAATGTTATGTGCCTATTAGATTTCCATCCACAAATTTGTTGACTTTACCCCCCTTTTTGGAGTATAAGTATTCCATGGCAAGATATAAGGATGTTCTTTTAATTGACTTAGGAAATTCTGGAATTAAGATTATCGAAGTTCGAGGTAAACAGATTATTAATTATGCTTATAGAGAAGTTGATCCTTCCCTGGAAGGAGAAGAAAAGAAGATAGCTTTCCGCCAGGCAATAAGGGGAATATTAGAAAATCATCGATTCAGAACAAAATTAGCTCTTTTAGTGATTTCTTCCCCTCGTATTTACATACGTTCCTTGGTTTACCCCCCTATACCTAAGGAAGATTTGTGGATTGTAATGGAGAGAGACGCACAGGTGCATCTCCCCCCTACTCAAGGAAAAGTTTTGCTTGATTTTTTCCTCCAAGAGGAAAAGGAAGGTGAAAGGAGATATAAAGTAGTTTTCTGTGATGAAGCAGAAGTTGATGATAGGGTTGGTCTATTGGAAGAGGTAGGATGGAGAGTTTTTCAAGTTGTCCCTTCTCCTTACTCCGCAATAAATGCTCTCCCGGAAGAAAAGAAAAGAGGAGTTAGAGCAGTTTTGGACATTGGAGCTAAAGGGAGCATACTTTCTATTGCAAAAGAAGGTAAATTTGAAATGTTATTAACCATCCCTGTGGGAGGAAATAATTTTACAGGTGTAATTTCTAATGCTTTAAATGTCTCTTTCCTTCAAGCTGAGGAACTAAAGAAAAAAGAGAATTTTCTTTCCCCCTCATCTCGAGTAGCTGAAACTTTAAGGAACCTCATTCTTCAATTGGCAGAAGAAGTAAAACTTGGTTTTCAGTTGTTTTCCAGAGAATCCAGAGGAGAAGGAGTGGAGGAGTTAATACTTACAGGAGGAGGTAGTAAATTAAGGGATTTGAAAAAAGTAATGGAAGAACATTTAGGAATAAAGATTAGCGAAGTAGATCTCTTACAGGAATTTGATTTATCTTTACTTTCCTTAGAAAGAAAAGAATATCTTAAAGGATTGGCTCCCCTTTTCTGGAGTGTTTTAGGTGCTTGGGAATACGAAAAACTTCCTAATCTGGTTAGGAGAAAACACGAAAAGAAAAGGAGAGAAGAAAGGAAAAGAGCAGCACTTTTAACATATTTCATGGGGCTTATAATGGTTAGTGTTTTGGCAATTTCTCCTCAACTTATAAGAGGCTATCGATGGCGTTCAGAAATAGATTCAAACGCTAAAATTATTGAGAAACTTTTACCATTGATGGAAGAAGTAAATAAAATGGAGAAAGAGAAAAAGATTATTGAGGAAAAAATAAACTTTATTAGAGAATTTTATGAAAGAGGAGAAGCCCCTTGGAAGGAATTTTTCCGCACCCTAAGTCTCACCATACCTCCAGATGTTTGGATCAATCGTATAGAGTATAGTGGTGGAAATAAAGTAAGTATTCGAGGTTCTGCACTATCTGGGGAAGAGATGAGCAAATGGATACAAGAATGGAAGAAATCACCAGCAGTGGAGGAAATAAGTATTCTGGCTGTAGAAGGAACAGAAGGAGGAAGAAGAGATTTTCAGTTAGAGGTAAAGATAAAGAGGTGAAGGAGTGGATAGGAGAAAAGTAATTATAGTCACTCTCACCTTAATTTATGCTGGAATTTTCTATAAATTTGCCTTTAGACCCATCCATCTTAAAACTCGTAAACTCCATGAAAAACTCTTAAGTGTAAAAATGCAGGTATTAGAAATGAAAAAAGCAGTGAAGAAATTAGCTGATTTAGAAAGAGAAGTCCATAAGGTAAAGGAAACTTTGGAAAAAGAAGAAAAAAAGCTTTATACTCGAGAGGAAGTAAATGACTTTGTTTCTTCGCTGGCTGGTTTGCTTCATGAAAAGGGTTTAGATGTGGTTTCTATTAACCTGGCGGGTGAAAAAGAAGGGGCTCCTTATCCTGCTATTAAATTGGAGCTTTTTATCCGGGGTGATTTCCGAAGTATGGCTTCTTTTATAGCAGATTTAGAGAAAATAGAAAAAATGGCTCAGATAACTTTCTTTTCCATGGAAAGGGTTTCATTATCTCCTATTGTAATTCTAAACAGGTTATCTTTGGAATTAAGAGTTAAAGAATGAAGATTTTTCTTTTAATAATTTTATTAACCTTTTCTATCATTATGGTGGGGGAGGATAAATGGGGTAGAGATCCCTTTCAGCCTCCGGAAGAGGAGAATATCCCGCCTCCCGAAATTCAACAACCTGAAGAAGTCTTGTCCACTGATGAATTAGTGCTTTATGGAACACTGGTAGGTGCTGAGGGTGCAGTAGCAATCATAAACGGCAAAATTGTTAAAGAAGGAGAAAAAATTGGACAATATCAAGTGCTTTCTATAAAGAGAAAAAAAGTAATATTGGATAAGGAAGGCAAAAGATATGTTCTTTATTTAATGAGCCGTTGAAAAAAATTTCAATTCTTCAAATTTTCCCTGTTTTTCTTCTCTTAATCCTTCCCCTTATAATATTTCCTTATTTAAACCCAGAGGTCCTCAAACCACTTATAGGTGAAATAGCTGTCCTCCTGCTTTTAATCCTTCAACTTTTCTTTTTTTTGAAGAAAAAAGAGATTAACTTCCCTTCTTTATTTCATCCCTTTTTGCTCCCCTTTGCCTTTGTTTATTTCTTACTTATGGGTCTTAAAGGCGTTTCCATATTTGCTCATCCAGAGGGATATTTGCCCCTTTTTTATATCTTATTTTTGGGTCTTAATCCCAAGATTCCTACTTGCTGTAAAGAAGGAATAATAATAATTAGTGGTGTAGTGGCAATTATTGGAATAATAGAAAAGATATATTCTCTTCCAGGAGAATGGAAATTAAAATTTCCTGAAGGTATTGTCTCCACTTTAGGGAATCCCAATACACTGGGAGGATATTTAGCCTGTTTTTTACCCTTAAGCTTTTCCGTAGTTTTGAAAAGAAAGATCTACTTTTTAATAAGTTTAGCCATGGTTTTGGCTCTTTTCTTTTCAAAATCTGAAGGAGCTTTCTTGGCACTTTTTACTGGCTTCTGGATAAACTGGTTAACGATAAGTAAGAAAAAGAAGAAACCCTTCCTAATAGGTGTTTTCTTTATTTTCCTGCTATTTCTCTATTTTAAATATCGTTTGCCTCCTATTTCTTATTGGTGGAGAATCTTTCACTGGAAGGTGGGTTGGAGAATGTTTTGTGAAAAACCCCTTTTTGGGTGGGGATTGGGTAAGACTCTGTTTATATACCCTCTCTATCAAAAAGAAATTCGGAACTCTTTCCCTTATCCTCCTCCTATAATTCGGGAAAGATATCTTCACAACGATTATCTTCAGATTTTAGTGGAGACGGGAATTTTAGGCTGGTGTCTATGGATGGGAGTTTTAGTTGGTTTGTTTTATTCTATAAAAACCAATAAGAAAAATTTTTTGGAATTAGTCTCTCTCTCCACTTGGATGGCCTTAGGCATTATTAGTTTCCCTGTTTATAATCCTTCTTTGACTTTTCCTCTTTTGCTTTACTTCTCTTCTTCCTTTAGAGAAAAAAAGGTAAAGTTGAAAAAATGGTATCTCCCAATTATTATTCTCTTTATACTTTTCTCCCTTTCTACTTTAAGTATATGCAAAGTATTATTCTCGCAATACTACTATCTTAAAGGAATACACCTATTGGAGAGAAACGAAAAAGAATTAGGGGAGTCACTCCTTTTAAAATCTATAAAAATTAATCCCTCTTCTCCCTATCCCTACCATGCCCTTTACATCCTCTATAAAGAAAGGCACAACGATGAGAAGGCTCAGTTTTTTAAAAAAGAAGCAGAGAGCAGGGGTATTTTTTACCAAAAATAGTAAAATAATGTATAATTACCCTGGTATAGGGAGAAGAAAGGAAAAGGGGGTAAAGATGAAAGGTTATTTGAAAGTGGTTTTGTTATGGGTAGGCTTTTTAATCCTTCATACTTCTTTTTTGTATGGTGAAGAAAATCTTATTTCCCTTGATTTGAAAGGTGCAGATTTAAGGGATGTTTTAAGAATGTTTGCAGAAAACTATAATCTGAATATTGTAGCGAGTAAAGATGTAACTGGTGAAGTGACCGTAAACCTTCACCAAGTAACCCCTTTAGAAGCATTAAGAGTTATTCTTAATATAAATGGATTTGATTATATTGAAGAGGGTAATATGCTTAAAGTTGTATCTTTACCCCAGACACCCTTACAGGATAGAGTTGTAGGTCCTTCTTACATTCCTGAGAGTTTGGTAAGTAGAGTAATCGTGTTAAATAATGTTGATGCTTCAACTGTTTTACCCCATATTAAGAAGTTACTCTCTCCCCATGGTTATACAGAAACTTTTAAATATAGAGGACTGGATATTTCCGACAGGATTTACATTCGAGATTTACCAGATAATATTGAGAAAATCGAGAATTTAATTAGAGAACTGGATAAACCCCTCCCTCAAGTTTTAATAGAGGCAAAGTTTATCGATGCTCAAGTGGATATCACAAAAGAGCTTGGATTTACTTGGAGATGGGAGAAAACCTTAAATGAGTTTGATAATGCATATATTGGGGTAACGAGTACTGGATTGGGAGGAGGTCCAGAAGCTACGGATGTACTTAATCTTATTGTAGCAGGAACCTCAGGTAGGGACCATTATTTGGAGATGGGACTTCAGGCATTGGCTAAAGAAGGGAAGGTAAACCTTTTATCATCCCCTACTGTAACTACTTCCAGTGGAATGAAAGCAAATGTAAATGTGGTTGTGGAAATCCCTTATGTGGAGGTAACTATTGAGGAAGAAGAAGAAAAAACAGTGAGGAAAGAAACTGTGAAATTTAAAGAAGCAGGTGTAAAACTTGAAGTTACACCTGTAGTAAGAAAAAATGGGACAATAGAGATTTCTCTACACCCAAAAGTTACTGAAGTGGTTGACTACTTCGCTTATCAACCTGAAGAGGGAGTGACTGCTTATGTGCCTGTGATGCATACCAGAGAAACCACTACTCAAGTAATTGTGAAGGATGGTGAAACTATTGTAATAGCAGGTTTAATGCAGACCTGGCGTAGGGATGATAAAAAGAAAATTCCTTTTCTTGGGGATATTCCTTTCCTGGGGGGGTTATTTAGGCAAAAAGTTAAAAAAGGCCTTAAAGGGAACTTAGTTATTTTTGTTACACCCCATATTATTACTTCAGAGAAAGTAGCCCAACTTACTGAAGCTTATGAGAAAGAAACTAAGGAAAACATAGATTTGATAGTTGATGAATGGATAGAAGAAGGAAAATTGTATCTTAGAAAAGGATTATTAGAGGAAGCTGAAAAAAGGTTTAAAAAAGCTTTAGAAAAAGCCTCACCATTAAAGGAGGGTGAAATACTTAAATGGCTACAAAAAGTGGAGGAAATGAAAGCCCGTAAGGCAATAATGGAAGAAGAGGAAAAGGAGATGAATCGCGGTTATATTTACCGCAAGGGGAGGTGAAGAGATTATGCCTACTTATGAGTATCTCTGTGAAAACTGTGGATACCAATTTGAGGAGTTCCAAAAAATTACTGACCCTCCTCTTTCAAAATGCCCCAAATGCGGTGGTAAAGTGAGGAGATTAATAAGTGGAGGTGCTGGTCTGATCTTTAAAGGCTCGGGATTTTACATTACAGATTATAAAAAAAAAAGAAAGTAAATCAAAGGATAAGGAGAATAATAAAAAGAAAGAGAAATCTTCCTCATAGGGAAATCCCTTCCAATTCTAAAAGAAATTTTTTTGTTTCCTTTCCCCAGGTAAATCCTCCTAAATTTTTGTTTTTATAAATTATCCTGTGGCAGGGAATAATTATAGGGGTGCGGTTAATGGATAAAACTTTCCCAATATACCTCCACCCATAATTTAATCCTATTTCTTTCGCAACCCAGCTGTAACTTCTCCATTCACCGTAAGGAACTTCTCTTACTTTCTCCAGCACTTTCTTCTGTAAAGGAGAATATCCACTCCAATCAATGGGAATTTTTGCAAAATCCATCTTTTCACCCTCTAAGTATCTTTTTATCATTTCAGCTACAGGATGAAAACCGGTAGTTTCCCCTTTAGCTAATTTTTTCACTGCATAGACTCCTCTCTTAGTGATTTGAAGAAGGAGATACCCTATAGAAGAGTAAAAAATTATCTTTTCCATTCTTCTCCCTCCTTTCTAAATAAAATTCTACTCTTTCCTCCCCTTCGTAGGTAGTCTCTCCTGTAAAAAAGAGAGACTTGTAATTAAGCATTTACAACCTCCAACTCTTTCCTCGCTCTGCCAAATTGGTCGTTCTTACCGCTTTGCGATGTCTTAAAGGTAGTTTTAGAACATTTAGTAGAGCAAGATGATCCTCTACGAGAAATTTTCACTTAAAACTTAAAATTCTTCCCATTTTATCACTTTCTCTTTTTTTCAGGGATTTTAAGAGACTTCCCCCGTTGGGTGAAGGGTTTGCCTAAGTATATCAAGTCTTTTAAAATTTTTGATGCTTTCTATTGGTTTTTTTGGGATGCAATTCGATTATTGAACAATCAAAATAAACATGTAATAATATATTTCTTAGAGGACAAGGAAGATGGATGAATAGTCAAGAGTGTTTAATTCGAGCAATTGAATTTAAAGGTTGTGACCGCATTCCTTGGATGCATTACTGTCTACCAG
>JAGGYA010000002.1 GCA_021162785.1 Candidatus Calescibacteriota bacterium
CCGGAGACTTATGGATTACCTTATCTTTTATAATACCCAAAGACCACATGCTTCCCTTTCTTACCTTTCCCCTTTAAAATATCTCTTAGAAAAAGAAAATTTTTCCAAAATGTTATGGACCTATACAAGGCCTTGAAAATTCCTTTAACTCCTGATAATATTCCCCAAGATTATCTAAGAAAAAGGAGGGAGCCATGAGTATAGAAGAAAGAGTTAAAAAAATTATTGTGGATCAGTTAGGTGTTAAAGAAGAACAGGTTAAACCGGAAGCCTCTTTCGTAGATGACTTGGGAGCGGACTCCCTGGATACTGTAGAACTGGTTATGGCTCTTGAGGAGGAATTTGATATTGAAATACCCGATGAGGATGCAGAAAATATACGAACTGTTGGAGAAGCCATAGAGTACATCAAACAACACCTTGGAGAAAGTGAAGGGTAAAAGGGTCGTTGTTACAGGTATTGGTGTAGTGACCCCTTTAGGACATAATATAGAGGAGTTCTTTTCTGCATTATTGGAGGGGAAGAGTGGTATTGGCAAACTAACTCTCTTCGATCCATCTCCCTATCCTTCTCAAATAGCTGCAGAAGTCAAAAATCTCCCTTTGGAGAAATATCTCACCCCAAAAGAAATCAAGAGAATGGACAGATTTACTCATTTCGCCATTTATGCTGCAGAGGAAGCCCTTAGAGATGCCGGTTTGGAAAATGAAGGTGATAAGGACAGTTGGGGAGTCATCTTAGGAAGTGGAATTGGAGGACTTTGGACTATTGAGGAGCAACATACGATATTAAAGGAAAAAGGAGCAAGTAGAGTATCTCCTTTCCTCATCCCTATGCTTATAACAGATATTGCACCTGGACATATTTCCATCCGTCATGGTTTGCGTGGCCCAAATTTCTCTGTTTCCACAGCCTGTGCTTCTTCTGCACATGCAATTGGACTCTCCTTTCGGCTTATTCAACAAGGTGAAGCAGAAGTAATTATTGCTGGAGGTAGTGAAGCAGCCATCACCCCCTTAGGCCTGGCTGGTTTCTGCAACATGAAAGCATTATCCACCCGAAATGATTCTCCTGAAGAGGCCTCCAGACCCTTCGACCGAGAAAGGGATGGTTTTGTGATGGGGGAAGGTGCAGGAATACTTATTCTGGAAGAACTGGGAAGAGCTAAAAAACGGGGGGCTAAGATATATGCTGAAATCATTGGTTTTGGTCTAACCTCGGATGCCTACCATGTGACTGCACCTGACCCTGAAGGGATTGGTCAGGCACTGGCCATGAAAAGAGCGCTCGAAGATGCAGAAATATCACCGGAAATGGTAGATTATATAAACGCCCATGGCACCTCCACCCCTTTAAATGACAAGGTGGAAACACTGGCTATAAAAAAGGTTTTTGGAGAAAAAGCCAAAAAGATAGCCATCTCCTCCACAAAATCCATGATTGGCCATACCCTGGGTGCTGCAGGTGCTATTGAAGCAGCAGTATGCTGTATGAGTATAGTGAAGGGAGTGGTGCATCCCACTATAAATTACAAAAATCCAGATCCTGAATGTGATCTGGATTATGTTCCCAATCAGCCTAAGGAAATGGAAGTTAAAATAGTGTTGAGTAATTCTTTTGGATTTGGTGGGCATAATGCTACTTTAATCTTTAAAAAATTCGAGGGGTAGAAAAATGAACTTTGAACTTTCAGAAGAACAAAAATTGATGCTGGAAGAGGTTAAAAGGGTGTGTAAAGAGGTTATTGAGCCTCAATCTGAAAAGGTGGAGAAGGAAGGATTCTTCCCTCGAAAGAACCTGGAAATCCTTGCGGACATGGACCTTTTCGGCCTTATCATCCCCGAAGAATATGGTGGACTGGGTATGGGATTCCTCACCTGGGCAATTATTGCTGAAGAAATCTCCCGTGCCTGTGCCACAACAGGACTTTCCTTTGGGGCAAATCTCCTCTGTGTCTATCCTCTTATGACTTTCGGTAATGAAGAACAGAAAAAGAAGTATTTAACCCAGCTTGCTAAAAAAGCCATTGGAGCTTTTGCATTAACAGAGCCTGAAGCAGGTTCTGATGCTGGAAATGTAAAAACAAGAGCTATCAAGAAAAATGGGAAGTATTACCTCACCGGGAGAAAAATTTTTATCACCAACGGTGGTGAAGCAGACATCTACATTATAATCGCCAGCACAGATCCAGACCGGGGACCCAGAGGCCTTTCCGCATTCATTGTAGAAAAAGACTATCCAGGATTTTCCATAGGTCAGCATTTTGACAAGATGGGCTTCAAAGGTCTACCTAACGCAGAACTCGTTCTGGATAATTGTGAAGTCCCTGAGGAGAATCTTCTTGCCAAAGAAGGCCGAGGATTTAAAATCGCCATGGATACCTTTGCTGCAGGGAGAATTGGAGTAGGTATAGGTGCTCTGGGAGTAGCGGAAAGAGCACTGGAAGAGGCTGTAAGATACAGTAAGGAAAGAGTTCAGTTCGGGAGACCAATTTCTTCCTTCCAGGCTATTCAGCACATGCTGGCTGAAGTAGCCACGGAAATAGAAGCAGCAAGACTCCTCCTTTACAAAGCAGCCTGGCTTAAAGATCAGGGATTACCTTTCGAAAAATTTGCTTCCATGGGGAAATATTATGCTTCAGAAGTGGCGATGAAAGCAACGGTAAAAGCAGTACAGATTTTCGGGGGATATGGTTATACCACTGATTATCCTGTAGAAAGACTCCTTCGTCAGGCTAAACTGTTTGAGATAATAGAGGGAACCACAGAGATTCAGAAAAATATTATTGCTTCAAGAATTCTTAAAGAATACCGATGAGAATAATAGTCTGTATAAAACAGGTTCCCGATACTGAACATCTCCATGAAGTAAAAATCAACCCTGAAACCAATACTCTTGTGAGAGAAGGGATACCCGCAATAATTAATCCTTTTGATTCCAATGCTATAGAGGAAGGATTGAGAATAAAAGAAAAATTTGGGGGTGAGGTGATTGTTATAACTATGGGCCCACCCCAAGCGGAAAAAGCTTTAAGAGATGCACTGGCCATGGGAGCAGATAAAGCAATACTAATAACTGATCGGAAACTTGCTGGTTCAGACACTCTTGCCACCTCCAGAACCCTTGCCCAGGCAATAAGGAAAATCGGTAATTTTGACCTTATTCTTTTTGGGAAACAGGCCATTGATGGAGATACAGCTCAGGTGGGACCGGAAGTATCAGAAATTCTTAACCTCCCTTTAATAACCTTTGCTCGGAAAATAGAAATAGCGGATGGAAAAGTGAGGGTGGAAAGAACACTTGAAGAGGGGTATGAAGTTGTAGAAGCAAACTTACCCTGTGCAATTACTGTAACAAAAGAGATAAATGAACCGAGATTTGCTTCCATGAAAGGAATTTTAAAAGCCAGAAAAATGGAAATCCCCAAGTGGGGAGTGGAAGATTTAGAACTTAACCCAGAAGAAGTGGGGTTGGAAGGTTCACCCACACAGGTAGTAAGAGTCTTCAATCCTCCTCCCCGGCCAAAAGGAGAAATTCTGGAAGGGGAAACCGCAGAAGAGAAAGTAAATAAACTCATAGAGAAACTCAAATCCCATAAAATTCTGTGAAATGCTGGAAAGTATGACCGGCTTCGCTGAAACGGAATTTTCTACCCCTGCAGGACGAATCAAATTGACCATTATCACCTTAAATCACCGTCAATTGGATATCCACCTAAATCTCCCTCCAGAATTGGAAAATTGGAAATACTGGATTTTAAAAGAACTTGAGAAAAAAATAAGAAGAGGAAGAGTATTTCTCAACATGGGACTTGAGACATATGAATCTGCCTGGGAAGTGGATGTAGAAAAGGAAAGAGTTAAAAAATACCGGGAATTACTCCAAAGCTTAGGAGAAGGAAATATTGAACTCACCTCGCTACTCAGACTACCTGGTGTACTTAAATTTAAATGGAAAGGGGGAAAGGGGTTAAGGAAAAGGCTTAAAGAAGAATTAGACAAACTCGTAGAAAAACTCTTAGAAATGCGGAGAAAAGAGGGAAAGGAGTTGGAGAAGGACATATGTAAGAGACTGGAAAAAATAAAGGAATTAGTTAACTATATAAGAAAGAAAAGAGCAAGAAAAAAGAGAGAAGAACTTCCACCAGAAATAAGCGAAGAACTCACCCGGCTTTCTTCCCATTTAAAAGCTTCCAATCGAGAAATAAGAAAAAAAGAATCTTCTGGGATAAAGCTGGATTTCCTTGCTCAGGAAATGCTTCGGGAAGCAAACGCCATTGCTTCCAAAATTCAAGACGCTCGTTTAGCATACAAAGTAGTAGAAATTAAAGTAGAAATAGACCGTATTAGAGAACAATTGAGAAACGTGGTTTAAACAGAAAAAAGTGAAAAAGGGGTTTCTTATTATAATCTCTTCTCCTTCCGGTTGCGGGAAAACCACTATAAGAGAAGAGCTTCTTAAATTGGATAAAAATCTCCTTTATTCAATCTCCTGCACCACTCGCCCACCCAGGAAAGGGGAAGAAAATGGGAAAGATTATTTCTTTTTGAGTGAAGAAGAATTTCACAGAAAAATAAAGAACAATGAATTTTTGGAATGGGCAGAAGTTCATGGCTATCTTTATGGTACACCTAAGGAATTCATAGAGAAGAATTTAAAGGAAGGGAAGATTATTGTAATGGATATAGATGTCCAGGGAGCGGAAAAGATAAAGAAAAAGAAAATACCGGCTGTTTTTGTTTTCCTTCTCCCGCCCTCTTGGGAAGAACTCAAGAAAAGGCTCACCAAAAGGGGAACTGAAAACAAAAAAGAAATGGAAATAAGACTTAGACGAGCAAAAGAAGAAATGAAATACTACCCCCTTTACGACTATCTGGTAGTCAACAGAACCATTCCTGAAACCGTAGAGGAGGTTTATGCTATTATTAAGGCAGAAAAAAGGAAGAAAGAAAGGATGGAAGAATGGCTCAAGGAAAATCTCTCCGTATAGGGATTCTTCTTAACACCAAGAAATTAAAAGCTTTAGAAGGAACAGAAAAAATTGCAAAACTCCTTAAAGAAAAAGGGATACCTTTTACTCTCTTAAAAGAAGAAGCAGAAGAAATTAAGCATCCTGATTGGGGGATAGAAAGGGAAAAATTTATTAAAGGGATCAACTTCCTCCTTGCCTTAGGAGGGGATGGAACTATCCTTCGTGCAGCAAGAGTGCTTCAGGGAAAATCTATTCCCATTTTGGGAATAAATGTAGGAGGCTTAGGGTTTCTCACAGAAACCGGTTTGGAAAACTTAGAGAACACTATCTCTTCCATCCTTAAAGGAAATTACACACTTGATGAGAGAATAGGGTTAGAAACCCGCCTGAAAGGAGAAACCCTGTTTTCTTTGAATGACACAGTGGTGGTGAGAAAGGATCCAGCAAGAATGATAAAAATAGAAGTTTCTACTCAGGACTCTTATCTTACCACCTTTGCTGCTGATGGCCTTATAATTTCTACTCCTACAGGTTCCACAGCTCATGCACTCTCTGCAGGTGGGCCTATACTCCATCCCCAAATTGAAGGAATTTTAATCGTGCCTATTTGTTCGCATACTCTCTCCCAACGCCCCTTCCTTTTACCTTCCCATACAATTCTACAGATTAAAACCCTTGGTAAAAATCCTGCGGTGGTAGTATGCGATGGTCAGATAACCCGTGACCTACCTCCGGGAGAAAAAATCAGCGTGACAGCCACATCCTATAAGGTCAGATTGGTAAGACTTAAAAAATTTGACTTCTTTTCCCTTTTAAGAGAAAAACTCTACTGGAAAGGCCATTGGGAAAGCAAATGAAAGAAGAAATTGTGAGATTTGGTGTGTCTTTACCCCGCAAATTAAAAGAAGATTTTGATCGTATTATGAAGAAGAAAGGATATAGAAATCGCTCTAAATTCATAGCAGATTTAGTCCGTAAATTATTGGTAGAAGAAGAATGGGAAAAAGGAAAGGAAGTGGTAGGGGTAATTTTACTTATTTATAACCATCATCAGAGGGAACTTGTGGAAAAAATACTGGATATTCAGCATCATAATACAAAAAACATCCTTTCCACTCAGCACATCCATCTGGATAGAGAAAATTGCCTTGAGATTACCATAGTTAGAGGTAAACCAGGAAAACTCCAAAAACTGTGGGGAGAACTTGGATCACTTAAAGGGGTGAAATTCTCCAATTTTCTACCTGCAACTACAGGTAAGCACCTCATCTAATTTGTCCCAAAACAACCCAATCATAACTCCGAAAAAAATAAAAAGGGGTGAGCGAGGGGAATCGAACCCCCAACCCCTGGATCCACAGTCCAGTGCTCTAACCAGATTGAGCTACGCTCACCATTAAAATATTATACCATGGCGTCCCCAGCAGGACTCGAACCTGCAACCTGCGGATCCGAAGTCCGCCGCTCTATCCAGTTGAGCTATGGGGACAATTTATTTTAATTATCTTTTCTTTCTATTTCAACTGGCACGAGAATTGCTTAATTTATTTTTGAATAGGCGGAGTGAAGTAAGCCATGAACATTTTGGGGAAACAAAAATCTAAATCTCACGAAGAGAAAAAGAAGGTAATAATTATTGACGATGAGCAATATGTAAGAGAAATACTCCATAATTATCTTACTGGAAAAGGATGGGAAGTAAATTGTGCTTCAAATTGGGAAAAAGGGGTTGAACTCATAAAAAGACATCCAGATGTTGATGTAGTATTTCTGGACCTTCTCCTCCCGGGAGAAAGAGGGCTGGCTTTATTAAGGCAGATTCGTTCCCATTTTCCCAATATAATGGTAGTAGTTATCGCTTCACATAACGATATTTCTACTGCGGTGGAATGTATGAAAGAGGGGGCCTTTGACTATTTAACCAAACCCTTTCAGCTGGAGAAAATACCTCTCTTAGTAGAAAGAGCCCGAGAACTGAAAGAACTCAGGATAAGAGAATCTCTTCTCAAAAAAGAATTGGAGGAAAAGATTGAGATACAGAATCGTAAGATTAAAGATCTCTTTCTGGGCAGTCTAAATGCATTGGTAAGAGTCTTAGAAGCAAAAGATGAGTATACTGTGGGTCATTCCCGTACAGTTGCATTATTAGCATGTGAAATAGCTAAGGTTCTTGGGTTAGGGAGTACCCTTCGGAAAAAATTACTTATTGCAGGACATCTCCATGATATTGGGAAGGTGGGAATACGGGATGACATTTTAAGAAAACCAGGGCCTTTAACACGAGAGGAGTTTGAGCATATCCGAAGACATCCTCTAATTTCTGAGGAAATTCTTTCTTATGTAATAAAGGATAACTTCATTCTTTCCTCGGTGAGGCATCACCATGAAAGAATTAATGGTCGTGGATATCCGGACGGACTTAAAGGTGATGAAATACCCCTGGGAGCTAAGATATTAGCAGTAGCAGATGCCTATGAAGCAATGACTTCCCATCGTCCTTACCGAAAAGCCCTTCCTGCAGAAATAGCCCTCAAGGAAATAGAGAAAAATAAAGGTTATCACTTTGATCCAGAAGTGGTGAGGGCTTTCTTATCAGTTCCTTTAACTAAGATTTACCCGAAAACAGAACCTTAACAGCTTTGATTTAACAATTCTTTTGCCTTATCTATTGCACTTGCAGCATCGGGTGCATATCCATCCGCTCCAATTTCATCCGCATATTCCTGGGTTAAAGGTGCTCCTCCCACCATCACCTTAACTTTATCCCTTATCCCTGCTCTTTTTAAAGCCTCAATGGTTTCTTTCATAGAGGGCATAGTAGTAGTAAGTAAAGCACTAAGACCAAGTAAAGGTGCCCTCTCATTTCTCACCACCTCAACAAACTTCTCCGGTGGAACATCTACTCCTAAATCTATTACTTCAAATCCCGCTCCTCTCAACATCATCGCTACCAAATTTTTCCCAATATCGTGTAAATCCCCTCTTACAGTCCCAATCACATATTTTGCTATAGGTTTCACTCCGCTTTTCTCCAGATACGGCTTCAAAACATCCATCCCTTTGTGCATTGCTCGAGCAGCTATTAAGACTTCAGGGACATAAAATTCATTGTTCTTGAACTTTTCTCCCACTATCTGCATACCTGCAATTAAACCCTCATTGAGTATGGAGGATACCTCTACACCATCTTCAAGCGCCCTTTTTACCAATTCTTCCACTTCCTGAGCTCTTCCTTCAATCACTTTATTCGCTATTTCCTTTAATATTTCCATTTTCTAACCCTCCTTTTTGAAGGGGAATTTTACAGAAAATCCCATGGTTGTCAAGAATTCGAAGCCCCAAAAATCGCAATAGAAGATGAAAGAAGAAAGATTTCTTTATGAATGCTCCAGATTTTAATCACAAAAGCTTCTTGCAGGGTAGATAAGTTTTTCCGCTACTTTTATGAAGTGCCTTAAAATCTTTTCCTCTTTTGAATTTGATTCTTAAGGAATTTTGTTGCATCATTTTCTCGTCTCCTTTGTTTTTTCCTTCACCGGTGGGTAAAGGTTTTTATTTTCCCCGCCTAATAATATCAAGATTCTTAAAGCTTTTGATGCTTTCTATTGCGATTTTTGGGGGAAATTTCTCTCCTCCATGTTTGGGAAGATATGGTAAATTATGAAGAATAGGAGGAGTTAAAAAATGAAAGAATTAAAAGTTTAAAGAATTATTACCTCAAATAGAATTCCCCTGCAAAATACGAGAGGATTTCACTGGATGATGTGTTATGGAGATTATCTGAAAGAGGTTGAATATGGCTTAAGAAAAGTTGGTATAAAATTTGAAATTGTTTAACAGAAAGGAGGGAAAAATGAAAGTTAGAATTTTAATTATTAAGCCGTCTAAACAATGGCTTTCTGAAAAGGAAAGTGAGAAAGGTTATTGGGGATTTGTAAGGTGCAGAAAGGATTATGAAAAGGAAAAAGAAAATATTAATGATGAATTTGAAAATTTAGTTAAATCAATTAAAAAAGAAGGTATAGAGGTAAATCTTTTGCCGACAATAGAAGTTAAGAATGTAGATGATTTATTAAAAAAAGAGGAGTAAATTAAAAAATCTGATGTAAATATAGTTTTAGCAATATCTTCTGGTGGATGTTTTAGGTCTGGGGATTTAATACATGGAATAGTTGCTTTCTCAAATTATGCAATCTTCTATGATAATTTTAAGCAAAATATTTATGCTGGGACATTATTTAATCCACCTGCTTATAAATTGCTTGAAAAAAATGGTCTTTCAGAAAAAGTTTTTCTTGTAGAGGGAGGTATA
>JAGGYA010000004.1 GCA_021162785.1 Candidatus Calescibacteriota bacterium
AATACCGTGGGGAGTTGTAAGCAGTATTTATGATTTTGAAAAACTTAAAGAGAAATATGGAATAGAAGTTAGAACAGTTTTATTTGATGAATTTTTTGAAGAGATGGAAGAGATAGAGAAAAAAGAAAAAGAAGAGGCAGAAAAGATTTACAGTAAACTGGTTAAAGAAGCAAGAAAAGTCCATATGAAAAAAGAAGATATAATGGGAAGTATTTATTTTTACTTGACAGCAAGAAGTTTAATGGAGAAATTTAACTGTAATGCTTTTACCTCTTCCTGTTTTGAACTGTGTAGCACACAAATCCCTGAAAAGAAAAAATTTGTCCCCTGTTTAACTCACACTCTTTTGAAAGACGAAGGATTTCCTTCTTCCTGTGAAGAAGATATAAGTGTTCTCTTAGCTATGGCTATTCTAATGTATGTTTCAAAAAAATCATCCTATATGGGGAATCCTTCTGTGGTTGATAAAAATACTATAAGAATACACCACGATGTTCCTGGAATAAAAATGAAGGGAATTGACAAAGATGGGCTACCTTATGAAATAAGAAATTTTACAGTTGCTGGCTGGGGAGTGAATATAAGATACGACTTTTCTCAAGATAAAGGGGAAAAGGTTACACTTGGAAGATTTGACCCACTTGCTGAAAAAATCCTTGTTGTAAAAGGTGAAATATTAAAAGGATTAAATTTTAATGAGATTGGATGTTCCCTTGGATTAGAAATTAAGGTATCTGATGCAATGGAATATTTCCATAAAGCTGCTGATTTTGGTCATCACCTTGCTATGGTTTATGGAGATTATACAGAGAATATAAAAAACTTGGTAAATTAATGAATTTTGAAGTTATAGAAGTTTAAGGATTAAATAATTCTTCCCATTTTGCGAGGAACCCTCTCTTTTTTACAGGAATTTTAAGAAACTACCGAAAAATCCCTTTGGGAATTTTTGCGGAAACTGTCAAAGTTGAGTTAAAATTAAAAAACCCCGTCCGCAGCCTGCGGAGCGGGGTGAAGGTCGGAAAACTTACTTCTTATTTGACTTCGACTTTTATTTGCTTGGGTTTTGCTTCAGGTGCTTTGGGTATAGTAACCTTGAGCACTCCATTTCTCATCGTGGCCTTTGCCTTATCTGGCTCCACCTCTGCAGGGAGTTCGATACTGCGAGCAAAGGAGCCGTAGCTTCTTTCCACAATGTAGTAGTTTCTACCCTTCTCCTCCTTTTCCTGCTTCTTCTCACCCTTTATGGTGAGAGTATTACCTGTGATGCTTATATCCACTTCATCACCTTTCAAGCCAGGAAGTTCTGCTTCAACGATTACATTATTCTCATCTTCATACACATCCACATCGGGTAGCCAGGTTACTTCCTGCCTTCTCCTTCTTCTCACCGTCCAGGGTGAGAAGAAATCTTCGAAAAGGCGGTCAATCTCATCACGGAACTGCATGATCTCCCTCAGGGGAGACCACTCTTCTCTCTTCCTTACCAGAGCCATCCTACCTCACCTCCTTTCCATAACTTTTATTTAGCAATTCCTGTGCCATAATTCACCCTCAATTATTTCCCTTTAAATTATTGTTTTTCCTTACCTTTCTTAAGGAATAACTTCCTTTTTCTCTATTCCTGACACAATTTATTGGAATCTTTATTATAAAAGTGCCATCTTTGCACAAATATTAGTAGGGTGGTAGAATATATCATTCCTTGAAATGAAAATTGCGGTGTCAGGGAAAGGGGGGGTAGGGAAAACCACAATAGTCGCAGTTTTGGGCGAGGTATTTAGGAGAAAGGGGAAGAGAGTAATACTCATAGATGCTGATCCTGACGCCAATCTTGCACGAACTCTTGGAATAAAAGAAAATATAACTTCTTCTAATGTCCTAAAATCACCCGCAGACTGAGCAAAAAACAGGTAGTGATTGTTTCCCCACCTATAGATATGAACTTGCCAAACAGCTTACTATCCTTTTGTTGAATCTTGGAGTATGGGAAGATAGATTTCTCATGTTTCCAACTGCTGGTAGGCTGGGTGATAGTATTGAAATCCAACCCATATAGGTAGAGACCAGCGTTATCCGGTAGGGAGAGTGCTTAAAGAAAATCAGATCCACATATATTCTCTATCTCCTTACTCAGAACCTTCTGCGAGTTCTGGGTCTGGGAGGTCTGGCTTCCTCTACTCGCAAAGGTCTTCCATCCACTTCTTTCCCATTCATCCCTTCTCTTGCTTTTTCCGCTTCTTCTATAGAACCCATTTCCACAAACCCAAATCCTCTACCTTCAAGGATTCTCACGGAAACCACCTCACCATACTCAGAGAAAGCTTCCCTGAGTGTGTGTTCTGAAGTTTGATAATTAAGGTTACCCACATAAAGTTTTGATGTCTTCACTTTTTATCTCCTTTTTCTAAAAGGGTTTTTGAATTTCCCAAAATTGAATAACCCTTTTTATTTTCCTTTCCTTGGACCTCCTTTTCTCTTAACCTTCCTTTCGCGCCCAACCATGACTTCCCAAAAAAAAATTTTTTCACTCCACCTCCTTACCAAAAACCGACCTCGAACTTTCGGGCACAACTCTCCATCCCCAGTATACCACTCAATCTAAATTTGCACAAACTATTCTTGGTTATCCCCTAAACTATCGTGATTAAAATTTCCTTCCAACCCATAAAATTACTCCAAAACCAATAGCTATGAGTGGAATACGAGTAAACTTATTCAGATTCACTTCTTTTTACCTTTGCTTAAAACCCTTTAAAAAGGTAGACTAAGAAAATCAGAAGGCGGATTAATACATCACTTCAATTTTTCCCGACAAATTGGATAAAGTGGAGGGTCTCCAGGTAACTCATAAAGACAGAGTTTATCTTCTCGCAAATCAAGGATAAAACCCGGAATATGGATCAAGTTCTCGCTATTATCCTTTACATTAGTTAATATTTCTCCTATGCATTCATTTTGGTAGCAATAAAACTCGGGAATACTAATTTCGGTTACCCAAAAAAGGGAAGGTAAGTCCGCATTAAAATAATAATTTCTTAACTGTGATTCATTACCCAATCTTTTATCCAAGGAAAATAAGTATGTCTCCTTATCTATTAGATATGTTCTTAAAAGGATTTCTCTTTTTATCACATGTTCCACAAATTTATGAAAAATTTCCTTTACTCTTTTGTTAGAAAACATGTTCACTTTAGCAACAAAGGCGTTTCTTAATTTCTCCCGTTGTGTAATTAAAGCCAGCAATAAGTTGAATACCCTACTTTCAATATCCTCTCCTCTCAGTTCTTCTTTTTTTAACCTCTGAGGGAATATAGGGAAAACAATCATGCACTTTTCTTCCTCACCCAGATTTGCTAATCCTCTAAGGTAATCTACAGGTAAAGTTAAATATGGACCGAAATTATCATCGTGAATAATGAAGTTATCAACCCAATCTGGGCTTGTATGAAAAGTCTCTTTAGCCCCATAGTAATGTTCTCGAGCAAGCTTCCACCATCGTGCAGGTTCAAAAGTATGACCAATAACAATTACCGTATGGGCTCCACCAGGGGTTACAAACCCCACAATTACTGGGAATCCCGATTCTATACACCGATAAATCACCTTTTCTGGTGACCGATAAATAGATTTGAGGTCTATCTCCTCTATACTTTGAATGGGATATGCACAAGTAGACACTGTAGCTACTTTGCTCAAAATCTTTTTAATTTCTTTGGCTTTTAATCCTCGAATTGGGAAAGAGGCTTTGTTTCTTAACTTATCCAGTACTTTCCACATTTGTGTAAGTTTATAGGGCACTGCAGACAGAAACCAAGTGGCCATCTGAATTACCGCAGTAGCACAACAACCCACAATCCCATCTTGCTGAATGAAAGGGAACCCATTTACTTTAAATTCTACCTCTTCTCCTTCTCTTTGAATCTTTACTGAAAATTCCTTAGTGCTTTCAATATAAACATTCTCATTTTCTCCTCTTATTGGTTTTATCAGGGCATACATTACAGTTCTTTTCCCCTCGCGAGAAAGGGGTCTTAACACACAACATCCTAAATAATCATCTTTAAACTCTTCTAATTCGGAAGGAAGAACTTTCGGCCTTTGAATTTCTCTTTTGAAAAAATGAAACCTGATTACATCCGGGTCCTTTACCCTACCTTCAGGCATCCAACTATATTGTTCCTTTAACACTTTTTGTGTAATTCCTATTTCATCCTCAACAAAAGAATCACAAAATGGTCTCTCCACTACCACTGAGATAATGGAATTCTCTCTTCTTCCATGTTCCTGGATAATCTGGAGAATTCTTTTGAAAGGGATACTTCCTTGATAACAAAAATGAAATTTTAAAAACTCTTCACTATGAGAAGGAGAAAGTAGTTTAACAGATAACACCTCTTAGAGAGTTTATTTAAATTTTTTCTTAGGTTCTGCCTCCCAAGCATATTCCCGAGGACCGATAAATATATCCAACTGTTCCGATTCTTTTCTCCATCTTTTATTTTCTTCTATTATATCTTTTACCTGTTTACTCACCTCCTCCTTTATTTTTTTGAGGTCTCGCGGAGTAATTTGAAAAATTTTTCCTTTTGTCTTTTTTTCCATTTTTTCCTCCTTTTTATATTACCATAATAATTAATTTCTCAAACTCTTTGAGAAAAAATATTAAGAAAAACTCTTCCATTTGTCAAGGAAAGAGACTTTTCCCTTTTTTAATTTTTCTCCCTCATTTATTTGACAGGGTAAATATGGGGTGATAAATTTTAAAAGGTCAAAATGAAAGGGTTTGCATCCATAGACGAAATAATAAAGGATTTTCGGGAAGGGAAATTTGTTATTGTTGTGGACGATGAGAAAAGAGAAAATGAAGGAGATCTGGTTATTCCTGCTGAAAAGGTCACTCCAGAAGCCATTAATTTCATGGCAAAGCATGGTCGGGGATTGATCTGTTTGGCCATTGTAGCAGAAAGACTTGACGAACTGGGAATTGAACCCATGGTGCCTGAATCAGGAGATAGATTCAAAAGTGCTTTTGCTGTTTCTGTAGATGCAAGGGAAGGAATCACTACAGGTATCTCAGCCTATGACCGTGCTCACACCATCAAAACTATAATTGATCCCCGAACAAAACCGGAAGACCTGGTAAAACCTGGACATATTTTCCCTTTAAGAGCAAGAAAGGGTGGAGTATTACGAAGAGCAGGTCATACTGAAGCAGCTGTGGATCTGGCAAGGCTTGCAGGTCTTTATCCTGCAGGAGTTATCTGTGAAATTATGAATGAAGATGGGACAATGGCCAGGTTACCACAACTTTTAGAATTTTCAGAAAAATTTGGAATAAAAATCTGCACCATAAAAGACCTTATAGCCTACCGGATAAAAAAGGAAAAACTGGTTAAAAGAGAGGTGGAGACTGTCCTTCCCACTCCCTGGGGTGAATTCAAACTCTATCTTTACCGTAGTGTAGTGGATGATTTGAATTATCTTGCCTTAGTAATGGGGGAAGTGAAAGGTGAAAAGAATGTTTTAGTGAGAGTCCATTCCCAGTGTCTTACAGGGGATGTTTTCCATTCCTTAAGATGTGATTGCGGGGATCAGCTTTTAAGAAGCTTGGAACTCATCTCGCGTGAAGGGAAAGGAGTAATTCTTTATCTCCCTCAGGAAGGGAGAGGAATTGGACTTGTGAATAAACTCAAAGCCTATGCCCTTCAGGATAGAGGACTGGATACTGTGGAAGCCAATGAAAAACTTGGATTTGCACCTGACTTACGGGATTATGGTATTGGAGCCCAGATACTTGTGGATCTCGGTCTTTCTTCCATAAGACTTCTCACAAACAATCCTCGAAAAATAGTGGGATTGGAGGGATACGGACTGAAAGTTGTGGAAAGAATCTCCCTGGAAGTGCCTCCCGGGGAGAAAAACTGGCGATATCTTAAAACCAAGAAGGAAAAACTGGGGCATATCCTAAAGGGGGTGTAGTAATGGCCAAGGAAATAAAAGGGGAACTTGTCTCAAAAGGGAAAAGGTTTGGGATTGTTATTTCTCGTTTCAATGAATTTATCTCAGCCAAACTCCTTGAAGGGTGTTTAGATACTCTTTACCGACACGGCGTTAAAGAAGATGAAGTGGAAATCTGCTGGGTCCCTGGTTCATTTGAAATCCCTGTTGTAGCCCTGAAACTTGCAGAAAAGAAAGATTTAGACGGTGTGATTTGCCTGGGTGTTCTCATTAGGGGAGATACCCCTCATTTCGACTATATTGCTAAGGAAGTCTCCAAAGGAATTGCTGAAGCCTCTTTCCGGAGTAAGAAACCGGTGATTTTTGGAATTATAACTGCAGATACCATTGAACAGGCAGTGGAAAGGGCTGGAACCAAACAGGGTAATAAGGGGAGAGATGCTGCTTTAGCAGCTATTGAAATGGTAAATCTTTTAGAAAAAATCGGGTAGGTTGCGGAAAAGTTTAGAAAAGGAGAGGGTTTTATCTTGGGGTTACGAAGGAAAGGAAGGGAACTTGCCCTCGCTGTCCTTTACCAGTGGGACCTTTTGGGTAAAGACTGGAAATCACTTTTCCAAAAAACAGCCAAAAATTTTTTCCCTTACCCTAAGAAGAGTGTGGATTTTGCTTGGAAACTTGTGGAAGGGGTAGTCCTCAACCGGGATTTTATAGATTCTTTCATTGAGAAATATGCCCTTAACTGGCCTATTGATCGTATGAATGTAGTGGATAGAAACATCATGAGGATAGGAATCTTTGAAATGCTTTATTTCGATGAAACACCTCCCCGAGTGGCTATTGACGAAGCAATAGAACTAAGTAAAAAGTATAGTGAGGGAGAAAAAAGCGGTGATTTTGTGAATGCTATTCTTGACAAAGTTTACAGGGAGTGCGGTCATGAGAGAGAGTAAGGACTCTCTCACTCCCATGATCAAACAGTATCATTCCCTTAAAGAAAAGCATCCCGATAAAATTCTTCTCTTCCGTCTGGGAGATTTTTACGAAACCTTTTACGAAGATGCAAAAGTTGCTTCCAGACTCCTGGGGATTGTTCTCACTTCAAGACCCGTGGGTAAGGACAGAAGAATACCTATGGCCGGCATTCCCTATCATGCCCTGGAATCTTATCTCAATAAATTTCTAAAACACGGTTATCGAGTGGCTATCTGCGAACAGGTAGAAGACCCAAAGAAAGCAAGGGGACTGGTTAAAAGAGAAGTGGTAAGGGTAATAACCCCAGGAACTGTTTTGGAAGAAAATATACTGGAAGATAAGATTAACAATTACCTCCTTTCTCTCTATCCTGCTGAGGAAAAGTGGGGAATAGCCTGGGTAGATATCTCCACAGGCGAGTTATGGGTCTGGGAAAGTGAAAGAGAAAAGGTTCTTTCTCAACTGGAGAGAATTTCTCCTCGTGAAATCCTGCTTCCAGAATCTTTCAGCAAAGATTTTAAAGTAAATGAAAATTGCATCACCACCCCTTATCCTGACTGGAGTTATTCCCTTCCCAGAGCAGAAGAAATCCTGAAAATGCATTTTCAGGTATCCAATATCGATGGGCTTGGGCTCCGGGAACTCCCCTTAGCCAGGGGAGCTGCAGGTGCTTTACTCTCCTATCTGGAGGATCTGGAAGGAGAGATACCCCAGAACCTCACCACAATAAAAGTCTTCCAAGATGAGGAGTATCTTATACTGGATCCTGCAACAGTGAGAAACCTTGAACTGGTGAGGAATGTTGCTGGAGAAGAAAAAGGAAGTTTAATTGAGGTTTTGGATGAAACCCTCACCCCTATGGGGGGAAGGCTTTTGAGAAAATGGTTACTTCATCCATTGAGGGATATTCAAAAAATAAGAGAAAGACTGGATGCCGTAGATGAACTCCAGAAAAAATCTTTCACTTTATTGAAAGAAAGGCTTTCATCGGTTTATGATCTGGAAAGAATCCTTGCCCGGGTGGAAAGAGGTGTGGCCAAACCCCGTGAACTCATATCCTTAAAAGAAACTCTTAAAGCCCTGCCCGGGATAATATCCGCCCTTTCCCCCTTTGAATCTCCTCTGCTTAAAAATATCAAGGAAACCTTAAAGCCTCTACCCGAACTTGCTGATCTGCTGGAGAGAGCACTCATCGAGAATCCACCCCAGACAGTTAAAGAAGGAGGACTAATAAAAGATGGTTTCTCTCCTGAACTGGACGAACTCCGTCAGATTGCTCGGGGTGGTAAGGAATGGGTAGCAAAACTGCAGGAAGAAGAGATAAAGAAAACAGGGATAAAATCCCTAAAGATTGGATACAACAAAGTTTTTGGTTATTACATTGAGGTCACCAAACCCAATCTCCATCTTGTCCCCCCTCATTACATCCGCAAACAGACCTTAGTGAATGCGGAAAGGTTCATAACTCCGGAACTTAAAGAAAAAGAAGCTTTGATTCTCAATGCAGAAGAAAGAATTAAGGAACTGGAGTATGAGATCTTCCAGGAAATACGACAAAAAGTCACTGCATTCACCCTACCTTTACAGAAAAATGCTCAGGCTCTTGCAGAACTGGATGTCCTTTTATCTCTTGCTCAGGTTTCTCTCAAATACGACTATGTGAAACCGGAACTTGTTGAAGATAAAATCATCCAAATCCAAGACGGTAGACATCCTGTGCTGGAAAGGCTACTTGATGAACCCTTTGTTCCAAACGATACAGAAGTCTTTGAGGATTCACCCATCCTCATCATCACTGGTCCAAATATGGCTGGTAAATCCACTTATATAAGACAGGTCGCATTAATAGTTCTTCTGGCTCAAATGGGTAGTTTTGTTCCTGCTAAATCTGCAAAGATTGGCATTGTTGACCGTCTATTCACAAGGGTAGGAGCCCAAGACGAACTTGTGCGGGCAAGAAGCACCTTCATGGTGGAGATGAACGAAGTAGCAAATATCCTTAGAAATGCTACAGAAAGAAGTCTTATTATTCTTGACGAAGTGGGGAGGGGCACCTCCACTTTTGATGGGATAAGTATAGCCTGGGCAGTGGCAGAATATATTCACAATCATATAAAGGCAAGGACACTATTTGCCACCCATTATCATGAGATAACCGAACTTGCCCAGATTCTTCCCGGTATCAAAAACTACCATATAGAGGTGCGGGAATGGGGAGGTAGAGTTATCTTTGTGAGAAAAATAAAACCCGGTGCAACAGATAGAAGCTATGGTATACATGTGGCAAGACTTGCAGGTGTTCCTGAGGAAGTAATAAAGAGGGCTGGGGAAGTTTTAAAAGATTTAGAAAGAAGGCATCCGGGCAGGAAAATCAAAACATTGAAAGAGGAAAAACAGCTCACCTTCTTCACCCCACGCCCCCATCCTGTAGTGGAGAAAATAAAGGAAATAAAAATTGAAGAAGTCTCCCCTTTAAAGGCATTTGATATACTGAGGGGGCTTGTGGAGGAGGTGAGGGAAGAATGATAAAAGAAGTGGCAGAGAAAATAAGAGAAAAAGGGAAGGTTGTAGCTTTCACTGGTGCAGGAATATCCCAGGCAAGTGGGATACCTCCTTTCCGTGGAGAAAAGGGATTATGGGAAAACTACTCCCCCGCTCTTTATGCAAGTCTTCCCGGGATAATCTCGCTTTACCTTCTCCGCCCTCATTCCCTATCAAAGTTCTTCCTGGAGATCCTAAATACCATTGGCGAAGCCAAACCCAATCCTGCACATGAAGTTCTTTCTCGCTGGGAGAAGAAGGGATTACTTAAAGGAATAATAACCCAGAATATTGATAATCTTCACCGATTGGCAGGTAATAAAAATATTGCTGAATTGCATGGGAACATATATTACCTTCGGTGTCCTGCCTGTCATAGAAAAATAAAGATTAGCGAAGATACCCTTCAGGAAATAAAAGAGCTCCTTGAGAAAGGGGGCCGAAGGGAACTTGCCCGTATTTATTCTCTCCTCACCCCTCTTTGCAAGTGTGGGAGAAAGCAGAGGTTATGGGTAGTATTCTTTGGAGAATCCCTCCCTCAGGAAGAATGGGATAAAGCGGTAAAAATGCTTGAGGAAGCAGAAACCGTCCTTTTTCTGGGCACCTCAGGGACAGTTGAACCTGCTCGTTCCCTCCCCTTTACGGTAAGGAAAGAAGGAGCTCTGTGGATAGAAATAAATCCTACTCCTACCTATTTTTCATCTCTGGTAGACTATTATCTTAAGGGTAAAGTGGAGGAAATTCTTCCTGAAATTGACCGATGCTTGAAGAAATAAAAGAATTGGAAGGGAAAATAGTGGTAGTGGATACTGATTCACCCTGGGTTTATATAGGAAGATTGAAGAAAGCAGGAAAGAATTACCTTTTACTGGAAAATGCGGATGCTCACAATCTGGAAGATACTATCTCCACTCGTGAAGAGTATGTGAGAAGCATCAGACTCACTGGAATAGTGGTTAACCGAAAAGAAGTGTGGGTGAGATTAGACCGTGTAGTGGGACTCAGTTTACTGGAGGATGTGGTGCCATGATTAAAATTCTCCTTTCCCTCTTTCTGGGTTACCTGTTTGGATCCATATCTTTTGCAGTTCTCATTTCCCGGCTAAAAGGGGTGGATATAAGGAAAGTAGGGACGGGGAACCCGGGAGCAGCCAATGTTTTCCGTCAGGTGGGTAAACCTTACGGTATTGCAGTATGGGTTCTGGATACGGTTAAGGGAGTGGTTCCCATGTTCATCGCTCATAAAATTCTCCATCTTCCCGTCCTCATAATAGCTATAACTGGTGCACTGGCAATTGCTGGCCACTGCTGGAGTCTTTTCCTCAAGTTTAAAGGGGGGAAAGGCGTCGCCACAATGGGTGGTGTAACCCTTTACCTCATGCCCCTCCTTTTCCCTTTGGGTGCTATCCTCTACTTTTGGGTTCAGGGAACGGGAAGGAAACCCGTCATAATCTATTCTGCCTTCACCATCTTCTTTATTGCCTGTTATCTTTCTTACAGATTCAAACTTCTCTTCCTCTTTTCCCACGGGAAACTCCTCACCGGGATCCCATGGCTGGAACTCGTTCTTTCCATGATCATCCTTCTGGGTGTGGCTATCCTTGCCAACATACCCACTATTAAAGAACTGAAAGAACAATGGGGTAAACATTGAAAGTAGCTCGCTTTTTCAATCCGGAAAGAATAGAGATCGTTGAGGAACCTGTCCCCGAGATTTCTCCCGGCGAGGTCCTCCTCAGAGTAGAAGCCTGCGGATTATGCGGAACTGACCTTTTCAAATTAAAAAAAGGTGCAGGAGGAAAAGTCCTGGGGCATGAAGTTTCTGGAGTGGTAGAGGAAACTAAAGGAAACACGCGCCTCTCCCCGGGGGACAGAGTATTTGTAGCCCATCATATTCCCTGTTTTCTCTGTCATCATTGTAGAAGGGGAAACTTCTCTCTATGCTCCCTTTTCCAGTCCACAAACATCCATCCCGGGGGTTTCTCCCAGTATATCCGAATCCCTACACAGAATGTTGAGAAAGGCACGATAAAACTTTCTCCCACCATCTCTTTTGATGAAGCCACATTGATAGAACCCTTTGCCTGTGTGTGGAGAAATTTGAAAAGACTCTCACCCCTACCTGACGATGAAATACTCATTATAGGAGCAGGCCCTGCAGGGATAATGCACCTTCACCTTCTCAAACTCAAAGGGATTGAAGAAGTAGATATCATGGAGATTAAAAAAGAAAGGAGAAAAATGGCAGAAAAATTCCATCCCCGAAAAACACTTTCCCCCCAGGATATACAGGAGAAAAAATACGATATATGTGTGGTCTGTGCAGGTAACACTCAGGCAATTGGGGAAGGATTGAAAAGACTAAAAAAGGGTGGGAAACTCTCCATCTTTGCACAAGTGCCTGAAGGATCTTCTATCCAGGTGGATCCAAACCTAATTTATTTTGAAACCACCTTCCTGGGAACTTACTCTTCCTCTCCTATTGAACAGCGAGAAATTTATAACTTAATGAAAATGGGGAAAATAAAGGGGAAAGACTTCATCACCCACACCTTTCCACTTTCCCGGATAAAGGAAGCAGTAAACCTTGCTTTAGAAGGTAGGGACTCCCTTAAAATAATCACCCATCCTCAAAGATGAAAGTAGCTGTTTTATACGGTAAGGAAAAGGTAAGAATTGAGGAAAGAGAAAAACCAAAACCGGGCAAGGGAGAAGTCTTGGTAAAAATAAAAACCGCACTCACCTGTGGCACAGACCTGAAAGTTTTCTTAAAAGGAGGTCATCCCCGGATGATAAAACCCCCCTCTCCTTTCGGGCACGAGTTCTCCGGAGAAATTGCAGAAGTGGGAGAAGAAGTGGAAGGATGGGAAAAAGGGATGCGGGTAGTAGCAGCAAATTCCGCTCCCTGTTTCCAGTGTTACCACTGCAGAAGAGGTGAATACTCCCTCTGTGAAGACCTTCTTTTCCTCAATGGTGCCTACGCAGAGTATATACTCATCCCGGAAAGGATAGTAAGATACAACCTCTACTCCCTACCCTCCAATTTATCCTTCGAGGAATCTGCCTTCCTGGAACCTCTCTCCTGTGTGGTGCATGGTGTGGAAGAAATTGGGGTTAGCCTTGGAGATACAGTATTAGTGCTTGGGAGTGGTCCCATAGGCCTTCTTTTCCTTCTTCTTTTAAAGAAAAAAGGAGCAAGAGTAATCGTAGTGGATAAAGTAGAAGATAGATTGAGGGTTGCAGAAAAACTGGGAGCTGAAACCTTTCATGCAGAGGATAGAGAAAAAATCCTCCTTTCCACTCCTGAAAGAAGGGGAGCTGATGTAGTGATAGAGGCAGTGGGACTCCCTGAAACCTGGGAGGAAACCCTTTCCTATGTGAGGAAAGGAGGTAGAATTCTCCTTTTTGGAGGCTGCACACCCGGAACCACTTTCACCTTGGACACTGCCAAGATTCATTATGGAGAAGTAACCGTTAAAGGAGTCTTTCACCACACCCCTTACCATGTAATTAAAGCTCTCAGGCTTCTTACAGATAAAATCATCTCTGTTAGACCTCTCATCACCCATCACATGCCCCTTGAAGAACTTCCCCAGGCTCTGGAAATGGTCAAGGAGAAAAAAGCTCTGAAAATCGCCATCCACCCCTGATTTTTGGCTTGGTAATGTTGAAAGAAGTCAAACTCCTCAGGAACCAATCTCTTAAACCTTTTATTCCGGGCTCTTGACAGAATTTTAGTAGGGGTATAATCTAAAAATAACAAGTCTAAAATGGGGAAAGAACAGAAAATTTCCCCCAAAAGGCTTGTGGATAAAGTGAGGTCAATACTGATTTCTAAAAATGTGTTACAATTAATGAGATAGAGGGAGGTGAGAGATGATGAAAAGAAAATTTGTTTTATGGATAGCTGTAGTGATTCTCCTAAATCTTTCATTGTGGATTAACAAAGAACCAGTCATAAGAATTATTGCGTTGAAACTTGCTGGTATAACGGACCTTATGGCTGACACGGAATTTCTTGATCCTGATACCCTAACCATTGATGACTTCTCTGATATTCCCGGTGTCACCCAGGAATATGTAGATGCTTACAAACTATTCTTGAAGGCAAAAGCAGGAGACAATCAGAAACCTAATTATGAAGAGGTGGCAGAAGCTTTTCTAAAGATTGCCAAGACAACAAAAAATCCGGAGTTAAAACTTCGCTCCCTTTATTTAGTTACCTTCTGCAACTTCCTTCAACTAAAGATTGATGAAGCATACAAAAGTGGAATGGAAGTTCTGAAATTGAGCAAGAAACTACTTAAGGGAGATAAAAGGGTAGCTCTGCTGGAAAAAGTTATTTCAGCAATTAAGAAAGGTGAAATCAGCAGTGCTGAAGAACTTAAGAAAGCGATAGAATTGGAAGGTGAAGAAGCATTAGAAGCTAAAAAAAGAGAAGAGGTTTCTGGCTTCGTTGATGAACTTTTATCTCTTGAGGAAGGAGCTAAAAAGTATGAGGAGATGAAAGCAAAGGTTAAGAAGTAGAAACTCCTGATATCTCATCAACTTCACTACTTTATCCATTTATTCGTGCGGTAGGATGCCATGACATTAATGCCAGCACAAGTATCCCCATCAGTCAACAAACCAAAGATTTTTTGCCCCCTTAATAATACCTTTCCACAAGCAAAGGAATAATTTCATAAGCCCTCTTCACCATTTCTGCCTCTTCCTCATCAAATAAAAAAGGCTTTAATATCTCCGCCTGTCGCTCAAGTTCTTCCACAGAAATTTTCCCCGCTTCTTCTTTTAACACTTCCAGAGGATCCCCCTTTATCCCCAGATAGGAAAGAAATTTTCTATCAACAGGAAATTTACGGGAAAGCATGAACATAACATCATAAATATCTCTCCCTCTCCTTTTCTTAACAAAAGCATCAATCTTATCCGCAAACAAAATCCCTCTAAATGTGCAACCCCTTAAATTCTAAATGGCGGAAATTCTGGCAGATGAAAAAGCTTTATTCAGTTTCAGGAGTATTATAATAAAAAGAGAGGTGAGGATTTATGCCCATATATACTTTCAAATGTAAAAAATGTGGGAATGAATTTGAGTTACTGGTAGGTATCTCCTCCAACAAAATGGGGCAAAAATGTCCAAAATGCGGTAGCAAAGAAATCGAGAGACTCCTCTCCTCCTTCTCCGTAGGTAAACCCAACTCCTCCTCCACCTCCTGTCCCACCGGCACCTGCCCCCTCACCCGCTAAACCCCTCCCAACCCTCAGAAAATTAAACCCGATGTAGAAAGGAGAGCACTCAAAGGTATTTTTTAATATCTACGGTGACTTTTGCACAATCATTCAAGATTAACTTATAGATAACATTGTTGACTTCTCTTTCCAAAAATGTGATAATAGGGAAGAAAAATGGAGATAAGTGTGAGTCTGGCCCGGAAACTGGAAAAAGTGGAACCTCAACTCAGAGAGGTTTTGTTTGCTATTCTGGAAGAAATTGAAAAGCAAAGGAAAGAAAGAGTTACTAAGGAAGAGTTTAAAGAATTAAGAGATATAGTAAAGGAACTCGCCCAGGCGCAGAAACAAACCGAACAAAGAGTAAAGGAACTTGCTCAGGCTCAGAAAGAAACTGAAAAAAGAATGGCTACCCTGGAAAAACGGATGGAGGAACTTGCTCAGGCACAGAAAAGAACAGAACAAAGGGTGGAGGAACTCGCTCAGGCACAGAAACGAACGGAAGAAAGGGTGGAAGAACTTGCTCAGGCACAGAAACGCACAGAAGAGGAACTCCACAAACTCATTCAGGAACACAGGAAGACCCGCGAACAGGTGGGTGGTTTGAGTGCTACTGTGGGTTATATCCTTGAAGACCGTGCAATAAAAGCTCTCCCCAAACTCCTCAAGGAAGAGTTTAACCTCACAATAGAAGGGAAACTTTTAAGAAAACTTGTTCAGGATAGATTGGGTAGAACCTTTGAAGTGAATATCCTGGGTAAAGCTGTTAAAAATGGGAAGAAATATGTCATAATTGGAGAAGCTAAAGCTCAACTCTCCAAAAATAAAGTGAGGGAATTCGCAAGAAAAATCAAAAACCTCAAAGACTTATTTAAAGAAGAACCATTCCCTATCCTCATCACTTACATGATCACTGAAACGGATGTGGAATCCTTAGCCAAAGAACTGGGCATCAAAAGAATTTACTACTCTTTCGAATTTTAATCCCTTCCTTTAAAAACTCCTTGTGACTACCCCCTTTTCCCAAATACCTATTTGGGAAATAAGACTTTGTGAAAAAAATTTAATGTGGCATAATACATAAAAGAGGATAAACTATGAAAAGCAATGGCGGTGAATTCTTAAAAAAGAGGGCAAAAGAATTTTGGGAAAGAAGTAAAGAAGATTTTGAAAAATCAAGATTTAACTTAGCAGTTTTAGATATTGAACAGTCAATTCAACTCTGGTTTAAATACTTAATCTTCTTAAAAGCAGGCGACTTTCCCAAAACACATTATTTTGATGTGTTAATCAAACAACTCTCGGAAATATACAATTGTTCAGAAATTCTTCAATTTTATCAAAAACATGCTCTGGAGTTCAGGGTGTTGGAAGATGCTTACATCTCAACCAGATATCTGCCAAAGGAGTTCAGTAAAGAAGAGGTCCGAAAAATTATGGAATTTGCTGAAGAAGTCTTTAAATTTTTCAAGAAGAAAATAAATGAAGAGTTTGTATAAAATAATGTCAGAGATAAACCAGGAAAGAGAAAAATATTTTCATAATCTCTTATTTTACGCTAAGGAAATAAAAAAACTCCTTCAAAAAAGATTCCCTGATGTCCGAGTTTTAATATTTGGTTCTGCAGTTAGAGGAGATTACAGCCCGGATAGTGATATAGATATAC
>JAGGYA010000020.1 GCA_021162785.1 Candidatus Calescibacteriota bacterium
ATTATCTTTTTTAAAATCTCAGGAGGTAAATTTTTAATAATTTTTTCTATTTCCTTTTTCTTCTTTTCTTTTATTATTCTATCTTTTTCTTCATTCAACTTAAATAATTTCCACACAAGTTCTAAAATCTCACCCTTAAGCTCTTGGACATTAAGTCCAATTTTTCTTGCCTCATCGATATTTATGCAAAATCCGTGATCCGCATATTCTCTTGTCAATCTCTTTGCTATTTCCTCTGGACTTGAGTTTAACTTTCCTGTCTTACTCATACGTGACTTTAGTAAACGAACAAGATACTGTTCTGCAATCTCATGGGATTTTATAAAACTACCAAGCGTTAATGGAAATTGAAGACGTCTTAGTAATCCTTCAGCCAACTCCTTGTTTCCATTTTCAAATTCACTGCGAATTAAATCTAATGTCGTTTGTATATGTAAAGGGGAAAATTGCTCGAATCTTTCTTCAAGTGGGTTAATTTGAGTAATTTGTGGATCTAAAGGCCCTAATTCAGCTATAGGTGACATTAGAATTTCATCTCCAGCACAAACCAAAAGAGTTGAAGCACTTTTTGCCCATCTGGGGACTATAAAACTCAATTTCTTATTTCCAAATTTTTGAAATAAGCAAGCTAGATTGTATGCGGCATCTATGTCTCCTCCGCCAGAGTGAACAATAACATCTAACTCACCGTTGGCATCTTCAAAAGTGTTTCTTAGCTCTTCAAATACTTCTTCAACTAATCTTGGGGTTATATTTTTCCACAGAACAAAACAACGTTTTCCGCGCTCTTTTTCTATTTCTTGGATTGTCTCTTTTATTTCTTTTTTTAATTTGTCCATTTCATCTATACTTTTCTCTTTTTGTTGTTTTTTATTCATTTTCTACGCCTCCTTTTGGCATGTCGCACAACTTGTTCATCTCCGCATTGCGTATATTCTTACAATTTTGGGATATATCTGCACTACTGCGGATATGCATCCCTCTGGATGCAGTCATATTTCTTCCTGGCTCAAGTTTCACAGCAGGGATTTTATCTTCCCTTGCCATTTTGTAAAGAGTAGATTCTCCTGTTTTTAAATATTTTGCGGTCTTATCAAGGGTCATTATTTCTCCAAATTTTTCCATCATAGTTTTAGCCCTTTTTGTGCTGCCAGAGTTTGGCATCGTTTAACATTACATGATAATATATGGCAAAGGGAGGGGGAAAGTCAAGTTCATTTTTTTAAAAATTTTTCTTTTAATGCTGGTGGGTTCATTATTATCAATCAAGAATAGGGAAAAGAGAGAGTTTTACTTTTCCTGAGTAGGGTCTTTTTAGCTGTGAAATTTGTTGTGCGTCTTCAAAAGAAAAAGCTTTTCCGTACTTTGCCAATTTTGATAAAAATTCAAGTATTCTCATTCGCACTTTGGATAATACCCAAAATGGTCTATTTTGTCAAATAGAATTGAGAATTTCTTAGGCTGGGATATCATAGTTTACAAAAATGGATACCTGGCCATAGGAAATGCTATATGTATTTCAGTTCAATTAGTACAGTGCCATTTACATGGGGTGGGAAATTCACTTTTTTCCATAGTCTTTTCATAAGCTCAAAGTCGCAGTTTTTACCTTCCCAGCGTTTTACCTCTACCTTCTTCACTCCTCCACCTTCTACTTTAAGCAGGATGGTTAAAGATTTGAGTTCCCAGTTCTTGAAAATTCTCTCAAGTTCTTTACCTATGCTTTTTCTTACCAGTTTCTCCACATCTTCCAGTCTCAAATCTTTTGGGCAGACTGCGTTAGTAAAGAAGAGGGTGGGCTGGGGAGTGGGCTTCCAGGTTACATTCTGTGGATAAGATTTTATTTCTTCTCGGGCAGTGAACATTTTCACTCCTCCTGCTTTTACAAAACCAATGCCCGTTAATCCCTCACCTACTGCGTAATTACTTACTCCCTGGGGGAGGGGCAGAGGTTGTTTGACGGTAACCACTTCTCCAGTTTCTCTTACCACTGTATCTACAGCCACAAAAGATGTGTAAGCAGTCATAAGATGATATTTGAGTCCAAGTTTTTTCACTTCTTCTTTAACATCTGCTCCCAGGTTTGCATAATCCGAAAGTTGTGCTATTTTCTCCCTTGCCCAGAGGTATTTAAGTGCTGTGTTATTTTTGTCTTCCATTTCTTGAGTGATTAGAATCTCCCGTCTGTATTCTCCTCCTGGAGTGTTGCCTTTTACAACGATTCTCCCTTGAGGCTGGGTGTATTTCCCGAAAATAACCAGAGGTCTTTCACTGAAAAGATCGGGGAAGGAAGAGGGCTGGATATCGTAAGCATCAAATCCTTCAAATTCCACTTTTATATCTGTGAGGAGAGGTGAGCTGACATATTTTATAAATCTTTCTGCCATTACTTTTGCTTCTTTCTGGTCAGTTACTACAAAAGGGCATCCCTGTCCCACTCTGGCAATTCCCTCAATGAGGTAACGATTCACACTTTTCCCAATCCCAAAGGCAAAGAAGTTTGCCTGATGGAGGTTTTTTCTTATGAGATCAAAGGTTTCCTTTTCCACGCATACATATCCATCCGTGGCAATTACTACTATGCGTGAGAGGCCCTCTTTTTTAGGAAGGGAGAGGGCCTTTTTGAGAGCCTGAAGTATTCTGGTTCCTCCACCTCCACGCTGGGAGAGAAGCATGGCTATGGCTTTTTTCTTGTTTTCAGGAGTGGCAGGTAGAGGGTAAGGAGAAAGGGCTTTAGAACCTCCGGAGAAAAAGAGGATGTTGAAGTAATCTCCCTTCCTCAAATTTTCAATGATTTTCTTAATTAATGCCTTAGAAACTTCCAGTGGGAAACCATACATGGAACCGGAGACATCCACTATGAAAATATATTCCCGGGGTGGAATACTTGCAGGGGTTATTCTTTCAGGGGGTTGAACCATGAGAAGGAAGAAGTTTTCCTCTTTACCCGGATAAAGGAGAGCACCTGTCTTGATGGCTTTCCCTTTGAGGGTATAGCGAAGGATAAAATCGCGATTCCCACCTTTCACCTCATCCTGGGAAAGGAGTATCTTAATTCCTTTTCCTTCTTCCTTTATAACCACCTTATGGGAAGGAACCCAGATTCTTTTAACGGGCACAGGAGTATTTAGATTCACTTCTATGTGAAAAATGTAGGGTGGTTCTTCTCCTTCATGGAGATAAGGGGTGGCTACCCAGTTATCTTCTTTCTCCAGTGTGTTTTCATCCTTCTCTCCTGTGTACCTGGGGCCAACCACGGTGGGGAATACAAATTCATATATTCCTTCTTCCGGCACCAGAATTTCTGTGTACTCCACCACCACCTCTACCACATCTCCTGGCATAATGTTGGCAACTTTCATCTGAAAGACATTTGGTCTTTTCTGTTCCAGAAGTGATGCAGTTTTACCCTGATCCTTTGCTGACTGGTAAATTTTCTGTGCGACTTCTCTCTCTTCAATTTTGGCTTCGATTGTCCGATTACCTATTCTCATCCTCATAGCGTGAATGGCGGATCTGGTTCCCAACGGGAAAACATAAATTGCTTCAATGGTTCTCTTTCCTTCATTTTTGTAAATCTGGGTGAGTTCAACTTCCGCAATTACTCCGGCAATTTTTACTTTAGCTTTTGTGCTGAGAAGAGGGAAATGGTCCACTTCCGGATCTCCTTGGACAAAGAAGTAGGGAGAGAGTTTCTTCTCCTCTCTTTCCAGTGGGGGATTAGAGATGAAAGGGGTTGCAAAAAGTGTAAAACCCACCATTATTAGGGTGACCAGGATCATCATTCTTCTCATTTTTTCTCCCTCCTTTCTTCTTCCACTACTTTAGACAGTGTGAGATTAGAAAAAGTTCCCTTAGATTCAGGGGGAGGGGTGAATGTTGAGCCAGAGAGTTATTTTCCCTTCTTTCTTTGAAGGAGGAGGGAGGGGTTTTTTCAACTCACCGAGATTTTTAAGTTCTTCCAAGAAAAAGTTGTATTTTTCTACGGGAATTTCCAGTTTAATATAATCGTTTCCCCGGGAAGAGACTGTTAAAAGCACCTCACCTCCCAGCCTGGTTACCAATTTCTCTATTTTTTCCAGGGTAACTTTCTCCTTTAATTTTTCTGTTTTCTTCTTTCCTGCACCGGATGGTGCATAGGCTCTGGACATTTTGTTGATTGTTTCTCTCCCTTTCAGCCCCACTTCTTCTTTTGTAGCCAGGGGGAGAGGTTGTGGTAGGAGGAGAACAAGTTGAGGATACTTTCCCTCTTCTTTCTCGCTTACTTTTATTTTCTCCTCTATTGATGGAGGAAGCTGAGCTACATGTTTGTCTCTCATGAATAGGGGTTGAAGAATATGGAGGACTATGAAAACCATGGCTGCAACACCTACAACTTCCAGAGGAAGTTTAATATGGAGAGGGGAAAAGAGTCTCTCCCAGACTCTTGGTTTCCGGAGGCGAGTATGAAGTTTGTAAATGAAATCCTCCGGAGCCTTAACCTTTTCCAGGGCATTCATGGTTTGGAAATAGGATTTCCACCGGAGGAGTTCCTCCCTGCAAGCAGGACAGGTGGAAAGATGCTCTTTTACTTTTCTTTCCTCCTCTTCTTCTAAAGCTCCTTCCACATACAGGGAGAGGAGTTCTTTAACCTTCTTGCATTCCATTAAATCAACCCCCTCAGTTTCTCTTTGAGTTTCTCTCTTGCCCGGGCTATCCGGGATTTCACCGTCCCCGCTTTTAAGCCAGTTATTCCCGTTATCTCCTCGTAAGAAAGGTCATCAATATCCCTGAGAATTATGAGGGTTTTGAATTCGGGGGGAAGGGAGTTTATGGCTTCCTGGATAATCCTTTCCTTTTCTTTCCTTTCAATGATGGTAAGTGGGGCAAGGGATTCATCCCCTACTTCCCTTTCAAGATTTCCATTTTGAAGGTTTAAAGGGTCATCCAAGGAAAATCTGCTCTTTTCTCTTTGCAGTTTGAGGGTTTTAAGCCGGTTTCTGCACATATTTACAGTAATCCGGTAAAGCCAGGTAGAAAAGGAAGAACGAAATTTAAATTTTCTTAAGCTATTATAGACCTTTATAAAAACTTCCTGGGCACATTCTTCAGCCTCCTCATAATCTCCCAAGAATCGATAACAGAGATTGAATACTTTATCCTGATACTTCATCACAATGTTATCAAATACCTTTTTATCTCCGGAAAGAAAGGATTCTATCCAGTTTTTTTCCTCTTCCACAGGTATTTTTCTTCCCCTTTCTCTCTCCATTTATTTAGACAAATTTCTTAAGAAAAAAGTTCCCCTGCTTCATATTATCATGGGGGGAGGAAGAAATAAAAGAAAAGTGGGCGGTGGAGGACTTGAACCTCCGACCTCCACGATGTCAACGTGACGCTCTAACCAGCTGAGCTAACCGCCCTCATTAATATTTTACCTTAAATTTTTGAGTGCCGAGGGCCGGACTCGAACCGGCACGCCCAAGGTGGGCGAGGGATTTTAAATCCCTTGCGTCTGCCACTTCCGCCACCTCGGCTTCGAGGCGGCGCCCGGATTCGAACCGGGGTATCGCGGCTTTGCAGGCCGCTGCCTTGCCACTTGGCTACGCCGCCTTTTATTTAATTTTATCATAAACATAAAATATCTGGTCTCTCCCATACTCTTCCAGCATACTCAACTTTAATCTTAGGCCAGGAGGGGGTATAGGTGATTATTAAGGGTGATTCTGGATAGGAAATGATGGTATCCTCGCTTTTTGTTCCTTCAATGGAAGGATTCCAGGCAAAGGGCTGACGGAAATTAACCTTCCGTGCTTCCCCAGGTGTGACTTTAAATTCGCGGGTAAGGTAACCAATAGGCCCTCCCTGATGGTGTTTCCTCCATTCTTCCCCATACCCTTTTTCCTTATAAGCTTTTATGCCTTTATCCAGGATTTTTCCCATTTCCTCACCGGGTAAAGTGGAAGCAATGAGAACCGTATCCACATAGACTACAGCTGAGTGTTTCTTCTTCATTTCTTCATCCACCTCACCTAAGGAGACTAAACGGGTAAGTGCTACTATCAATCCTCCTCTTCTTCCACATACAACAGCCATAAGATACTTCTTGAGTTTCTTATCCGTAGGTATGGGATGGCGGAACTTTTTTATCCTCTCATCACAGGCTACCAGATTCACTATTGGGTATATACCACGGGAAAGGAAAACTTCATTTATCCTTCCCGCTACTTCTCTCTCACTTATTCCTCCTTCCACACTCCTTAAAACTTTCTCTAAACTCTCTGCACATTCCCTACCCAGAATGTAGTATCTCTCCACTTCTTCCGGTGTTAAAGCGGAACGGAGGGTGTAAAGGTCGCTGTCCAGGTCCTCCAGGTCTGGAATAACTCCATCTCCTGCTATTCTCCGGTTCCCTGCTCTTTTCATAATTCTTTCCTTTATATCCTCCCACCAGTTCACTTCCTCGATTTCTACAGGTATCTCCAGGAATTCCTCCTCCTTCATACGGGGAGCTTCTATATTGGTGGTGAAATACACTGCTTCTCTATCTGTGATAAAGAAATAACCAGTCCCTTGTTCCGTGTTAAGAGGGACAAAGTTAGTTTTTCCTCCCGTAAGCCAGGCAAAGTTATGATATTTACCCAGGATTATTCCTTCATAGCCTCTTGTTTTAATCCATTCCCTCAATCTTTCCAATTTTTCTTCAAACTCCTTCATATCCATCTCCTTTCAATTTTAGCATCTTACCTCTTACCTCGCCAACAAGATAGAGAGATCCGGATACCAGAATTATATTTTTTTTGGGGAGATTTAGCAAGGCTTCCGGGACACTGGGGAAAAGTTTTACATTTGGATTGTATCTTTTGCCTTCCTCAAAAAGGATTTGAGGGGATACCGCTCGGGACGATTGAGGAGCGGTTACTCTTACCTCATCAACTACCGGAAATAGCTCTCTCATTATCTTATCCCTCTCCTTATCTTTAAGAACACCAAAAATTAGGGTTATTTTTTTTCCTTCTTCCTTCCACCGAAGGATTTCCCTTTTCAGGTATAAAGCACCTCCCGGATTATGGGCACCATCCAGGATTATGGTAGGTCTTCTTCTAAGCACTTCCATCCTTCCTGGCCAGCGAGTGATTCGCACTCCTTCCACTATATCTTTGTGGGTTAAGGGGAAGAATTCCATAAGTAGTTCACAAGAAGCTACTGCAAGGGGGAGATTGTGAACCTGGTAATCACCCCACAAAATGGTGGTAAGGGAATAACTATTTTTCAGTCCTTTCATCTGGATAGAGATTTCACCATCTCTTTTCTCAAATTTTTTTACTTCAAAATCTTCTCCCAGTATGTAAAGGGGAGCATTCTTTTCTTTTGCTGATTCACGAATCACTTTCACTGCTTCCCCTTCACAACCAGTTATAACTGGGATTCCCTTCCTTATAATTCCAGCTTTTTCTCTTGCAATTTTGGGAATTGTATCTCCCAGATACTGGGTGTGGTCAAAGGAAACATTGGTGATGACGGAAAGTATGGGATCCACCACATTGGTGGCATCCAGTCTCCCTCCCATCCCCACTTCCAGAACTGCAAGGTCTACCTTTTCCCAGGAAAAGTAAAGGAGGGAAGCAGTGGTTAGGGTTTCAAAATAGGTGGGACGAAATTCTGGAATACTTTCTACAATCTCTTTAAGTTTCCCCACTAAGTGGGCAAAAACAGGTGGTGGAATGAGTTTCTTCCTCCCCTTTTCTATTATGGCCATCCTTTCTCTCACAGTAACCAGATGAGGAGAGGTGAAGAGACCAACCTTTGCTCCACAGAGAGAGAGAATATGGGCTATATAGGAGCAGACAGAACCTTTCCCATTTGTTCCCCCAATAAGAATATTTTTGTAATTAAGATGAGGGTTCCCCAAGATTTCCAGGAATTTTCGGGTGTTTTCTAACCCGAGTTTTATACCTTCACCTATTCTTTCATAAAGCCATTTTAAGGCTTGGGTATAATCCAATTTATCTCTCCTTTACCCTGAATTTTCCCGGGAGAGACCTGTAAGGAAAAATTTTGGATTTCTACTTTCCCTTTATTCCATTTAAAAATTACCTGTATTTTTTCAAAATCTCCTTCTAAAAACTTCATATCCACTTTACCCCTTAAAGGAGGTTTTTTCCCTCCATAGATGGTAAGGGAAAGATCTCCGCAAAGACTATAACACCATTCGGGTATTTTCCAGGTAGGGAAGATTTTTTTTATTTTTTCTGCACTGAAACCTGGAAGTGAAACTATAAGGTTATAAGTAAAAGGGGAGTATTTGCCTTTCCCCTTTACTTCAAAATCTATTCCCTCCCATGTTCCTTTCCCTTCCGAAACTATCCATTCCGTAGGGGAAAGAGCAAATTTAACCAAAGGGAGGGATACAATCCCTTTTTCCTTAGGTAAAGCCAATTTTGCGTTTTCTATCCTGCCTTCGCTCTTCCATTCTGTAATTCCTCCTTCCCTCTTATATCCTCCCCGTATCTCACCTTTACCCGATAGGAAAACATAACCCCCCGGTATCTCTTTACCTTTAAGATCTATATCTTTCCAGATATATTCAATTTCCCAGGGGAAAAGAGTAAAGCTTAAAATGAAAACCAGAGGAAGGAAAAGGATTTTTTTCAAAGGTCAGACTACCTTTATAAGTTCTTTTTCCGGGAGTCGGAATCTCAATTTGCCTCGGATAACCACACCCTCCACAGTACTCCCAGGAGGAATATCACCCCGGAGAAGAAGTTCAGCAAGCGGGTCTTCTACCATTCTTTCCAGTGTTCTCTTCAAAGGTCGGGCACCAAAACTTGGATCGTAGCCTCTTTCAATTATTAAATTTTTTGCCCCTACGGAGAGTTTTATCTTTACCTTCTGTGAAGATAGTCTCTCTTCAATGTCTTTCAGCATCAGGTCTATGATGGCACGAAGGTCTTTTTGTGTAAGGGGTTTAAATACTATAATTTCATCCAGACGATTGAGGAATTCTGGTCGGAAAGTTTTTTTCACTTCCTCAAGGAGTCTCTTTTTCATATCCTGGTAATAAACCTTCTCATTCTCTAAACGAAATCCTATACCTGGTGTCTTCTTAATGTATTCAGCACCCAGATTAGAGGTCATGATGAGAACCACATTCCGAAAGTCAACGGTATGATGGAGAGCATCAGAGAGTCTTCCTTCATCCATTACTTGAAGAAGGATGTTGAATACTTCTGGATGGGCTTTTTCTATTTCATCCAGGAGAACCACGGAATAGGGTTTTCTCCTCACTTTTTCCGTGAGTTCTCCTCCCTCTTCATAGCCCACATATCCGGGAGGTGAACCTATGAGACGGGTTACGGAAAATTTTTCCATAAATTCAGACATATCCAGTCTAATAAGAGCACTCTCGTCACCAAAAAGGAATTCTGCTAAAGCTTTGGCAAGTTCTGTTTTACCTACACCAGTGGGGCCCAGGAAAAGGAAACATCCTATGGGTCTTCGAGGGTCTTTAAGACCTGAACGGGACCTTCTTATTGCTCTTGCCAGAACTTTTATAGCTTCATCTTGACCAACAACCCTCTTCTTCAGTTCCTCTTCCATCCTCAAGAGTTTCTCTGCTTCAGTTTCTTCCAATCGGGAGAGAGGAATACCCGTCCATTTGGATACCACTTCTGCTACTTCTTCTTCGGTAACTTCCACCTTTTCCATCTCCCGGATCCTCTCCAGAATCTCTCTTTCCCTGTCCCGCAGGCGGGCAGCTTTTTCAAAATCCTGAACCCTTATGGCTTCTATTTTAGCTTCTCGAGTGTGGGTGAGTTCCTTAACCAAATCTTCCGGAATAGGTTTTTCTTTCTTCTTGAAGAGTCTGGCCATAGCACAGGCTTCGTCTATAACATCAATTGCTTTATCAGGTAGGTAGCGATCAGAGATGTAGCGATCAGAAAGTCTTGCTGCTGCTTCTATTGCCTTCTCGGTTATCCTTACTCCATGATGAGCTTCGTACTTCTCTTTCAGTCCCTCGAGAATCTTCACCGTCTCTTCCACAGTGGGAGGATCCACCATGACCGGCTGGAATCTCCTTTCCAGAGCAGAGTCTTTCTCAATGTATTTTCTATACTCGTCAAGCGTTGTGGCACCTATACACTGGATTTCCCCCCGGGCCAGGGCTGGTTTGAGAATGTTGGAGGCATCAATGGCTCCCTCAGCTGCCCCTGCTCCTATAAGAGTGTGAACCTCATCTATGAAGAGAAGAATATTTCCCTGTTGCTTAACCTCATTTAGAACCGCTTTGATCCTTTCCTCAAATTGCCCTCTGTACTTTGTGCCAGCTACCATTAAAGCAAGATCAAGGACAACAATTCTTTTCATCCGCAAATTCTCAGGAACTTCTTCCCGGACAATTTTCTGGGCTAACCCTTCCACTATTGCAGTTTTACCCACTCCTGCATAACCTACTAAGAGGGGGTTGTTTTTCTTCCGTCGGGAAAGTATCTGAATTATCCTCTGTATCTCCCTTTCCCTTCCAATTATGGGATCCAGTTTTCCTACCCGGGCAAGTGCAGTGAGATCCACTCCAAAGGTATCCAGGGCAGGTGTTCTACCCTTTTTCTCCTGATGGATAAAGGCACGCTGGATTCTAACAACCTCTTCTCGAATACTCTTAACATCTGCTCCCAGTCCACGTAAAACATCTGAAGCTGTGGTTCCTTCCATTCTCAAAACAGCAAGGAGAAGGTGTTCTGTGCCTACAAAAGGATGACCCATATCCCTCGCTTCTTGAACTGCAAGCTCTACCACTCTTTTTGCTCGGGGGGAGAAGACGATTTCACCATAATGAAGAAGTGCAGTGAATGTCTTCTTCATACTTTCCTCTACTAAGAATCTCAGGTCCTGGGGTCGAATGTGGAAGTTATTAAGGATTTTTACTGCTATTCCTGTCCCTTCCTTTAGTATGCCCAGGAGTATATGTTCAGGCTCTATCTGATAGTGTCCTAAGCGTCTGGCTTCCTCTCGAGCTAAGGTGAAAACTCTTCTCGCTCTTTCCGTAAACCTACTATGCATTACCCACCTGCCTGAAAAGCCTTTCTCGTATATACTCTGCTCTCAAAATGTCCCTCTCCACCGGAGTAAGAGTTCTCCCTTTCCTCCTCTGGAGATGAAAAGGTTGAATATCTAAAAAAAGTTTCTTCATTGACTCATCTTCTATCAAGTTTATTATACCAAATACACTTGCCAGCCACAAAATGGAGAGATACTCCAGTGCTTCGTAAGTATTGAGCTTTGGCGCGAACCTGAGTAAGGCAAGGGCTCTCATAAACTTATCTTCCCATTCAATCCTTCCTTCTTTAAGTAGCCAGGCTCTCAAAACTAATTCTTCTTCTTTTATTTCCTTTTCTTTCTTCTCCAGACCTTCAAGTATCTCTTCTTCACTCCAGCCTAAGGTATACCGATTGGTTATCTGAAATAGGTTGCCTGCGCCAGGGGTTCCTTCTCCAAAAATTCCGCGTATTTCCCAGCCTTCCTTCTCCCATCTTTTAGCAATTTCTCTAATCCTACCTGTCAATCCTAAAGCAGGGAGGTGTAAACAAACTGAGACTCTAAGTCCTGTACCCAGATTTGTGGGACAGGCAGTTAAATAACCCCACTTCATGGAAACAGCAAAGGGAAGTTCTTTCTCTAAGAGACGATCAATTTCTATGATTTTTTCTAAATATTTCCTTCTCTCTTTACCATTTTCAGAGGTGAAAAACTGCAATCTTAAATGGTCTTCTTCATTAACCATTATACTCATACTTTTGGAAGGGGAAAGGAAAAGATAACGGGGATGTTCCGCACAGGCAAACCCAAAGCTTATCCATCTTTCTTCAGCCAAAATTCCTTTCTCAATAGGGTCAAGACTCTCGGGATCTATTCTCCAGAAATCATTAAAGAAGGGAATTTTATTAATGGCCTTTTTAATTCTATCTTTTATTTCTTTCAGGATCTGGGAAGGGGCACGGTTGACAAAAGGATAATTTTTCAAATTCCGGGCGAGTCTTATCCGGAAGCTTATGAAGATATCCCTGTCAACTCCCTTTTCCAACATGGGAACGAGGAGAGAGAAGTTTATCCAGTTTTTCCTTCAATTCGCCTGCATCTTCAAATCTCTCCTCCTCAATAGCATCCTGCAATAGTTTTTTTAAAATCCTCTCTTCTCTTAACTTCTCCAATCTGGTGGGTAGTCTCCCTTTATGATATGGGGCAAACTGTATCTTCTTAACCAACCCTTCTATTTCCTTACGAAAAGTGGAATAGCAACGGGGACATCCCAGAAAACCTGTCTCTTTAAACTCTTCCTTGCTTAATCCACAGTCAGGACATTTCTTTTCTTCCTTTACTGGTAGAAGGAGTTCCAAGAATTTATTCAATCCATCAATTACTTTATCCTTCAAACCCTTTCTTGCACACTCTGGACAAAGTTTGAGATGAAAAAGAACTGTTTTCCCTTTCTTTAAAGCATAAAGGACAGTAGCTTCTCTCTTACCACAGAGTTCGCACTTCATTTCTCGTAAACTGGTGTTCCCTCCTTAGACACATATTCCCTGAATATTTCCCGAATCCTTCCCGTGATAGGGCCAGGAGAACCTGTGCCAATTCTTCTCCCATCTACCTTAACCACAGGAACTATCTCTGCTGCTGTCCCGGTAAGGAAACATTCATCAGCATTATATAAACGATAGCAGGAAAATATCTCCTCCTTCACCTCTATGTTATTTTTCTTAGCCAGTTCTATTACTGTATTTCGTGTAATCCCTTCCAAAACACCAATATAGGTGGGAGGAGTGATCAATACACCATCTTCAACTATGAAGATATTATCTCCTGTGCATTCCAGCACCCAACCTTCTTGATTTAGCATGATTGCCTCCACACAACCAGCTATTCTACCTTCAATTTTTGCCAAGATGTTGTTGAGGTAATTCAAGGACTTTACCTGAGGGTCAAGAGAATAAAGGGGATTCCTCCTAATCGAAACTGTAACTACTTCCAATCCCTTTTCATAAAAATCTTTCGGATAAAGTTGAATACGGTCTGCTATGATGAAATAGTTAGGATGTGGACATTTTTCGGGGTCCAGTCCAAGGTCTCCCTCACCTCGGGTAATCACTACTCTGATGTAAGCATCGCGTAATTGGTTTTTTCTAACTGTTTTTATTATTTCCTCGCCCATTTCCTCTTTTGAGATTGGTGGTTCCAGCATAATGAAGTGTGCAGAGCGGTAGAGACGGAACAAATGTTCTTCCAGTTTAAAGATTCGACCATTATAACTTCTCAATCCTTCAAAAACACCATCTCCGTAAAGGAGACCATGGTCAAAAACAGATATTTTAGCCTCCTCTCTTTTCACGAATTTACCATTGAGATTTATCCAGTTACCCATCGCCCCTACTCCTTTCTATTTCTAAGATTTTCCTTACCCTCCTTTCGTGCCTCCCTCCTTCGAAGTTTCCCTCAATCCAGATTTTTAAAATCCTCTCTGCTTCCTTAAAACTCAAAACCCTTCCCCCAAGACAGAGGATGTTTGAATCATTATGAGTTCGGGCAACCTGTGCAGTATACTCATCCCAGCATACAGCTGCCCTTATCCCTTTCACCTTATTAGCCACGATACTCATCCCAATACCTGTGCCACAGATAAGTATTCCGCGGTCAAAATCCCCTCCTGCTACTTTTTTTGCTAAAGGGAAAGCTATATCTGGATAATCCACCGGTGTTTCCTCAAAGGTGCCCATATCCTCCACCTCTACACCCCAATTTTTAAGGTATTTTTTGAGATGTTCTTTAAGTTTCACCCCTGCATGATCACAGCCTATTACAACTCGCAATTTCCAGCTCCTCCTTCAGAATTTTAAGGGATTTTAAAAGTTTTTTCCTCACCCCTTCCCAATTCCCGGAGATACAAGGGTCCTCAATATCTCCTAATCCTGCAATCTCTCTTAATGAAAAGACTTTTCGGTGAGAGGAGGGGAAGCGATTTATCAGGATATTTTTCTGTCTTTCCTCCATAGTAATTATGAGATCTGCCCATTCCATATCTTTCTCATTTACTTTATACCTTGCAGTGGAAGAAATTCCCGCAGAAAGTATCTTTAAAGAAGGTAGCATCTTGGAAAAAATATTCTGCGCCCACACACTTCTTTCTCGATTTTCCTCACATACAAAGAGAATTTTATAAATTTTCAGAACTTTTTTCACCTCTTCCACCTTAATTAACCCTTCTCTCACTATTCTCACACCATTTTCCCCCACCTCCACTACCGTAGAGGGAATACCTTTAACCAGCTCCTCACCTTGAGAAATAATCATATCCACCCCTTGAGGGAAATAACCACTCACTTCCCGCGCAGTGGTAGCGCTCTTCTTTCCGCTGGGATTAGCACTTGTAGACCATAATGGAGAAATTTTCTCCAGAACTTTAAGGGGAACAGGATGGTCCGGGATACGAAAACCAGCAGTTTCCCATGGGAAATGGATCCCTTCCTTTATCTTCAATACCAGAGTCAAAGGGCCTGGCCAGAAATTTCTGGCCAGTATCCAGGCAGGAAGTGAAAACTTAACCCATTTCCTCATTTCATCCCTGTCTCTTATGAAGAGTGCAAGTGGTTTTTGGAAATCCCTTCCTTTCAGTTCATAGATCTTCTTCCATGACCCCTCAATACCATAGAAACTTATGAGTCCATAAACTGTCTCAGTGGGGAGAGCAACAACTCCACCACTCTTAAGTATTTCCACCACTTTCTCAAGTTGCATCTTTCCCCTTTTTCCAATGGAGGAAGGCTTCTATGAAGTGGTCTATTTCTCCATCCAGAACTTTTAGGGGTTGAGGATCCTCAAGGCCGGTGCGGTGATCCTTCACCAAGTTATAGGGGTGGAGGATGTATGACCTTATCTGATTTCCCCAACCTATCTCCTTTTTCTCCCCTTTTATTTTTTCCAGTTCTTCTTTTTTCTTTTTCTGGTAATAATCAAAGAGTTTAGCTTTTAATATCTTCATGGCTCTCTCTTTATTTTGATGCTGGGATCTTTCTGCCTGGCACTGGACCACTATACCGGTAGGGATATGGGTAATTCTCACTGCTGAATCTGTAACATTCACATGCTGACCACCTGGACCTGAGGCACGGAAAGTTTCTATTTTCAAGTCCTTAGGGTTTATCTCCACCTCTACCTCTTCTTCCACCTGTGGGAGAACTTCCACCAGAGCAAAAGATGTGTGGCGTCTCCGGTTTGCATCAAAGGGAGATATTCTCACCAGTCTATGCACCCCTTTCTCCGCCTTAAGGAATCCATATGCATAATCACCTTCTACACTAACCACAGCTGAACGTAGGCCCGCTTCTTCACCAGGGAGAAGATCTAAAATCTCTGTCTTATACCCCCTCCTTTCACCCCAGCGAAGATACATACGTAATAACATCTCCACCCAGTCACAGGATTCTGTCCCTCCTGCACCTGCGTGCAGGAAGAGGAGAGCAGGGTAATCATCGTATTTTTCATTGAGGAGAAGAGATAACTCCTTCTCCTTTAATTCTTTCTCAAATCTCTCAATTCCTTTATGGAGTTCCCTTTCCCATTCTCTATCCTCTCGGGCTAATACTTCCATATCTTCCAGATCCCTCAGCCAATCCTGGAGTTTTTCCAGTGATTCTACCTCTTTCTTAAGCATGGAAATCTCCCTCATTATCTTAGAGGCTTCCTGCTGGTTTGACCAGAAACCAGGAGAAAGGGTTTTCTTTTCTAATTCCTCAATCCTTTTCTCTTTTTCGAGGGGGTCAAAGATGCTCCCTTATTCTTGCAAGTCTTCTTTTTAACTCCTGGATTTTCTCTTCCATACTGCTCCTCCTTTCCTTTATTTTAACCGAAAAGGTATTTACTTTGGTGAGCTTTAAAAGTTTTGCGGTATAATAACTCATGCGACATGTAATAATTTATACATTATTTCTTCTTTTTTCTTTTCAACTCTTTTCCCAACATGAAGCGGAATATTATATCCCTTTAGAGAATGGAATGGTACAGTGCACTCTCTGTCCCCGTTATTGCATAATCCCCCCAGGGGGAAGGGGATTCTGTACAGTAAGAGTCAATAGAAGGGGGAAACTGTATACTCTGGTTTATTCTCATCCCTGTGCAGTTCATGTTGACCCCATTGAAAAGAAACCTTTTTTTCATGTTTTGCCAGGGACTAAGGCCTTTTCCATTGCTACTGCTGGATGTAATTTGAGATGTTTATTCTGTCAAAACTGGTACATTGCTCAAAGACCTCCAGAAAGGGTCAAAAGCTATAATCTCTCACCGGAAGTTATAGTAAGAAAAGCCAAGGAGATGGGTTGCAAGAGTATTGCCTATACTTACACTGAACCTGTAGTATTTTTCGAATATATGAAGGATTGCTGTAAACTGGCAAAGAATTACGGGATAAAGAATGTGGTGCATACTGCAGGATACATTAACCCTGAACCTTTAAGAGAACTGTGTAGGTATGTAGATGCAGTGAATGTAGATTTAAAAGGGTTTCGTCAAGAATTTTACGATAAACTATGTTGGGGAGGGAGATTAGAAGATGTTTTAAGGACCTTAAAGATCCTTAAAGAAGAAGGTGTCTGGATAGAAGTAACCAATCTGATTATTCCCACTTATAATGACAATCCCAATGATATTCGCAGGATGTGTGAATGGATAAAAAATAATCTGGGTGAGGATGTCCCTTTACATTTTTCCCGTTTTTTCCCCATGTATAAATTGGTCAAACTCTCCCCCACTCCAGTATCCACATTGGAAAGAGCGTATAAAATTGCTAAAGAGGTGGGATTGAAATATGTTTACTTAGGTAATGTGCCAGGGAGTCCTTATGAGAATACTTACTGTCCTAAATGTGGGAAAGTTTTGATTAAGAGAGTGGGTTATGTAGTTTTAGAAAACAACATTAAAGATGGAAGATGTCCTTACTGTGGCGAGAAAATTCCGGGGGTATGGAAATGAAAAAATTAATAATTTTTCTCTTCTTTCCTCTCCTTCTTTTTTCTCAAGTAAAAAGACCTAATGTAGCGGGAATGTTCTATCCAGCGGATAAAGACTATCTTTCTCGAATGGTGGAGGGCTTCCTTAAGAAGGCTGAGTTTCCACCTGTGGAGGGGGAGATACTGGGATTAATTGCCCCTCATGCAGGATATGTTTACTCCGGGCCAGTAGCCGGTTACTCTTTCCGCGCTGTAGAGGGCAGAAGTTATTCCACGGTAATAATTCTTGCTCCCAGCCATCATTTTTATTTCCGTCGCGTGGCCATTTATCCTCACGGAACTTTCCTCACTCCTTTAAGGAGTCTTGAAGTGGATAAATCTTTCTGTGGTGCTTTACTTTCCGAAACAAAGAATATTACAGCAAGACCTGAAGTCTTTGAAAGAGAGCATGCAATTGAAGTGGAGTTACCTTTCCTCATCAAGTCCCTTAAAGGCGAATTCCGCATAGTTCCTATACTTTTCTCCCAGTCGGATTACTCCCTTTGTGAAGATGTGGGTAAAGCAATTGCCCGAACCATTAAGAAATTCCCTGAGAAGAAGTTCCTTATTGTGGCCAGCACAGACCTTTCTCATTATCACCCTTATGAAGAGGCACAAGCAATTGATAGAAGAACAATAGAGGAAATTAAAAAATTTTCCCCAAAGAGTTTGCTGGATAAGGGATTGAAAGGAGAGTGTGAATTGTGTGGATTACCTGCTGTGGTCACTATGATGATTGCCACAAAAGAATTGGGGGCAAACGAGATAAAAATACTTAAGTACCTGAATTCAGGAGATACTCAGGGGATGCGAGAAAAAGTGGTGGGGTATCTTGCAGCAGTAGTGGTTAAAAAAGGGAACTTAAGCAGGGAAGAGAAAGAATTTTTGCTTAAACTTGCCCGAGAAAGTATTAAATCATTTTTTGAATTGGGGAAATTATCACTTCCAGAAATAGTAAAGTATCCGCGTTTAAAAAAACCAGGTGCCTGCTTTGTTACCTTGAAAGAAAATGGGAGATTGAGAGGTTGTATAGGCACTCTATTTCCTGTGAGACCACTTTATGAAAATGTTGCCAGAATGGCTGTAAATGCTGCTTTCTATGATTACCGATTCCCTCCTCTTAGAAAGGAAGAACTGGAGAAAATAAAGATAGAGATTTCTGTCTTATCCCCTCTTAAGAGAATAAAAAGTTTTGAGGAGATAGAGGTAGGGAAGCATGGCCTTTATTTAGTAAAGGGTTCTTATAGAGGGGTTCTTCTACCCCAAGTTGCAAGAGAGTATGGATGGGATCGCTGGCAGTTTCTCCAAGCGGTATCACGAAAAGCAGGACTTCCTCCTGATGCTTACAAGGAAGGTGCGGTTATTTATATCTTTACAGCTGAGGTCTTTGGAGAGGAAGAGTGATACATAACTTCCTCTTCCTTTTCTTATACGGGATAAGCACGGGTTTAGGACCTTGTTTGGTAAATTGTGGGCCCTTGCTCTTTGCACTTATTGGTGGAGAAAGGGTTCCCCCTTTAGAGGGGATTAAAAGGGTTCTTCTTTTCTCTTCCGGAAGGATATTCGTATATTTACTTTTAGGATGTTTAGCAGGAAGGGTAGGAGAATATATAACCCATCTACGGGAAAGCATCTATCCTTATATACTCTGGGCAGGTGGTTTCCTCCTGATTTTTATTGGAATCTTTTTTCTCATACCATTCTCTTTTTTGTGTCCTCTTAAGGAAAGGAGAGAGAAGTTTAAAGGTTCTTATGTTCTGCTGGGTCTCCTCTGGGGACTTCTCCCCTGTCTCCCTTTAACTTCTGTCCTCCTTTACATTGCCCTTATTTCCAAAAATCTTCTTCAGGGGTTTCTCTACTCCTTCTCTTTCTCCATGGGAACCCTTATCTCTCCCCTACTGGCTGTGGGAGGGTTAGCCGGTTGGATATCTTCCCGAATAATCCAGGAGAGGAGTTTTTGGGTTTTCCGAATCTTTCTGAGTATTCTCCTAATGATTATGGGCTTTTCTCTCCTTATAGAGACAATGTAATAGGAAAATCAGTGATAGAATCTTTAATATAGAAATAATCCCACTGCTTTTAAGCACTCCCATTAAGGGGAAGAAGAATACCCCTCCTAAGAATCCACCTAACCATCCACCTAAGAGGTCCTGTGCATATAAGATACCCGCAGTTTCCCCGGGTCTCTCTCTCCCATAAAGAAAGTTACCTGCAGGGAATTCAGCTCCCACTGGAAGTCCAGCAAAGAAGGAAAGGATAAGAAATGGAAATCCTAAGGGAGATTTTTCAAAGAAAGCCTTGCCCATGGAGAAGAGAAAGGGTAGAAGAAGGGAAAAGATTATTAAATAAATTTCCCCACTTATGAGAATCCGGTAGGGGGATACTCCTCTTTCCACCCATTTAGACATAAGAATACTACCTACTGCCATACCTCCCATAAATGCGGTTATAAGAAGAGTAATTTGATAATAAAGATAACCTCGGTATATCTGGAAAACAAAGGTCACCATAAGGTTAAGTAGCATTCCTGCAAAACCCGTGGTGAAAATCGCGTAACCTACACTTTTTCTTTTAATTCCTGCATGAAATGGGAAGAATAGAAAAGGGAGGAGGAGAAATAGGTATAAAAGACAATTTTTTCTCATGAATATTTTGAGAAAGGGAGCTAAACGGGGAGAAAATTTTTCGCTCCAGTAAATGAGAAAATAAAACACTCCCACTGGTTTAAGATCCTTATTTGCTTTTGCTTTCACCTTGGCAAGATTCTGTGATAGCCACCCAAGGTACTGGGGAGAGGTTTTTAAAGCAAAATTGTCCGGTAGGGAAAGTATGGTGGTAAGGTTTCTCTTTTCCATTCTTTCTTTTAAAACTGAGGATGTAAAAATGGGTTTTTCTTTACTTTTGAAAGCAAGGAAAATGTGATAATCACCAGGGAGAATAAAAATATGGGGGAAGATTCCTTTAAGGCTTTCCCAAACATTCCGGTTTACCAGAAGGATATCTTCTGTAAGGTAAGAAAAAGATCCCGGTAAAGTGAAACATAAGATCCCATTGGAACGAAGGTGATCTCTTACTATATTAAAAAACTCCTGGGTGAAAAATCTAATCCTCTGCAGACTCCCTAAATCGGATATTCCAATAAATATCACATCGTATTTCAGATGGGTGGTGGAAAGGAAGTGTCTCCCATCAGTGAAATGGAGATGCAGGCGAGGATCGGAAAATTCTCGGATAGAAATTGGTGTGGGAAATTTTTCTAAAGTTTTTATGATTAAAGGGTCTATCTCCACATAATCTACTCTCTCCACAGGTTGTTTTAGTATCTCTGCAATTACTCCCCCTGCACCACCAGAAATTACCAGGACATTTAAAGGGTGGGGATGGAGAAGAAGTGGGAACTGAGAGAATTCTTCCACAAAAAATATATCAGGCATAGGAGTTACTATAACTGGGATCCCATTGGAGAAAAAAGTGTACTGCTCACCCTTTTTCCCTACCACCATGTTTCCATAGATTGAATCTGCATAATAAATAGGATTTTCTCCTTTCCACTCCTGGTTTATTGATTTTTCATGAAGATGCTTTGGAATAATAGGAAAAAGTGCTATTAAAAGAGCTGTGATTGCGGTAAAGATGAAAGCATTCTTTGATTTATAAAAAAGTAGTATACCAACAATTAACATGGTCACCACTATTCCCAAGGATATTTGGAAGGAATGGTATCGAGGAAGAAGATAAAAATTGAGAATCACTCCCCCGGTAGTTGTGCCCAGGCTCTCCCAGAAATACATTCTTCCTGCAGATTGTCTTCCCCTCTTCATGGGATAAATCCTGGTAGCAATGGAAAACAGCGCTCCATGCGGGAAACTCACCGGTAAAAGGACAAGGAAGGAGAGAAGAAGCATCCCCCCAATACCCACACCTTCTCCAGGGAGGGATTTTAAAAGGAGGCGTCCTAAACGAACCGCATAGATTCCCACTACTAAGGAAAGCGAGAAGAATAAAGAAAAGGAGTAGAAAAACTCAACCCTTTTCCTGATTTTTTCCACCCCTTTCCCACCTATGTATGATCCAACCGCTTCCAGAATCAGCCAATTGCTCAAAATAATTCCCACAGAAAGTTCATTACCCTGAAAAATGGTAAGAAGTTCTCTAAGGAGAACTACCTGGGCAATTAAACCTGAAGCACCCGTTATAAAAACAGCTATGGCTATCCTCTCCATTCTTTAGTTTATGGTAAAATATTCTTGGGTTCTTTGAAAAGGGGGCGATCTGGGTTCGACAGGGAGGTAAATCCTGGGAAGAGGCATGCCGGGGTTGCCGGGAGGCCCCGTCCCGAGGTAAACTCGGGATCCCGATCTGGCATCGGGATAAAAACCCGGCAAAGAAATAAACGCCGACTGCGTTAACGCTCTGGCTGCATAAGATGCAGCCACATCCTCTTCACCTTGCCTGCAGGTGAAGAAGGGTGTCGGTAGCAGGCTCTCCTTGTCTCTCCTGCTCCGGGGGAGATGAGGGAAAAATTACCGGAGCTGGTCCCTCCCTCTCTGTCCAGGGGAGAGTGAGGGATGAGATAAAATCCCTGGACTAAGCATGTAGTTATCTTCCCGGGATAACTCTCTGGACGCGGGTTCAATTCCCGCCGCCTCCACCCTTTGCATGAGGAAAAGTATTGGAATATTTTTACTTCTTACCTTTTCTTTTTCTCTTTTTTCCTTAGAAATCAAAGGTGTTCGATATTCCTGTTCTCCATCCAAAGCAAGGGTTGTCCTTACTCTTGACTCTTACCCTTACTACAATGTGGAAAGGGAGGAAAAAACTTTAAAGGTATATCTCCCTGGTTATGAAGGGGAGGAGAAAAAGATTACATTTCCAAACTCTCTGGTGAGCTCTATTAAACTTGTAGCCCAACCCGTTTCTTTCCTTGTAGAGGTGAATACTACATGCCCTTTCCAATACCAGATCTTCCGGCTGGGATCACCGGAAAGGCTTGTGATAGATATTTTTCCCCAAAATTTATCCTCTATCAATATAAGAAAAGTTGTTATTGACCCAGGTCATGGAGGAAAGGATCCAGGTGCTATTGGATGGGGAGGAATCAAAGAGAAGGACATTGTTTTGAGAGTCGCGCTTTATCTGAGGAATTTTCTGGTTCAGGAGGGATTGGAAGTTTATCTTACCAGAAGAAGAGATGTCTTTGTCCCTTTGAAAAAGAGAGTGGAATTTGCCAATAAAATTGGTGCAGATCTTTTTATCTCCATTCATTGTAATTCCTCATTATCCCGGAGAGCCTGTGGGTTTGAGACCTACTACCTTTCGGAAGCACTTGATGACCATGCTCGCGCAGTAGCCCGAGTGGAAAACTCCGTGGTGAAACTGGAAAATCCGGTGGAAAAGTGGAAACTCACCATACTGGAAGATCTGAGTCTGCTGGAGTTCCGGAAGGAGAGTATCCTTTTAGCCCAGCTTCTTCAGGAAAAATTGGATGCCTGTCTCCCTACACCTAACCGAGGCGTTAAATCTGCTCTATTCTATGTTCTTAAAGGTGTGCATGCACCAGCTGTTTTGGTGGAAATAGGTTTTATTTCTAATCCCTGGGAAGCCCGAATGCTTAGAAAGAGTTATTTTCAGCGCGAAATTGCCAGGTGTATCAGTGAGGGAATTGTTAAATTTACTCGGAAAATTGCATTAAGGGAGAATGAAATCCTCTAACTTACCTATAGGAATTTTTGACTCGGGAGTGGGTGGATTAACTGTCTTCAAGGCTATAAGAAAACTGCTCCCTCAGGAAAATTTGGTTTATTTTGGAGATTTAGCCAGGGTTCCCTATGGAATGAAGTCGCCCCGGTTAATCCAGACCTATTCTCTTCAAATTGCAAAGTATCTTATAGAAAAAAGCAAAGTTAAGGCACTTGTTGTGGCTTGTAATACTGCTTCCTCCACCTCCTTAGAAATTCTAAAGGAGAATTTTAACCTGCCTATTCTTGGGGTTATCCTCCCCGGTGTAGAGGAGGCATTGAGACTTACACGCAATGGGAGAATTGGAGTAATTGGCACACGAACAACTATAAAAACGGGTGCTTACCAGAAAGCTTTACTGGAAAGAAGGAAAGGGATAGAGGTATTTGCTTATCCAACACCTCTTCTGGTACCTTTGGTGGAAGAGGGATGGTTTGAGAACAGGATTGCTCGTTTAGTGGTTAGGGAGTACCTGGCTCCTTTTATCCAAGCAGGCGTGGATACCCTTATCCTCGGCTGCACTCATTACCCACTTTTGAAGAAAATTATGGGGAAGGAAGGTAAAGGGATTATGCTTGTGGACTCTTCCCAGGCTGTGGCACAGAAACTCAAAGAAATTCTTGAGGAAAAGGATTTAAAGGGTGGTGAGGGAAAAGAAGAGTTTTATCTTACAGATACTCCCCAGAATTTCTCCTTCCTCTTTCGTGTCCTTCTGGGAAGAGAACCTGAGAATGTGAAACTGGTTAAACTGGAGGAACTGTTATGAAGGATATTCAATGGGTTATAGATCTTTTCAAACGGGGCATCCAGAAAGCCCATCCTTCCAATGTAATTAAAGAAAATGTTCGCTTGCAGAATGACACCTTGATGGTCAAAAATGATCCTTTTCCCTGCAAAAACCTATGGGTTGTAGGAGCAGGGAAGGCTTCTGCTGAAATGGGGAAGGCTTTGGAGGAGTTACTGGGTGAAAAAATCAAAGGTGGAATAATTGTTACCAAGGATGGGCATGGAGTTCCCCTTTCTTTCATAGAGGTAAGGGAGGCTTCTCACCCAATTCCTGATGAAAGAGGGCTTAAAGCTAGTGAGGATATCCTGAAATTTGTAGAAAAACTGGGTGAGGAAGATACTCTAATAGTGCTCATTTCTGGTGGTGGTTCAGCTCTTCTTCCCCTTCCCCAGGAGGGGCTGAGTCTTGAGGAGAAACAGGAAATTACCCGGATAATTATGGAAAGTGGCGCTAATATTGAAGAGTTAAACACGGTAAGAAAGCACCTTTCCAGAATTAAGGGGGGGAGACTTACTCAATCTGCATTTCCTGCCACTGTTATCACCCTGGCTATTTCAGATGTTATTGGGGACTATTCTCATCTTATTGCTTCAGGTCCTACTGTTCCGGATCCCTCCACATATAAGGATGCTAAAGATATCCTGCTTAGAAGGGGGATATGGGAAGATATACCTCCCCGCTCTAAGGAAATTATTGAGAAAGGTTTAAAAGGTCTCTTACCGGAAACCCCTAAGGGGGGTGAGGCATTCTGGAAGAGAAATTACTATTACATACTGGCCAGTAATGAAATTGTTTTGGAAAGCATTAAGGATCTGGCTGAGAAAGAAGGGGTGAAAACCGTTATTCTCTCCTCCTCCATAAGGGGAGAAGCTAAGGAGGTAGCTAAGGTCTATGTGGCTATTGCGGAAGAGATAAGAAGATTTTCCCGTCCCTTTGATACTCCTCTTCTTATTCTTGGAGGAGGAGAAACAACAGTCACGGTGAAGGGAAAAGGTAAAGGTGGAAGAAATCAGGAAATGGCTCTTGCTTTTTCCATAGAAGCAGGAAAAATTAAAGATTTTTATTTCCTATGTGCGGGAACTGATGGAACAGACGGGCCAACGGATGCAGCTGGTGCCTGGGTAGACGAGAATACCTACACTGACGCTCTAAAAAAGGGACTTACACCGGAAAATTTCCTTAAGGAAAATGATTCCTATCACTTTTTTAAAAAAATGGATTCCCTCTTAATCACTGGGCCAACGGGAACAAATGTTATGGATATACACATGCTTCTTTTACTTTAAAAAATTGTTGATTTTTGAACTGGAAAATTGTAAAATTGGCTGAATTTCAACCTGTTGAAAAGCTGTGGATAAATTGAAGATTTTTGGATCGCTTGGAAATTCAAGATACTCAATAATAAGATTTCACAGTATCTTTACCAATTCCATTTTTTTAAAAGGGTTTAGGGGATTTTTTATATCCTGTGGATAACTTGTGGAAAAAGGAGGTCTGCTGTGGAAGAGTCAGCGGGTAAAAAGATATGGGAGAAAAGTTTAGACCTTCTCAAGGGGAGTATGGAGGAAAAGGATTTTCATATGTGGATTAATCCTATTAAATTTGTTTCTTATAACAATGGTTCATTTCATCTGGAAGTTCCCAATCGAGGTTTTGCAGAATGGGTAGAGAATAACTACCTGGATGCTATCAAAAAAACTCTCTCCCTTATCCTGGACAAAGAACCCGAGATTATCTTTACCTATCCTAAAACTAAGAAGAGAAAAACCAGATTGGTAGAAACTCTACCTCCTTTTGTGCAGGGGGAATTGGAGTTCCAAAGTGCTTTAAACCCTGCTTATACCTTTGAAGAATTTGTAGTGGGGCCGGGAAATAGGTTTGCCCATGCAGCTTCTTTAGCGGTTGCTCAATCTCCAGGAAAAGCATACAATCCTTTGTTTATTTATGGAGGGGTGGGACTTGGTAAAACGCATTTAATTCAAGCAATAGGACATTATATAAGGGAGACTAAGAAGAGAATGAGAGCCTATTACACCTCTTCCGAAAGTTTTACTAACCAGCTCATCACCGCTATTCAAAATAAAAATACGGAAAAATTTAGAAAAAGGTACCGGAGTGTGGATGTCCTTTTGATTGACGATATCCACTTTATTGCTGGGAAGGAAAGCACAGAAGAGGAATTTTTCCATACCTTTAACGAATTATACAATGCTGGGAAACAGATTGTGATTACTGCTGATAGACCACCTTCGGAAATACCCACAGTTGAAAAGAGGCTTGTTTCCAGATTCCAGTGGGGTTTAGTGGTGGAGATCCAACCTCCAGACTTTGAAACAAGGGTGGCTATCTTGAGGAAAAAAGCATCTTCACGGGGTTTTGTTATTTCTGACGAGGTTCTTTACTATATTGCTCAAGGAATTACTTCCAATATAAGAGAATTAGAAGGTGCTTTAATAAAAGTAATGGCCTATTCCACCATTAATAAAATACCTGTGGATAAAAATTTGGTTAAGGAAGTTCTTAAAGATATAATCCCCTTAGGAAGAGAAAGTAGGGTAAGTGTAGAGAAGATTAAGAATGCAGTAATTGAATTTTTCCAATTAAAACCTGCAGATTTAATTTCTAAAAAAAGAGCAAAAAGTATTGCTTTACCCCGCCAGATTGCCATGTATCTTACAAGAGAACTTACCGAACTTTCTCTTCCTGAGATTGGATTGAATTTCGGAGGGAGAGACCATACTACTGTGCTTCATGCTTGTGAAAAGATTAGAAAAAAGATAGAAGAAGACGAAAAATTTAAAGAAATAGTTGAAGCTTTAAAGAAAAAAATCGTCTATGGAAAAGGTGGATAATGTGGAAAATTTATCCACAGGTTTTTAAATTAAAAATGGGCGGTATTTTTTACATGGAGGGTTTTTCCAAAATTTCCACAGGGTTATTACTAAGGATACGATTTCTTAAATAAGGAGGAGAGGTAATATGAGAGTAAAGTGTGAAAGAGACCAAATCCTAAAGGGTATTTCTTTCTGTCAGGGAGTGATAAGCACCCGGACAACATTACCCATACTTTCCTATGTATTAATGAAAGCGGAAAAGAATACACTATCGCTTTATGCTACGGATCTTGAAGTAGGAGTAGAGACGAGAATAAATGCAGAAATTGTAGAAGAGGGATCAATAACTCTACCTGGTAAAAAGATGCTGGAGCTTATTAGAGAATTCCCTTCAGGGATTATTACTCTTTCTTCCGAAAATAATCTGGTAACTATCAGAAATGAAAATATTTGGATAAAAATGATTTCTCTACCTCAAGAGGAGTTCCCTGCTTTTCCTGAGGTTAAAGGTAGGGAAATAAAAGTGAATGGGAAAATCCTTAAGAAGATGATAAAGAAAACATCATTTTCCGTTTCCCATGAAGAAACTCGATACATGTTAAATGGTATTTATACTACAGTGTTTGAAAAACTCATAAGTATGGTTTCCACTGATGGTAGAAGACTTTCCTTAATAACTCAAGAACTGGAAAATGTAGTGCCTACAGAGGTAGAAGCAATTCTTCCCTTAAAAGCATGTGAGCAGTTAACCAAAATTATGGAAGATGATGAAGTATTAATTGTTTGGGGAGATAAACAGATTAAATTTACTCAACCAGGTGTCTCCTTAGTCACCAGAATTATTGAAGGAGAATTCCCTGATTATAAAAGCGTTATACCAAAATCTTTTAAAGGGGAAGGACACATTGATAAAACCAAATTTCAAGAGTCTATTAGAAGAGCCTACATCCTTACTAAAGAGAAAGCTCTGTCTGTAAGACTTTCGCTTCAGGAAGGGAAAATGAAGATAACTACCAGAGTACCAGACCAGGGAGAATCTAATGAAGAAATGGAGATTGAGTATAGTGGTGAAGCAATGGATATAGCATTTGATCCTGAGTATCTTCTGGATGTTCTGCGAGTGTTGGATTGTGAAAAGATATTTTTTGGAGTAAATGGCCCAGAAGATCCAGCTCTTATTAAGCCAATTAATGGAGAGTCTTACATTTATGTGGTAATGCCCATGAAGATTTAAAAATGGGAAAGAAAGAACCAGAAAGGCTGGATGGTATTTTAGAAAAAATTATTAAAGAAATTGAAAAGAGAAAAGAAAAGACACTAAACAAGAAGGAGGTTTATGAACTCCTGGAAAAGGAAGTGCTTCCAGGAATTTCTCGTCATATTAAATTTGGGGAATTAAAAAGAAAAAAGATTACCATTGGGGTGGATAACCCTTCCTGGCTTTTCGAATTAAAGTTTAGAAAACAGGAGATAATGAGGACACTAAATAAATTCTTGGGAAGAGAAAAGATACAAGAGGTAAAATTGAGGTTATTATGAGAGAAGAATATACTGCTCAGGATATTCAGGTATTAGAGGGTCTGGAAGCAATTCGAAGAAGACCAGGGATGTACATTGGTGATACAGGAGAAAGGGGGCTTCATCAATTGTTAGAAGAAGTAATTTCTAATTCTGTAGATGAAGCAATGGCAGGTTATTGTGACACTATTTATGTGACTATTCATGTAGATAATTCAGTAACAGTTGTTGATAATGGGAGGGGTATACCTGTAGATGAGCATCCAGTATTGAAAAAACCAGGAGTGGAAGTGGTAATGACCACTCTTCATGCAGGGGGTAAATTTGAACATAAAGTATATCAGGTGGCAGGTGGACTTCATGGAGTGGGACTTACAGTTGTATGTGCCCTTTCAGAATGGGTTGAAGCGGAAATTTGGAGAGGAGGAAAGGTTTACTACCAAAAATTTTCTCGAGGGAAGCCAGTAACACCTCTACAGGTATTAGGTAAAACGAAGAAAAAAGGAACGAGGATAAGCTTTTTACCCGATGGGGAAATATTTAAGAAAGTAGAGTTTTCCCATGAGCTCATTAAAGGTAGGGTGAGGGAATTGGCCTTTTTAAATAAAGGACTTAAGATAATCTTTTCTGACGAAAGATTGGGTAAAGAGGAAGTTTTTCATTATGAAGGAGGGATTAAATCATTGGTGGAATATATAAACAGGAATAAAGAGCCTATTCATCCAGCAGCCTATTTTGCTAAGGAAGAGAAGGAAGTGATAATGGAGTTTGCCTTCCAGTATAATTCTGGATATCAGGAAACTCTCTATTCCTACGCTAATAATATTCACACAATTGAAGGGGGGACACATCTTGCCGGACTTAAAAGTGGAATGACCCGGGCAGTTAATGACTATATAAGAAAAAGTGGCCTTTTAAAACCCGGAACCGTAGAAGTGAGTGGAGAGGATATTAGGGAAGGATTGGTAGCAGTGGTTAATGTTAAACTACCCGAACCACAATTTGAAGGGCAAACCAAGACAAGACTGGGAAACAGTGAGATAAAGGGAATGGTAGAGTCGTTTGTTTATGATCGAGTGGCCACCTTCCTGGAAGAGAATCCTCAGGCAGCGCGAGCTATTGCGGAGAAATGTATACTGGCTGCTCGGGCAAGAAGTGCAGCACGTAAGGCAAGAGAATTGGTGAGAAGGAAAGGGGCGCTGGAATCTGCAGATTTGCCGGGTAAACTTGCTGATTGTTCGGAAACAGATCCTGAAAAATGTGAATTGTTCTTGGTGGAGGGAGAATCTGCGGGTGGTTCTGCTAAGCAGGCAAGAGATAGAAGGTTCCAGGCCATTCTTCCTCTTAAGGGAAAGATCATAAATGTGGAGAAGGCAAGACTGGATAAGGTGCTTAACAATCAGGAAATAAGAACAATAATTGCTGCTTTAGGTACTGGAATTGCAGAAGACTTTGACCTTTCAAAACTTCGCTACTCCAAAATCATAATTATGACCGATGCTGATGTAGATGGTTCCCATATAAGAACACTGCTTCTCACATTCCTTTTCCGTCAGATGACCCCTCTGGTGGAGCAAGGGCATGTTTACATTGCTCAACCCCCCCTTTATCGAATCAAAAAAGGTGAAACAGTAAAGTATCTTGAAAATGATGAGGAACTAAAAGCCTTCTTGTGGGAGGAAGGAAAGAAGGCAGTGGAAGTGAAGAATATTGCTAAAGGGAAGAGACTTGAAGAGGAGGAATTAGAAGAAATCCATGAAATATTGAGTTTTTTGGAGAGGGTTAAAGGGGGGCTGGAAAGAAAAAGAGTGGAGTTTTCTCGATATCTCCTCTTCTGGAAAGAAAAAAAGAGTTTACCTCTTTTCTTAATAAAGGAAAATGATGAAGAATATTATGCCTTCAGTGAGAAAGAGAAAGTTGATCTTCTGGAGAGTCTGGGTGAAGAGAAAGAAGTTATAGAATTCCCTTTTTCCCCGCAGGTGGAGAAACATCTAAAAACACTGGAAAAAATGGGGATACCTATAGATTATTTCTTCCCTTCACAAGAGCATAGATTCCTTATTAAAGCAAAAGGTATGGAAAGATTTGTAAATACACCCTTTGAACTTATTGAAGGTATAAGAGATGTGGGTAGGAAAGGGTTAAGTATACAGCGCTATAAAGGATTGGGAGAGATGAATCCTGAACAGCTATGGGAGACAACCATGGATCCTGAAAGAAGGGTCCTTCTTCAGGTTAAACTGGAAGATGCACTGGCTGCACAGGAAATATTCACTCTTCTCATGGGGGGAGATGTTGAACCCCGTAGAGAGTTCATTCAAACCCACGCTTTAGAAGTGAGGAATCTGGATATTTAATTGTGATATACTTTAAAAGGTGGGGCAGTAGCTCAGCTGGGAGAGCGCTACCTTCGCACGGTAGAGGTCGCCGGTTCGAATCCGGTCTGCTCCACTGAGTTCGGGGTGTAGCTCAGCTTGGTGAGAGCGCTGCGTTCGGGACGCAGAGGTCGCTGGTTCAAATCCAGTCACCCCGACTTCTCTTTTTATTTTTTCTTCAGTAATTCCATCAGTTCCTCCACTTCAGGGACCCTACCAGCTACCACAAGCTTTCCATCCACCATCACTGCAGGTGTTTGAGAAACTCCACGCAGAATAATTTCTTTCATATCGTAGACATGGGCTACTTCTGCAGAAATACCCAGTCTCTGGATAGCTTCTCTCACATTAGCCTCGGTTTTCTTACACTTTGGACATCCTGCACCCAGAACCTCAATTTTCATGATTTTCACCTCCTTTCAAAAGGTTCTGAAAACCATCGTGTAAATGAGACCTGAAATTATCCCCATGAGAATGGCCAGAATGGCATAGGTTATCACACACTTAGGACTTATTATCCGTGATACTCCAAGCATTGAAGGGATGGAAGCCATGGGTGCTCCAATGAGAAAGGCTAAGGAAGCACCGGGAGACATCCCCAGGTTTATCAGAGCTTTCACCAGAAAGACCTCCACAAGTGTGGGAGTATACATGGGAACACCAATCACTGCTCCTAAAACCACTCCCTTAAGGCCGGTAAGATACCTGGCCACTACTTCTCTCGGAAGGTAAGCTTCCACATAGCTCACCAAGGCTACTCCAAGAAGGAGGTAGGGAAGAGCCTTTCTGGCCAGATCAAGAGCGTCCTGGAGAGCATCAATAGATTTTTCCTGGAAATTCCTTTCCTCTCCTTCTTCCACTCTCTGGGCAACGAGTTTCCCGTATTTTTCTGCTTCTTTCTTTCCCCAGGGTGTTTTATCCAGAATATATCCAGTGATTACCGCTCCAAAGAATGCTCCTATAAAACGGGCAAGAGCAAGTTTCCCGGAGATGATTTGAGCGGTAAAGACAAGAGCAAGGATATTTGAGGCAGGGGCCATAAGGAGGAAACTCACTGCAGGTCCTATCCCCGCACCAGCCATGAGAATACCTCCAAAAACAGGTATCATGGCACAGGAACAAACAGTGAGGAAAGGAGCGAAAAGAGCAGCCAGGATATAGGAGGTTTTCTTTTTCCCCGAAAGGGCGTTTCTCATCTTTTCCTTAGGGAAAAAAGAGGAGATCACCCCTCCTAAAAGGAAGGCAAAGATGAATACTCCCCAGGCTCTTGAGAGATAGCTTGCGGTGTAGACAAAAGGAATAAGAAGGAAAGGGTAATCCTTCAGGTTTCCGTAATGAAAAATGGGGGTTAAAGGATGATGGGTAATGCGTGGATAGATGAGGTAGAAAAGCCCAAAAAGGAGAAGGAACCACATAAGGATAACTTTAAACACACGCATAGCCAAAACCTCCTTTAGAAAAGGGTTTTTAAAAGAAAAAATTTAGAGTGAGGAAAGATTAAATCAAGTTCCTTTCCACCAGCACTTACAGAGACTTTTTCTCTTCACACAAATATTTTACCACTTTTTAAACTTAACTCAACTTTGACACCCTGATTTCTGAAATTGGCATGAATAAAGGGATTGGGAGGGGAGCATTAAAGGTAAGGATTGGGGGGGACCTATTTTGAGTTCTGGATGTGTCTAATAATATAGAAAGAGAGAGAAAAGTCTGAAAAGGGAGGGAAAGATGGGAGAATGGAAATTGAGTAAGGAAGGACTTGAGAGATGTGTAATAAAGAGGCGGTAGAAAAGACAATAGAAAATTCTCCCCGAAAGTATTCTTCCAGAAGTGGGAGACTGGCTATTTTAATAAATTCTTCTATCTTCTTTAAACCGTTACCCTGGTAAGAATCTCCTGAACCATTTACTTCAGGAGATTGACAAATGTTATCTAAAGTTATATAAGTTATCAAAAATTGTTGGATTTTATATGGAAGAATTTTCAACCCCAAAAGATGTAGTTAAATTTTTAAAGATTCATAAAGTTACTCTTTATCGTTTAGTTAAAGAAGGCAAAATCCCCGCAATTAAAATTGGTAAACAATTAAGATTTAGTAAAGGAAGACTTTTAACACTCCGTTTTAATTGAGAAAAATGAATGAATTAATAGCGGTAATAGATGATGAACCTGATATTTTAGAACTTGTATCGTTGCACCTTAGTAGATCTGGTTTTAAAGTTAAAGGGTTTTTAAATGTAGATAGCTTTTTTAAATTCTTATCTTCAAAGATACCTGACCTTATAATCTTAGACCTCATGCTTCCAGATGCTGATGGTATTGAGGTTTGCAAATATCTGAAGTCAAACCAAGATTTTAGTTCCATTCCTATTATTATGCTTACTGCCAGAGCTGATGAAGCAGATAAAGTTTTGGGTTTAGAGTTGGGAGCAGATGATTATGTAACTAAGCCTTTTTCTCCAAGAGAATTAGTTGCCAGGGTAAAAGCAGTTTTAAGAAGAAAAACACAAGATTCTGGCAAAAAGATTAAAAT
>JAGGYA010000011.1 GCA_021162785.1 Candidatus Calescibacteriota bacterium
AAACATTTGGGACATATGACAGATGGTTAAAATGGAAAGGTAAAAAGGGAGATAAAGGACATAAAGAAGTAAAATTTACCTTGGGCAACAAAGAGAGATATCAGTTGCATTTTGGTATCTACAAACGGGGAGCTATTGTTATTGATAATATCAAGATAGAGAAAATAGAAACTCCTCTTACAAATAGTAGTTTATGGAAAGGATTGCCTATTTCAGTGAAAAAGAAAGGAAGAGATTCTGTCTTTGTTGACCCTGAGAAAGTATTAATAGGAAATCAATTTGGTCTTTATTCTCTGGAAAAATTTAAAAAAGAAATACGCTATTTTAAAAAATACAATTTAGGAAATTATGTAAGTGTAGGCGGCATAACTCAGAAACGCATAGATGAGCAAAGATTAATGGAAATATGCCAACTACTTAAGAATGAGAATTTATATTTCATGATTAATATAGGTCATTATCCAGAAAGAAGAAGTGAGAAGGAAGCAGAAATAATTAAAAAGATTCAGAAAAAATTTGGAGAATATTTTAAAGGTGTATTTGTCGTAGAAGTAGGAGGAAACCAAATTGTCAGGAAGGCATATGCTAAACACCCGGAAAAGGATGGAGTAGGGATAGCCGATGAATATATAGAAAGTTTAAGGAAACAATTTGTGAACTTCTGGCATAAACATGGTATCCCGGCTATTATTCATGATAATGTTCTGCTTATTACTTATGCCCCTTTAACTGGTTGTGATATGCCTTTTGTAGAGCAGATATATTGCATGACTGCTCAGGTATATACTGCTTTTACTCGTGGGATGGCTAAAGTATATAATATCCCTTGGGCAGCAGACCTTTCTATCTGGGACGGAGATATTGAGCCGATGCAGAACCCGGAGGAGAATTATTTAGCACTTCTTTCCACCTATTTTGCTGGTGCAAGATTAATCCAGAATGAACATTCTCCTTGGAAAGACTCTAACGCAGAGAAATTAGAACTCAGGCCCTGGGGTAAGGCATTGCAGAAATTTTATAAGATAGTTAGAAAATATAAGGAAGTTCGTGGGAAACCATTAGTAAAGATTGGGATAGTAAGAGGATATGGTGATGGTTGGTGTGATTGGGGGGGGAGCATTTGGGGATTCAGGCATGCTGAAGAAATAGAACATGACTGGGATTATTTGAATGTTTTTTTCCCCGGGTATGGAAGTGTAGAAGGGATGAAGAAAGCAGTGGTGGGAACACCTTATGGCCAGGTAGATGTTATTTTGTCAAATGTTCCAGAAGAGAGTTTAAATTCGTATGATATATTAATATTTTTAGGACCAAACTGGATGAATAAACCTACTTATGAGAAATTAAAAAGGTATGTAAAAAACGGAGGTGTTTTACTAATGCATGCTGGTCAACTTAAAGATAGAAATAATAAGTTCTTTAATAATGGAGATTTTTCCGATTTATTTGGAGTAAAGCTTAGAGATAAAATTATCCAACCACATCAAGTCTATAAGGAGAAATACAAATTGAGGTGGTATAATATTACACAAAGTTTTTGTCGTTTTACAGACTCTACAGAGTTTAATTTCCCAGCAAGGAGTCCAGATGATTGGTGGTATAATATGAAAACCACTGTTTTTAAACATGGCTATATGAGTAAGGGACAGATAAAATTATATGAAAGCTCTTTATCATCAGCAGATAAAACTAAAATTATTGCTGAAGCAACTGGTGCTGAAGTGACTCCTAATCTTAGAAAAGAGGTTTATCCTTTAGTCTTTATGACCAAACTTGGCAAAGGGAAAGCAATATTAGTAAATGCTCCTTGCTATGCTAATTTACCAGCAAGATTTGTAGAAGACCTTCTAAGGTCTATTGCTGGTAGTGCTACATATCCAGTCTCTTTTAGTCCCAGAGTAGACTATTTAGAATGGACTATTTTGGAAAACGGGAAGGTTGATTATTTGATTTTAATCAATATGGGTCAAAAAAAAGAAGCACTTACTGAAGTTACAGTAGATGAGAAGTTTAAAAAGATAAGCGACTTAACAAGAGAAGAAGAAGTAAAGAGCCCTTTTTTAGTTAAACTTAAGCCTTTGGAGCTCAGAATATTTAAAATTGAGAGATAGAGAAAAACCACGGTGCAGATTTCAGAGAAAGAAGGTTCTTTTAATATAGATAGTTTCTTTTTCTTCTAGAAAAGAATCTTTGGTAAAGAAAAAGATTACTTTGACAGTTTCCGCTAAAAATCCTCAAGAGTAATTTCTGGAAGTTGGGTTTAAATTTCTGTAGTGAAGGCTTCTCTCCAATTTTCAATTATTTCTTCTTTGGCTTGGAGGTTTTGGAGTTCTTTTATAAGGAGGGTATGGAGTTGTCTTGCCACTTCTTTTTCCTTTTCCCATAGATTGTATTTTTGCTGAGGGTCGGAGCGAAGATTGTAAAGTTCGGGGAATACTTTGATTTCTTCCATCGCCTCTTTTTCTTTTCCATCCACAGAGAGTTCCACTCCCCTTTCCCTTTTTGTATATTTAGGAGGTATTATGCATGACCATTCTTTGGTGGTGAGAGTAATTCTTGTCCCAGTGGTTAAAGGAGGAAGAGGTGGAGAGGATAAAGCAGTTTTTCTTTTCTTTACCTTCCCCTTTATAATTTGTAGAAGAGAATATCCTTGGTAATCCTCAGGTATTCCTATTCCTGCCCAATCTAAGATAGTGGATGGAATATCAGGGAGCTGGACTATATCTTTTACTCTGCGAGGTTTTTCTCCAGGGACATACATTAAAAGTGGTATATGAGCAATTTCCTCATAGAGTGGGATATAGGCAAATTTATTTTCCCGGATGATACTCTTTCCTATAAATCCATGTTCACCATGCAGGAATCCATGGTCTGTAGTGAAAATAATGAGGGTGTTTTTTAAAAGCCCTAAGTCTTCAACTTTGGTAAGGAATCTACCCAACCATCGATCTACCAAGGTTACTTCACCTGCGTAAAGTGCTCTTATATGTTTCATCTCCTCAGGGGTGAGATAGTCCGAATAGTCATATCGAGGATAGATCACTTCTTCACCTTTATAGTCTGGGTCGTACATATCTACATACCAGCGGGGTGGATCCCAGGGTTCATGAGGATCAAAGGTATCAATGTAAAGGAAAAATTTCTCTCTCCGATAATTTTTTTCCAGCCATCTTATAGCTTCTGAGAAAGTCTTAGGAGAGAAATAATCTTCTTCATATACTCTCTGGGAGATATTTTTAAAGTACTGGACAACAGTTGTATCAGGACAGCGTAATTTGGAAGGATCACAGGGGAGTTCTATTTTTATTTCATCAGTTATATAATCGTCATTTTCCTGGCCTCTTATCCATTTCCATCCAGTGAATCCCCGTTGGTAGTTAAAACCATCCCTAAGGAAGTGAGGAGTATCTGCAATGAGCATAGTGGTGTATCCATTCTCTCCCAGAATCTGGGCTACGGTTACCTCATTAGACCTTAATGGTTCCCACCCTGAATAAAGAAAAGTATATTTCCCTAACAAAATATCTCTTCTTGCTGGGACTGTGGGGAAGGAGGCACAATAGGCATGGTCAAATACAAATGAAATCTTGCCCAATTTATCAATGTTAGGGGTGGAAATCCATTTGTTGCCATATACCCCTAAGAAATCTCTCCTCAAAGTATCTGAGACTATCAATATTGCTTTCATAACACACCTCCCATTTTCAGAGGGGAAATTTTATCATATTGACACATGAAGAGGAGAAATGGATAATATTTATTAGAAAAACTGTAAAGGGAAATAATAAAGGAGGTTTAAAAAATGCCCTGTGGAAGAAAGAGATTAAGAAGAAAGATGAAGACTCACAAACTTAAGAAAAGAAGGAAAAGAGATAGACATAAAAAGAAGAAAAGGTAAGTTATAAATGAATAAACTTAGGATAAAAGTAATTATAGGGTTTTTGCCATTAATTTTTTTGCTTTTTCTCACAGGGATTTCCCCTGCACCTGAAGAAGAATACATCTATCCTCATCTTAAGCTCTTTGCCAAAGTAATTGCAATTATTCAAAAAGATTATGTGAGGGAAGTAAAAGTCAAAGATCTTATTATCGGTGCCCTTAAAGGTATGCTTGCCAGCCTTGATCCCTACAGCCAGTTTATGACACCCCAGGAATATAAAGAAATGAAGATTGAAACGGAAGGGAAATTTGGTGGAGTAGGGATGGTTATTACCTCAAGAGAAGGGGTAATTATTGTGGTTTCTCCTATTGAGGGAACCCCTGCTTTCCGTGCCGGGATTAAACCAGGTGATAAAATCATTGAGATTGATGGAGAATCCACCAAGGGTTGGAGCACTTCAAAGGCAGCTCAAAGACTGCGTGGTGAACCTGGGACAAAAGTTACGATAAAGATTTGGAGGGAAAAAGAAAATCTGGTGAAAAAAATCACTCTTACCCGGGAAATAATACATATAAAGAGTGTTAAGGGGCCGGAAAAACTTGAAGAAGGAGTTTTCTATGTTCGGATAACTGCCTTCCGTGAGGATACTTCCGAGGAGCTTAAAAAAGCATTAGAAAAAGCAAAAAAAGAGGGGATGAAGTATTTAGTCTTAGATCTAAGAAACAATCCGGGTGGTTTACTTGATGAAGCGGTGAAAATTGCTGATCTTTTTCTCCCTAAGGGTAAAATAGTGGTCTATACTCAGGGACGAAATAAGAAAGAAAGAAAAGATTTTGTAGCGACTTCTCCTCCTTCCTTTACCTTCTCCAAACCCATAGTAATATTAGTAAATAGAGGAAGTGCCTCTGCATCAGAAATAGTAGCAGGAGCATTGCAGGCATGGAATATAGCAAAGATTCTGGGAGATCGCACTTTCGGTAAGGGTTCAGTCCAAAGTATATTGCCTGTGGAAGGAGATTATCACCTCAGGCTCACTACTGCGCATTACTATACACCAAGAGATATATGTATTGAAGGGAAGGGATTGGAGCCGGATATAAAGGTCCCTCTTTCTAAAGAAAAGGAAAGGGAAATGCTTGAAGCCTTTATTGAGGGGAGATGGAAAGACGATATTTACATTCAAAAGGCATTGGAGATCCTTACCGGAAAAAAGAAAGAGGAGGAGAAGAAAGTTGACCAAGGATGAAAAATGGCTTTTATGGGGCTTTTCCCTCTTTGCACTCTTTACCCTTGCTTACTGGGTAATTCTTAATATTTCTATAAAATCTCCTTCTTTGTTAACCTCTAAGGCGGAAAGTTTTATTAATCAGGCATTACTCCATTTGGGTTTGGGAGAAAAAAATTTAATTGAGAAATTTTCCCGTGAAGAAGGGGGGAGAGTGATCATAAAGGAAAGCTTCCTGCTTGCACCTAAGGTTGATACAGAGAAAATGGTTGGTCAGTTGAAAGAGAAAATGGAGGAGGGTGGCTACTTCTGTAAAATTGAGAAAAAAGGAAATGTATGGGAAGTAAAGATTGGTCGAGGAAAATACTTGACCCATGTTTTGACTTTTAAAAAAGAGGATTCTTGAACCCTTAATCCTCCTTTCTCAAATGGCAAGTATCTTTTTGGGAATAGATACCTCTTGTGATGATACCTGCTGTGGTGTAGTTAAAGAAGGAAGGAAAGTCCTTTCTTCAGTGGTGAGTTCCCAGGAGGAAATCCATAGTAAGTTTGGAGGGGTAGTCCCCGAATATGCCTCAAGAGCACATGTGGAAAGAATAGGCTGGGTAGTTAAAACTGCACTGGATAAAAGTGGTTTGAGCTGGGAAGAGGTTGAGGGTATAGGAGTAACTCGAGGCCCAGGACTTCCTGGTTCTCTTCTTGTAGGATGGGAGTTTGCGAAAGGGCTCTCTCTTTCTGCAGGGATACCTTTAATCCCGATTAACCATTTAGAAGCCCATCTTTTTGCACCATTTTTAGATTTTGAAGGAGAAGTAGATTTTCCTCTCCTGGGTATGGTGGTTTCAGGTGGACATACACTTCTGGCTTACTCACCCACTCCTTATGATTTTTATTTGCTGGGACAGACAAGAGATGATGCCTGTGGTGAAGCACTGGATAAGGTAGCGCGACTTCTTGGACTTCCTTATCCAGGGGGACCCCATCTTGAAAAACTGGCGGAAAAAGGAAATGCAAGCAGAATAGATTTTCCTAAAAAGATCCTTCCCCAGAGCTATGATTTCAGTTTCAGTGGATTAAAAACGCATGCAGTGAGAATCTTTCAGAGTGGGAAATATAAAGTAGAAGATCTGGCAGCCTCTTTTCAGGAAGCAGTAATGGATATTCTTGTGGATAAACTGGATTATGCGGTGGAGACTTTGAAAGTAGGAACAGTAGTGGTGGGAGGTGGAGTGGTGGCCAATAAAAGGCTTAGAAAGAAACTGGATGAGTTTTCCAGAGAGAGAAAAATCCCTTTATTATATCCCAAGGTTTCTTACTCACTGGATAATGGTGCTATGATTGCAGGACTGGCATATTTTAAATATTTAAAAGGAATTGAGTTTTCTTGGCGGGAAGATATTGATCCTTCTTTCAATCTGGAAAGGTGGGAAAGGTAATGTGGTAAAATTAAAGGCTGTAAGTGTCGGAAAAAGGGGGGTGAGAAAATTCATTATTTTTCCTATAAAAATGGTGAACTTTATGCGGAAGGAGTAAAAGTAAAAGAAATTGCTGAAAAAGTTGGGACACCTGTTTATATCTACAGTTCTGCTACTATCCTTCGACATATTAATCTATACGAGGATGCTTTCCGGGGTATTCCCCATCTTTTCTGCTACTCAGTAAAGGCCAATTCTAACCAGGCGGTTTTAAAACTCATTGCTCATCAAAAATGGGGCGCAGATGTAGTTTCTGGTGGTGAACTCTTTCGAGCAATTGAAGCAGGCTTCCCTCCTTCAAGAATTGTTTTTGCAGGGGTAGGGAAGAAGGCTCAGGAAATTGAACAGGGTTTGAATGAGGATATTCTACTTTTTAATGTGGAGAGTGAAGAGGAACTTGAAAAAATAAATCTTTTAGCAAAGAGATTGAAGAGAAAGGCAAGAGTAGCTCTCCGTCTAAATCCTGATATTCAGGTTGATACGCACAGTTATATAAAAACAGCTAAAGAAGAGACTAAATTTGGTATCCCCTTATCACAGGCTTATTCTATTTTGGAAAGAAGAAAAAGTTTCCCCAATTTGGAAATTAAGGGTTTACATGTCCATCTGGGTTCTCAGATAACCAGTCTTGAGCCTTACCGGCAAGCCATGGAAAAACTGGTAAAGTTTATGGATGATACTCACGATTTTTTCATTCCTTCCTATTTGGATCTGGGGGGAGGAATGGGAATTATTTATGGTAATGAAGAACCTTTCACTCCCGATGACCTCTCCCGTGTAATAGCTCCCTATCTGGAAAATAGAGGGATTACTCTTATCCTTGAACCTGGGAGGTTTATTGTAGGAAACGCGGGTATTCTGGTGACTCAGGTGCTTTATGTGAAAAGATGTGAAAAGAAGAACTTTCTTATTGTGGATGCAGGGATGAATGATTTAATAAGACCTGCTCTTTATGGTGCTTATCACGAAATCTGGCCCCTTAAAGAAGAAAAAAGAGGAGAAGGAGAGGTTTATGATGTGGTAGGGCCAGTTTGTGAAACGGGAGATTTCCTTGGAAAAGAAAGAAAATTTACAGGAATAAAAGAAGGTGATTACTTAGCAGTTATGGGTGCAGGTGCTTACGGTTTCTCTATGGCTTCCAATTACAATTCTCGTCCCAGACCTGCGGAGGTCCTTGTGGAAGACAATAAATTTTTTCTCATCCGCAGGAGAGAAACTTATCATGACTTGATACTTTTGGAAGCAATTCCTCCTCATCTTCAGGAGACAGGATGAACCTTTTAACCGTGGATGTGGAAGAGGTAAATCATGCTAATTTCCCTTTATTGGTCAGTTATCCCTTCCCGAGCACCTTAGAGGAGGGAGTAGAAAGATTTTTGGAAATTCTGGAGAGTTATAAAGTAAAAGCTACTTTTTTTGTTCTGGGTGAAGTGGCTTTATCCCATCCAGAATTGGTAAAGAAAATTTCTCAGGCAGGTCATGAAGTAGCATCCCATGGGATGACGCACCGGCTGGTTTATGAAATGGATGAAAAAACTTTTCGTGATGAGGTTTGTCTTTCTCGGAAGATTCTTGAGGATATTAGTGGTCAGGAAGTAGTGGGATACCGTGCACCTTCCTGGTCCATTACCAAACGCTCACTCTGGGCTTTGAAGATTCTGGAAGAGGAAGGTTTCCTCTATGATTCAAGTATTTTCCCTTTTTCCAATTTTCTTTATGGAATGGAGGATGTTTATCCTTACCCTCATCGCCAGGGTGGATTATGGGAATTTCCTCCTTCCACACTTCCCTTTTTCCCAAAGAGAATACCTATAGGAGGTGGCTTTTATTTTCGACTTCTCCCCTTAAATTTGTTGGAGTTTGGATTGAAGTTCCTGAAGGCAATGAATAAACCCTTTTTACTTTATCTCCATTCCTGGGAGTTGGCAAAAATTAATTTCCCCCTTCCTTATGCTCCTTTTCACCGTTTGATATTATCCTGGGGTCTACCATCCGTAAAAAGGAAGATTTCTTTTCTTTTGGAAAAATATAACTTTTCCTCCATTAAGGAATTTCTGGAAAAATGGCCAGAATAAGAGTTCTTCACATCATTACCCGGTTGATCATTGGAGGAGCACAGGAAAACACCGTCTATACGGTTAGGGGGCTAAAAGAGAAAGGGTATGAAGTTTACCTTTATTCAGGCCCTCCCCTGGGACCGGAAGGCTCTATAATCCCCCGAGCTAAAAAAATGGGGGTCCATCCTATAATTATTTCTTCTTTACGGAGAAATCTCCATCCTGTTCTTGATTATGCCTCCTTTTTGACTCTTTTCTCCCTTATTAAATCAGGAGGATATCATATAGTTCACACTCATTCTTCTAAGGCCGGTATTCTGGGAAGATGGGCTGCTTATCTTGCTGGAGTGCCTGTAATCATCCATACCATACATGGACTTCCCTTTTTCCCCTATCAGCATCCTTTCCTTAATTTTCTTTTTGTTAACTGTGAAAGAATAACTGCCCCCATAACCGATAGACTCATATGTGTATGTGATATGATGAAAAAGCAGGCACTTAACGCAGGCGTGGGTAAGGAAAAACAGTATGTTACCATATACAGCGGTATGGAACTCGACTATTTTTTAAACCCTCCTTCTTCAGAAAAACTTCGGAAGAAACTGGGAATAAAGGAAGATGAACTGGTGGTGGGGAAGGTAGGGAGACTCTTCCCTTTTAAAGGCCATGAGTATATTATTCAGATTGCTCCTGAAATTATCAAAAATTTCCCAAATGTTAAATTCCTTTTCGTGGGAGAAGGAATCTTAAGAGAAAAACTTGAAGAGAGAGTTAAGGAAAAAGGCCTTAAGGATAAATTTATTTTCACAGGTCTTGTTCCCCCTGAGGATATCCCTCTTTACATTTCTCTTATGGATGTTGTGGTTCATACTTCATTGAGAGAAGGATTGGCCAGGGTTCTGCCTCAGGGTTTGGCTGCAGGTAAGCCTGTGGTAACCTGGAAGGTTGATGGAGCAGAAGAAGTGGTTAAAAATGGTCAGACAGGATTTTTAATAACCCCAGGAGATCTTGATGGTTTAAAACTAAGCATCCTTAAACTACTTGGAAATGCAGAACTAAGGAAAAGAATGGGGGAGAAAGGGAAAAAAGTGGTGGACCCCCTTTTCAGGGTGGAGGAAATGGTGGAGAGGATTCATCACCTTTACCAGGAGGTTTTAAAGGAAAAAGGAGTTAAGGTATGAGATACCTCATTACGGGAGGAGCAGGTTTTGTGGGTTCTCATCTTGCTGAATATCTTATCCATCGGGGAGATGAAGTGGTGGTCCTGGATAATCTCCTTACTGGTTCATTGGAAAATATTGAACATCTCCATAAATCCCCTGGATTTAGGTTTGTAGAAGGCTCAGTCATGGATAAGAATCTGGTGGCGGAAATTATGGAGAAATGCGATGCTGTATTTCATCTGGCTGCAGCGGTAGGGGTGAAGTTCGTGATGGAAAATTTGGTCACTTCTATAGAAATCAATGTAAGAGGAACGGAAAATGTATTATCTGTGGCTGCGGAAGGTGGTAAGAAAGTACTTATAACTTCCAGTTCCGAAGTTTTTGGAAAAAGTAATAAAGCTTCTTTTCATGAGGAAGATGATTTGATCATTGGCCCTCCACATAAGGTTCGCTGGTGCTATGCTACAAGTAAATTGCTGGACGAATTCTTAGCCATGGGTTACTTTCTGGAGAAGGGTCTTCCTGTGGTGATAGTTAGGCTGTTTAATGTATGTGGTCCCCGTCAGACCGGTAGATATGGGATGGTAATACCCCGTTTTGTCAAACAGGCTTTGAATGGAGAACCGATAACTGTGTATGGAACGGGAAAGCAGATAAGAAGTTTTTTACATGTGAAAGATGCGGTGGTGGGAATGGTCGGATTGATGGAGGAGAAAAGGGCTGAGGGGATGGTTTTTAATATTGGTAATCCACAAGGAATAACCATTGAGGCTCTGGCCATCAAAGTGAAGGAACTTACAGGGAGTTCATCACCTATTGTGTATATTCCCTATGAAGAAGTTTATGGCCCCCATTTTGAGGATCTTATTTACCGAGTTCCAGATGTAAACCGGGCAAAGGCAGTGATAGGTTTCCAGCCAAAATATTCTCTGGAAGATATTTTAAAGGATACCATTTCTTATATTAAAGAATCAGGGAACCCATGCTCTACTTAGTAATTGTTATCTTTTTTCTATCTTCTTTTCTTACATCTCTTCTCCTTATTCCTCTTTTTCGTAAGTTAGCTTGGAAGAAAGGGGTTCTGGATATTCCTGAAGAAAGGAAAATCCATCGCAAACCTATTCCTTTATTGGGAGGAGTGGCTATTTTTATTTCCTTTTATTTGGTATGGGGAATAGGGCTTCTTTTCCTTCCCATTGCTTCAAGATTTTTCCCTTCATTTTCTTCTTATCTTCCTCCTCTTTCCAAGGAGGTATCTCGTCTTACACCTCTTTTCCTTTCCTCAGCATTGATGTTACTTGTTGGTTTGAGAGATGATCTTAAACCTCTGAGTCCATTTTCCAAACTGATGGGGCAGATACTTGCTTCCCTCCTTTTGATTTTTACAGGATTCAGGATAACCCTCTTTTTACCCCATCCTTTCTTGGGAGGATTTCTAACCATTCTATGGATAGTCTGGGTAACCAACACCTTTAATCTTCTGGACAACATGGATGGTTTAGCAGGTGGGGTGGCTTTTATTTCCTCCCTCATTTTTCTTTACATTGCCCTGATAACCCAGCAATGGTTTGTGAGTGCACTTCTTGCTTCTTTCATAGGAGTCTTACTGGGTTTTCTCATTTTCAATTTTCCTCCTGCTTCCATTTTCCTCGGTGATGCTGGCAGTCTCTGGATAGGGTTTACAGTTTCTTGCTTTACCATTCTTACCACCTATTACACTCAAGAACTTCCTACTTCCCTTCCTGTAATAATGCCTCTTTTAATTCTCGGAGTCCCCTTCTTTGATACACTTTCCGTTATTTACATAAGATGGCGGGAAAAAAGACCCATATTTAAAGCTGACAAATCCCATTTTTCCCATAGATTGGTGGAACTCGGTTTTACAGAAAGGCAGGCTGTTCTCCTTATCTACCTTTTAACTTTTGGAACGGGAATAAATGCTACTTTACTTACTCAGGTAGGATGGGGTGGAGCTCTGGTAATCCTCCTCAGTACTATGGTAATATTTAGCATAATAGGTATACTTGAATTTATGGGAAGAAAGGGGAGAAAAAATGATAATAGTTCTAAAACCCGAAGCTACCCAGGAAAACATTGAAAAGATAAAGAAGGATATTGAGAAATTGGGGTTAAAGGTATGGGTTTCTCAGGGGGAATTCAGAACCATCATGGGAGTGATTGGAGATGAAGCTCCACTAAGGGATATGCCCTTATCTCTCTATCCGGGAGTGGAGAAGGTAATTCCCATACTTAAACCCTATCGTTTAGTGGACCGGGAGTATAAAAAGGAGAATACGGTAATTGAACTTCCTTCCGGGGTAAAGATAGGGGGTAAAGAAATTGTGGTTATGGCTGGACCCTGTGCAGTGGAAAGTAAAGAAAATGTTTTGAGAATTGCTAAAGCAGTTAAAAAGGAAGGGGCAAAGGTATTGAGAGGAGGTGCTTTCAAACCCAGGACTTCTCCCTATTCTTTTCAGGGGTTGGGAGAAGAAGGATTGAAGATTCTCAAAGAGGTGAGTGAAGAAACAGGGCTTTCCGTAGTTACTGAAGTTATGGACCCCAGAAATGTTGAGCTTGTCTATCAATATGCGGATATCCTTCAGATTGGAGCACGCAATATGCATAATTACGACCTCTTGAAAGAGGTGGGAAAAATTGATAAACCGGTTCTTCTTAAAAGAGGAATTTCCTCCACGGTTAAAGAGTGGTTACTGGCAGCGGAGTATATTCTCAAGCAGGGGAATGAAAAAGTGATTTTCTGTGAGCGGGGTATAAGAACCTTTGAAGATTCTACAAGATTTACTCTTGATGTTAATGCTGTCCCGCTTCTCAAGAAAATATCTCATTTGCCGGTAATTGTTGATCCCAGCCATAGCACAGGTAGAAGGGATCTGGTTATCCCAGTTGCCCGTGCAGGGATTGCTGCCGGAGCTGATGGATTGCTGGTAGAAGTCCACTTTGATCCCCTTCAGGCTTTATCCGATGCTCAGCAGACAATAGATATCCAGGAATTTAAGATTCTAATGGAAGATGTAAGGAGGATAGCTCAAGTAATGGGTCGGGAAGTTTAAATGCTGGCAAAGTTACTTTCCTCAGCACTGGTGGGAATAGAAGCCTATCCTGTGGAGATAGAAGTGGATGTTTCTTCCGGATTACCTGCTATGCTCATTGTGGGGTTACCAGATACTGCAGTCAAAGAGGCAAGGGAAAGGGTTAAGGCAGCCATTAAAAACTCAGGTTTCCCTTTCCCTGATAATCGTATAACCGTAAATCTTGCTCCTGCAGATTTGAGGAAAGAAGGTGCTGGTTACGACCTCCCCATTGCCTTGGGAATTCTGGGTGCTACAAGGGTAGTCCCTCCCTCTTCTTTTGAAGATTATATTTTTGTAGGTGAGGTTTCTCTCAAAGGGGAGGTTCGGCATACTCGAGGGATACTTCCTGTAGCTTTAATGGCTAAGGAAAAGAGGAAGAAACTCATTGTTCCTTACTCAAATGCTGAAGAAGCAGGTGTTGTAGAGGGCCTTGAAGTTTATCCAGTGAAGGATTTGAGAGAATGTGTGGAGTTTCTGCGTAAAGAAAGGGATATCTCCCCTTACACCGTGAATGTGGAGGAATTCTGGAGGCATTCTTCTTCCTATGAGATAGATTTTTCAGAAGTAAGAGGGCAGGAAGGAGCAAAACGGGCTATTGAGGTAGCAGTAGCCGGAGGCCATAATATTCTTCTCATAGGACCACCAGGATCCGGGAAAACAATGTTGGCTCGCAGGATTCCTACTATAATGCCTGAATTATCACTGGAAGAGGCACTGGAGGTTTCCCGGATTCATTCTATTGCTGGCCTTCTTCCACCTGATACTCCCCTTATTACCCAGAGACCTTTTCGTTCTCCCCATCACACGGTGAGTGATGTTGCTCTCATTGGTGGGGGACAAATTCCTCGCCCAGGAGAAATATCACTGGCTCATCACGGTGTTCTCTTCCTCGATGAACTTCCCGAGTTCAATCGAAATGTGCTGGAATCTCTCCGTCAACCCCTTGAGGAAGGTGTGGTCCATGTATCCCGTGCTAAAGGAAGTTTCACCTTTCCCTCCCGATTCATGCTGGTGGCAGCAATGAATCCCTGTCCCTGTGGATACTTTACCCATCCTGAAAAAGAGTGCAGATGCACTCCTTTACAGATTCACCGCTATCTTTCACGTATCTCTGGTCCTCTTCTGGACAGGATAGATATTCATATTGAAGTTCCCCCTCTTCCTCCTTCCTCTTTGATGGAGGGTAGGGGAGTATCTTCAAAGGAGATGCGGGAACGGGTAAAAAGAGCCCGGAGAATTCAAAGGGAAAGATATAAAGGGAGGAAGATTTTTACCAATGCTCAGATGAGCAATCGAGATGTAGAAAAGTTCTGTCAACTTGGTAAAGAAGAAAGAGAACTTCTGGAAATGGCTATCTCAAATTTAAAACTCAGTGGAAGGGCTTATCATAAAGTTCTGAAAGTAGCCAGAACCATAGCGGATCTGGAAGGAGAGGAGAAAATAAGAACTCCCCATCTTGCAGAAGCCATACAGTACAGGGCCTTAGATAGAGAAATATGGGTTTGAGGATTTTTTATCATCCAGAGTATTATGCAGATATTGGAGAACATGTTTTTCCAATGGAGAAGTATGGGCTTATTGTGGAAAGGCTTAAAAGTGAAGGATTGGTTAAGGAAGAAGAGATAATCACTCCATATTTCCCCCAGAATGAGGATATCCTTCTGGTGCATACAAGAGAGTATCTGGAAAAGGTGAAAAATATTTCTCTATCCTACCGTGAATTGATGATTCTGGAAATTCCATTGACTGAACAGGTAGTTACTGCTTTTTACTGGCATGTGGGAGGGACAATTTCTGCACTTCAAATTGCCCTGGAAAGAGGTGTGGGAATAAATGTGGGAGGAGGGTTCCATCATGCTTTCCCGGACCATGGGGAAGGATTCTGTCTTTTCAATGATATCGCCATTTCTCTGAAAAAGGGACTGGAGGGGAAGTGGTTTGAAAAGGCAATTATCGTGGATTGTGATTTACATCAGGGAAATGGAAATGCTTTCATTTTCAGAGATGAGGAAAGAGTTTTCACCCTCTCCATACATCAGGAGAGGAACTATCCTTTCCCAAAGATGAAAAGTGACCTGGATATAGGCCTGGAAGATGGGACAGGTGATGAGGAGTACCTGAGATTGCTTGGGGAGGCGCTTCCTTCAATACTCGATGAGTTTAAACCCCAGGTTCTGTTTTACATAGCTGGTGCTGACCCGTTCAAGGAGGATGTTCTGGGTGGATTAAGGTTGAGTAAAGGAGGATTGAGGAGAAGAGATGAACTGGTGAAGGAGGAAGCTAATAAAAGAGGGATTGCTTCAGTGGTTACTCTGGGAGGGGGATATGCTCAAAAACTTGAAGATACTGTAGACATACATTTTCAAACCATTAAAGTTTTTCTTGAAAAATGAGGAAAGGAATTCCAAATTGACAAGAGATTAACAGTCTGGTTTAATTTAGCCAGCGAGATGAGGAAAGCTAAGAAAGAAAGGGTTTCTAAGGAGACAAAAGTATTTGTGGAGATAAATCTTGATGGTAGAGGGGAAGCGAAGATAAAAACAGGTATTCCCTTCTTTGATCATATGCTGGAACTTTTCTCCCGACATGGGCTTTTTGATTTGAAAATAGAAGCCCAAGGTGATATTGAGGTGGATTTTCATCATACTGTAGAGGATGTGGGAATTACCCTTGGAGAAAGTTTTAAAGAAGCTCTTGGTGATAAGAAAGGTATTACAAGATATGGATGGGCATTTATTCCCATGGATGAATCGCTTTCCCAGGTGGTGGTGGATATTTCTTCCCGTCCCCAGCTTATATTCAAAGGAGAATTGAGAAAGGAAAAGGTTGGCAGTTTTGACACAGAACTTCTTCCCGTATTTCTGGAAGCTTTTGCTGTCCATGCTGGTCTTACCCTTCATGTGAATATTTTTTATGGGGAGAATCTTCATCACATGATTGAATCTGTTTTCAAAGCACTGGGAAGAGCTCTCAGGATGGCAGTGAAAATAGATGAGAGGGAAAGAGGTATCCCTTCTACCAAAGGTATCCTCTAAATTTTCCATGTTGCTCATTCCTGCTATTGATTTACTGGAAGGGAAGGTGGTAAGGCTTTTTAAGGGAGAATTTTCCCAGCCCACTTATTACCCCTTCACACCTCTGGAGGTTCTTAAAAGGTGGGAAGAGTGGGGTTTCCGGAGAATACATGTTGTGGATCTGGAGGGAGCAAAATATGGAAGAGCGCGCCACCGGGATCTTATTCTTCAACTTAAGAAAAATTTCAAGGGTGAGATAGAAGTAGGGGGTGGAATTAGAGAAGAAAAGGATATAGAGGAGTATCTTTCAGGGGGAATTGATTATGTAATTCTGGGGACAAAAGCAGTTGAACTTGGTTTTTTAAAGAAGGTTTCAGAAAAGTATCCAGGAAGAATAATTGTCTCTCTGGATCTCAAAGGGGGAAAACTTGGAATTAAAGGATGGAAGGGGGAGGTTAGACTGGAGCTGGATAAATGGATTAAAGAGGCTTCTTTACTTCCCTTAGAATCTTTTATATTCACGGATATTTCCCGGGATGGCACTCTGGAAGGGGTGAATATTGCTTTCTTAGAAAAATTGAAGAAATGGTCAGATCTTCCCCTCATTTTGAGTGGAGGAGTTTCTACAGCAAAAGACCTGGAGATAATCCATTCCCTTCTTCCAACTGTGAAGGGAGTTATAGTGGGGAAGGCTCTTTATGAAGGTAAAATTAAGAGAGAAGAAGTTGAAAAATGGCTAAGCATCTCATAGTAGTGGAATCACCTGCCAAAGCCAAAACCATTCGCCGGATACTTGGGAAAGATTATGATGTGAGACCCTCACTGGGACACATAAAAGATTTACCTGCCAAGGAATTAGGAGTGGATGTTGACAATGGTTTTTCCCCCATTTACCAGATTATCCCGGGTAAAGAAAAAGTCCTGCGAACTTTAAAGAATGCTGCCAAGAAGGTGGAGAAAGTTTATCTTGCTTCAGATCCTGATCGAGAAGGAGAAGCTATCTCCTGGCATATAAAACAGGAACTGGAGAAGGAAAATCCAAATATTCAACGACTGGAATTCCACGAAATTACTCCCCCTGCAGTAAGGGCTTCCTTAAAGAATCCCCGGGATATTAATATGAACTTAGTTATAGCTCAGCAGGCAAGGAGAGTTCTGGACAGATTGGTGGGATATCTTGTGAGTCCTTTGCTCTGGGAAAAGGTCAAAGGTGGGCTTTCTGCAGGAAGAGTTCAAACCGTTGCCCTACGCCTCATATGTGAGAGAGAAAAGGAGATAAGGGAGTTTCAACCTCGGCATTACTGGGAAATCGAAGTTGAACTGGAGGGGAAATCAGGAGTTTTCACCGCCTATCTGGTGGATGAAGAAGGTAAAAAGATGGAGTTTGATTCAAAGGAGGAAGGAGAAGAAGTTCTCAGGAAATTGAAGGAGGCGATTTTCCAGATAAATAAAATAACTAAGAAGGAGAGACTTTACTATCCCCCTCCTCCCCTTATTACCAGTTCGCTACAGCAGACTGCCTTTAATCGATTTAGATTTTCCCCTTCCCGAACAATGAAGGTTGCTCAGAGACTATACGAGGGAGTGGATGTGGCAGAGGGAAGGGTGGGGCTTATAACCTATATGAGAACAGATTCTCTTCGTGTATCCCCTCTGGCCCGTAAAGAAGCAAGGGAATGGATTTGCCAGAACTGGGGAGAGGAGTATCTTCCTCCCCGGGCTCCCACCTATAAATCTAAGAAGGGTGCACAGGAAGCGCATGAGGCTATCCGTCCCACCCGTGCAGGGAGGACTCCTGAAGAGATAAAGGAGTATCTTTCTCCAGAGGAGTACAAACTTTATACTCTCATATGGGAGAGATTTATTGCATCTCAAATGTCTCCTGCACGGTGGGAGGAGGAAATAGTGGAGATCTCTGCGAATGGATTTAATCTTATGGCAAGAGGGGAACGGAAATTATTTGAAGGGTTCCAGAAAGTTTTGAAAGGGAAGGAAGAAAAATGTTTACCTGAACTGGAGGAAGGGGAGATTTTAGAAGTGAGAAATACGAAGCTGGTGGAGAAAACTACAAAGCCTCCTCCAAGATTCACGGAGGGTTCACTGATTAAAGAACTGGAAGATAAGGGAATAGGAAGACCATCCACTTATGCCACTATTCTTCAAATATTGAAAAACCGTGAATATGTGAGGGTTGTAAAAGGTAGATTAATACCAACTTCTCTTGGTGAGGAAGTGGCAAAGATATTAATTCAGCATTTTCCAGGGCTTTTTGAAGTGGACTTCACTGCCAAAATGGAAGAGGATCTGGATGAGATTGAGGAAGGGAAGAAGAATTACTTATCCATTTTGGAAAATTTCTACAGAGACTTCTCCCAGCTTTTAAAGAAAGCAGAGGAAGGTATTGAGGATATAAGGGAGAGAATAGATTCTGAGTATTCCATTCCCTGTCCTCTTTGTGGAGCTCCCATGGTGATGAAGAAGAGCAGGTATGGAGTTTTTCTTGCCTGTTCAAGATACCCGGAGTGTAAAGGAACCCGACCTTTCATGAAAAAAATAGGGGTGAAATGTCCTGTCTGTGGTGAAGAAGTGGTGGAGAGGAGGGGGAAAAAGGGGAGAAGATACTTTACCTGCCTTAATTATCCCACCTGTAAATTTATAAGTTTCAGATATCCTCATGCTAAAAGAAATAAATGAATTCTTACGATTCCTGGAGATTCAGAGAAATTATTCCCCGCATACTCTCCGTTCCTATCGTATAGACCTTGAGCAATTTCGTGGATTTCTGGAGAAAAAGGGAAAGAACTTGAAAGAGGTGGATATCTTTCTTGCCCGTGAGTACCTTGCTTATCTTAAAAATAAAGGGCTTTCCTCATCTTCCCTTATGAGGAAAGTAGCATCCCTTAAATCTTTTTTCAAGTTTCTTGCACTCAGGAAATACATTACTGGAAATCCTCTCCGGGTGCTTGCCAGTCCCAAGAGAGAGAAAATACTTCCCCGTTTTTTAGGAGTAGAAGAAATGGAGTTAATACTCACTTTACCTTTTGAAGGGAAAATGGGTAAAAGAGATCGTGCAATTCTGGAACTTCTTTACTCCACAGGCATTAGGGTTAGCGAACTGGTAAATTTGAATCTTGAGGATATAGACTGGCAGCAGGAATTTATCAAGGTGCGAGGGAAGGGAAGTAAGGAAAGAGTTGTTCCGGTGGGGGAGAAAGCTCTTATTGCCATAGAGGAATATCTCCCTTTAAGACAAAAGTTGCTTAAGCATCATCGGCGGGATATTTATGTTGAACCTTCTGCACTTTTTCTCAATGCATGGGGAGGGAGACTCACTTCACGAAGTGTGGAAAGGATAGTGGAGAAATACATTCGGAGAGCTTCATTGAAGAAGAAGGTCACTCCCCATCAATTCAGGCACTCTTTTGCCACTCATCTTCTGGAAAGGGGAGCTGATTTAAGAGCTGTTCAGGAACTCTTAGGTCATTCCTCCCTTTCCACCACTCAGGTGTATACCCATCTCACACCTTCACTTATCCGGAGGGTTTATTTAAAAGCCCATCCCAGAGGAAAGTGATTAAAGAAAATTTTCCAGTAATTTAGCAGTTTCTTTCCCCATACCTCCCAGACGGTAAATAATGACTTCTCTTACACCCATACTTTTTGCGAGTTTAAGAACTCTATCCAGTTCACTGAAGGTGATCTCCCTTTCCAGACGGGTTATCCCTTTTCCCAGACAGCCAACCCCCACAATGAAATTTTTCCCAAAATTTTTTATACCCTTTTCCATTTCCCTTTTTATTACCCAGAAAGGGAGGAAGGTGGGATAAAGGAGATAGCAAATTTTCTGAGACTTCCCAAGGAAGGAAAGGCCCAGGGATATCCTTATCTTTTCAGGAAATAAGGGGATTTCACCCAAAATTAATTTTTCTCCCTTTTCCTCTATAAATCTGTTCAGGAAAGATTTGGAAGACCAAAAATGGGGAAAATCCATAAGCCTCAGTGGAGATAGAAGGGGTAATTCAAGGTCCAGAAATATCTTTTCTTCCCGGATTTGACTTGCAATTCTCATCATTCCTTTTAGGGAAGAAAAAGGGGAAAACCAGTATCCCTCCTCTATTTTCAGTAAAGGCCACCATATAATTTCCAGATCTTTCTTGAATTCAAGAGCGATTTTCTTCCAGTATTCCCATTTCTCTCTACTTGAAGAAGCAAGGTAAAGGGAAGTAGGGAAGTTAATGATGGCCAGTTTCCTCAGGTTCTTAAAGGAAGGAAATTCCTCAAAGAATGAGATTTTCATTTCCCTACTAATAGGATAAAATCATTCCATGATTTACTCAATATCCGAATGTGGAAGTTTATGAAGTGGTAAAATCATAGAATGGACAGAAGAGTTAAAGAATTCCTTGAAGGAAAGGAGATTCTCTCTCTGGGTCCTCGGATTCTTGAACTTTCCATAACCACAGCCTGTGATAGTTCATGCTTAGGTTGCTGGTGCCATTCCCCTTTTGTGGATTTCCCTCAAGAAAAAAAGGGATTGTTTTTACCATTCAAGATAATTGAAGAACTCATCTGTGAGCTTAAGGAAAAGGGACTGGAAGAAGTGCAGATTTCGGGTGCTGGTGAACCACTTCTTCATCCCCAGCTGAAGGAGATAATAAGCCTCATAAAAGGGAAGGGTATTAGATGCCATCTTGTAACCAATTTTTTATCTGCAGGAGATGAAGAAATCCTATTTTTTATTGAAGAAGGTTTGGATCTTTTAACCGTTTCTCTCTGGGCTGGCACTCCAGAGACTTTTGTGCTTCTCCATCCCAATAGAAAAGAAGAAGACTTTGAAAGAATCAGTGAAAAACTTAAAAAGTTGAGAAAGGAAAGGGATGAAAGAGGGAAATTTTATCCCAAGGTTAAGATTTATCATGTCCTGAATCATTTAAATGCTGAAGAAATGGAAGTTATGCTTAAGCATGCACTTAATGTGGGAGCAGATATGATAGAATTCAAATCCATTGACATAATTCCTGGGAAAACAGACTTTCTTGCCTTTACAGAAAACGATGTTGAGGTTCTTCTGGAGAGTATAGAAAGATTGAAGAAAAAGGTGGATTTCCCATATTCTGTTAACTACGACCCTCTAAATGTTCCCCACCTTATTGTTTTTGATGACATTGAATTGAGGAAAGAAATCATGGATTATGGGAGGTTTTTACTTAAAGATCTCCTTCCATCCGGTTTTTCCATTTCTTTCGACAACCTTGACCCCAATAATCCCGAACCAGAACAGTTGAATGTTCGATGTCCTAAGAATAGGATAAATCATAAATCGATTTTGAGGGAGGAACCAGACCAGAGTTTTTACTTTTTCTTTTTCCGAGAATACTGCAGAGATTGTCCTAAGATTTCCACCTGTTTCCCGGAGAATGAAGAAGTAAAGGAGGTAAGACTCCCTTATCTTTCTTTATTAGCTTTAGGCCGGTTGGAAAGGGAGCTCACAAACTATCAGAAGAAGGGAAGTTATGCTTGCGATATTGTGGATAAAATCCCCTGTTATGCAGGATGGCTTTATGCCAGAGTGGAGGCGGATGGGGAAGTTATTCCCTGCTGTAAGGGGCATGCTTTCCCAGTGGGGAATATTTTTGAGAAAAGTTTTTGGGAAATCTGGAATGGGGAAAAAGAAAGACTTTTTAGAAGGGAGGGAAGGAAACTCTTAAAAGAGGGGCCCATTTTTCAACTTATAGGTTGTCGGAAGGGTTGTGATAATATAGGGCTTAACATCTCTTTCCATGGCGAAATACTTACGGGGTAAAATAGTATTCCTTTCACTATTTTTCTCTCTTTTCTGTCTGGAATTACTTTCTCGCTTTTTTTACAATCCTTTCCAAGTGGCGGAGTTTGTGAGTTTTCGTGTGGGTGAAGAAGCTCAAAGTTATCAAAAGTCTTCTATACCTGGACTTGCTTATGAACCTGTTCCAGGTGAGGGAGAATTCAATTCTTTGGGATTAAGGGATTATGAAAAGTACGAGTGGCATAAACCACCTGGTCATGTGAGAATTCTGATAATAGGCGATTCTATCACCTTTGGCACAGGCGTCCCAAAAGAGTTCACCTATGCAAAATTCTTGGAAAGGTTATTAAACCGAAATGGCCAGAGATTTGAGGTACTGAATGGGGGAGTGGAAGGTTACAATACCGTTCAAGAGATAGCCTGGTTTTTCCATCATCTTTATAAACTGGAGCCGGATGTGGTAATTGTGGGGTATTGCTTAAATGACCGGGGATTTCATATTCCTAAGTTTCATCGTAAGGGAAAGGTAGCAGAAATAATTTTCTACTCCTATAATTACCCCTATGTCTTCCCCTTACCCGGCAATGGTTTCTTTCTTACTCATTTGCGTTCTTATGCACTTTTTCAATCAGCTTTGAGTGGGCTTTTTATGAAAGTGAAGAAGAGTAAACATGTTAAAAGATATGTACCCCAGGAAAGCTCCAAGCCTATGGAAGAAGCACTGGTGAAGCTGAGAAATTATTGTGATGAGAAGGGAATAAAATTGTTCGTGATAATTTTCCCTTATTTCCAATCCTGGAAAAATTACTTTTTATGGCCTGAACACCAGTGGATTAAGCAAGTTTTAAAAAGTTTAAAAATTCCTTATTTTGACCTGTATCACACCTATTGTTTTTTCCCACCAAAATGGTTGTGTCGGGATAAAATTCATCCTTCTGTTTTTGGGCATTACCTGGCAGCTTTGGCTATCTATGAGGTCTTCTTCCGGGAGGTGGAGAAATGAGAATACTTATGATTCATCCTCATGATATTTTCTCCTACTCCGAACCCTGGACTTCCCGTATTGTTCACCTGGCTCATGAACTTATAAAAAGGGGGGAAGAGGTTAAGGTTGTTTATTTCCCCATTAAAGAAGAGGAAATGAACTGGAAAGATTTACCTTTTTCTGCCATTCCTCTGGATAGAGGTCGAGGATGGGTGGTTTTTTTCAAGAATCTTTTGAAACTCATAAAACTCTGCATTTGGGCAGAAGTGGTTCACTTCCAGAAATGTTTCCATTACTCAGCTTTACCTGCGGTGATAGCTGCCTGGCTTACTGGTAGGCCCATTCATTATGATTGGGATGACTGGGAATACAAGATTTACCATGCAGATACTCCACCATCCCGTCTGGTGGGACGATTTATGGGAATCATAGAAAATAATCTTCCTTATCTGGTGGAGACTATTTCTGTTTCCAGTCAGAATCTTTTTAATCTGGCCAGAAGCTTAGGGGTAAAGGAAGAAAGGATTTTTAGGGCACCAGTGGGTGCGGACCTGGAACTTTTTCATCCGGGAATCCCAGCAGAACATATACGGGAGAAATGGGGAGTGAAAGATATACTGGTGATATATATGGGACAGCTTCATGGTGGACAATATGCTCAACTCTTTATAGAAGCAGCAGCACTCCTTAAAGCAAAGTATCCTGAAGTAACTTTCATGATTGTGGGAGGGGGATACAAAGAAAAATTCCTGAGAGAATATTCCGAGAAATTGAGGGCTCATGTCATAATAACTGGATTTATACCCCACGAAGAAGTGCCAGTTTACATTAATGCTGGGGATATATGTGTGGCATGTTTTGAGGATAATGAGATAACCAGGTCAAAAAGTCCTCTGAAAATCGTGGAGTATATGGCCTGTGGTAAACCAGTAGTGGCCAGTGATGTGGGAGAGGTGAGAGGAATGCTGGGAGATGCAGGGATACTTGTTCCACCAGGAGATGCTAAAGCACTGGCTGAGGGGATAGAAAAACTTTTAAGGAATCCAGAAGAAAGGGAAAAACTGGGGAAAAGAGGGAGGGAAAGGGTGGAGAAAATATATAACTGGGGTAATACTGCAGAGAATTTAAGGAGAGCGTATCAAAAAGCGCTTTATGGGAAATAAAAAGAAACTCTTAGTTATAAGTTGGTGTTATCCACCTCGAACAGGAGGACCAGCTACTGAGATGGTTATACTTGCAGAAAAATTTGCCTTAAAGAGAGAGTTAAGGGTTAAGTTTCTGGTGCCTTTCCCCGGGGATGAGGGGAAAGAAGAAATTATGGGAGTGAAGACGAATTTTAAATTTTTCCCTTTGAAGACTCTTGAATTTATAACCAAGGCTCTCCTTCACTTTGCTGGGAGAAGAGAAGAAATCCAGTTCATTCAAGCCCATGATTTTTCTGTTAGCACTGTTCTGGCTGTTCTTTTAAAAGTCCTTTTCTACCCAAAGGCAAGAATAATAAGTGTTTTCACAGGTGACCCCATTTTTGAGTTAATTAATTATTATCGGAAGAGATGTCCTGATTATGAGTTCTTTCGGGATGGAAAGAGTAGGCTCTATAATCTATTTTTTCAATTATACAGAAAATTGATAGTGAAAAAGATTTCTCTCATTATTTTGCCCCACGAGTCATTGATTCAGGATATAAGGAGATTTGATGAAAAAATTCAATACCGGGTAATTTACCCTTCTTTCCCTGCAGACCTTTTCCATTCTGGGAGGATAAAAAAGGAGAAGGTGATTCTTGTAGTGAGCCGGATGGTCCCCTGGAAGAATGTAGAAAAGGCAATAGAGCTATTTTTGAGTGTGAAAAAGAAAGATTGGAAATTGTGGGTTGTGGGTGAAGGCCCTTTACTTCCTTTCTATCTTCAAAAATACGGAAAAAGAGAAGAAATTGAGTTTAGAACCCGCCTTAGTTACCCGGAGCTGGTAACCCTTTATCAGAAAGCCTACATTTTTCTTCTTCTTTCCGGATATGAGACTTATTCCATTTCTATTTCTGAAGCACTGGAAGCAGGCTGTATCCCCCTGGTCTCAAATATACCCCTCTTCAGGAAAAGATTTAAAAATGGGGAGGTAGTTTTCATGGATCTCCATTCTTTTTCTCAAATGAAGAGAAGATTGAGGGAGGTTATGGAAGCTTATCCGGCTGAGATGGTGGGCAAAAAAGATAGAGGTAAAGAAAAAGGAATGGGAGCAGAGGATTACTTTTCCTTGTACTCTTCCATATCTCCATGAAAAAATTAAAGGTTCTCTATATATCCATGGAATATCCACCTTACATTTGGGGAGGAGCAGGAATTTATCTTTACCTCCTTATTAAAACCCTCCTGCGGAATTATCCTGATCAAATAGAGATTTCCATATTTTGCCCAAAAGGTGTTACGGAATTGGGGAAGGGATTACCACCTCTTAAAGTAAATATTTTTCCGGTTTCCCTTTCTTTCCAATTCTTTCCTGCAAGATATTTAGAATTTCTGGTGAAGGCAAATTTATTTGTCAGAAGAAAGGGTAAAGATTTTCAGATAATACATGACAATTACAATTCTATCTTCTTTTCCCCTACCTCCCTTGTGGCAACCGTTCATACCACCCAATGGCATGAATGCCAGCATTCTTTATTTTACTATCCTTCCCTCTTAAGAATTTTCCCCTGGCTTGCTTACCAATTTTTATGGAGTTTTGAGAAAATGTGTTTAAGCCATGCAGATGTTCTGATTGTTCCCACTTCCTATCTTAAGAAAACCTTAAGCCAGATTTTCCCGGGAAAGGAAATCAAAGTAATTCCTCATGGGATTGATATAACTTTCTTTTCACCCCGTAAGGAGAGTAAGATTTTCGACCTCATTTTTGCAGGAAGATTTGTAGCCAGGAAAGGAATAAGAGAATTTCTTGATTCTCTCTATTTTTTGCACACTCCTTTAAAAGTTCTTCTTGCAGGCTATGGTAAGGGAAGAATCCTTCAAAAAATTGAGAAAGTAAAGAAAGAAACCCCGCACCAGTTATTTGTAAGGGAGATCCCCTGGTTGGATTTGCCCGTGTTTTTTTCAAAGACTAAACTTGCAGTATTCCCTTCTCATTATGAATCTTTTGGTTACACAATTCTTGAAACTCTCTCCTCTGGTTTGCCTATCTTAACCACACCCGTGGGTATTGCTTCTGGTTTGAGAGGGAAAGAAATTATTCCCCTGCCTCCCCAACCAGAAATTATTGCAGAAAAAGTAAAGTTTTATTTACAAAACGAAGAAGAAAGAGGAGAAGCAAATAGAAGACTACGGGAATATTTTCAGAAAAAATTTTCTCTGGAGAAAGAAGCGGAAGAAACTTTTAAAATCTATGAGAAACTCAGCAAAAATTAAAAATAACCTCTTTCTGGTACTTCTTTTCTTCCTTTTCTGGTCTTTGAATTTTCTTTACTGGATGGAAGATAATTCTCTGCCTATAAGGGACGAGGCCAATCATATAAGAATTGCCTGGGGATACAGGAAGGGGTGGGATTTGCCTCTTCATCCTGCTCACGGTCCTTTATTTTACTGGATTTCTTATCCATTTCTCTCTTCTTCTTTTCCTTTCCTACCCTTTGCAAATATAATTTTTTCCATTTTTCTTTTCCTTGCATTTTTCATTATGGGAGAGAAACTCCTAAAAGATAGTTTCTTTCCCCTTTACCTTTTGCTCACTTTCCCGGTGGTTTTTTCTCTTTCCCGTATGTTTTTACTCGATTTCTCCCTTTTATGTCTGGTGGCTTTTTCCATCTCTCTCCTTTTTCTTGAAAGTAAATGGGCATATGTTGGTTTTTATTTTTCTTCACTGGCTGGATATCTTTTGAAATTGAGTTTCCCTCTATATGTTTTCCCTCCTCTCCTTTACTTGGGAAGGAAAAGAAAAAAATTCTTTGTTTTATTCTTTTTAGCCACGATTTCTGCTTTACCCTTTTACCTTCCAAAGATTTCTGGAATTCTGAATACAGTGATTATGCCGGGAACCTCTCATTTATCTTCTCCATTAAAAAAGCTCCATGAGGAACTAATTTCTTTCATTTTACAGTTGAAGGAACTCGTGGGTACAGTATATCTCTTACCATTTCTAATTCTCCTTTCTTTTTATCTTCCTCGTTTAAAGAACAGGTTTTTATACTCACTTTCCTTTTTCTTCCCCCTCTTTTTCATCTTTTTATTCTCTTACACGGAGGTAAGGTATGTTCTGCCTGTTCTCATATGGCTGGCTTTAGTGATTGCTGAAAGTGTTACAGTTCCCTCCTCTCTCAGTAGAAAATTCATTACTTCCCTTCTCATTCTGGCAGGGCTTCTTCAATTTTTGATACTCTCCTTTTATCCTTGGGAAGATAGACTCCCTTCTTCTTTTACTCCTCACAATACCTGGATTATCCACTCTACAAGAAGTGAAAGTTTCCCCGTGGAGGAAATTCTTAATTCTCTTATAAGGCTTACCAAGGGAAAGGATGCGGTGATAGGAGTTATGGGGCAGACTATGGAATTGGGGCCGGATTTGCTATGGCTTATTGCCTCTTTAAAGGATTTCCCCTATGAATTTGTGGAGGTAGAAAGGGGGAATCTCAAGGAGCATCCAGAAATTTCGTTTATTCTTTTGATAAGGGAAAGTGAAGAGGGGCTACCTCATTATTTGAAGTTTCCCCAGGAAACTTTCATCCATTTCAAAACTCTTTCCTGGGGAAATACCAAGGTGGGATTTTTTAAAAAGATAATCCAGGTTTATAATTAAAATGAAGTGAAGTTTGAAAGAAAAAAATACTTCCTCTTCCTTCTCCTGCTTATTCTTTTCCATTTAAGCCTTAATCTCATAATTCTTAAGAAAGATAATGTTCCCTTTGCTTTTGATGAAGGGGGAATTTACCTCATTAGCAGAGAATATTACAAGAATTTGATAAAAAAGCCACCTGAGAATTTCTGGAAGATTTATCATATTTACTATTCCTTAACTTCTTTTTATCCACCCTTCTATATGCTTTCCCACCTCCTCCCCTTTATCCTTCTGGGTGAAGGGGAAGATCAGGCTGTTTTTACCAATTTTCTCTATCTTTCTCTCTTGATATGGATAATGTTCCTCTTTGGGAAAGAGTTGGGAGGTGAAAAAAAGGGATTTATTTCCGCCTGTATACTTTCACTTTTTCCCTCCATAGGAGGTTTCTCCCGAACAGAGTTCCCTGTAATCTCGTTAACCTTCTTTTTGATTCTTTCCCTATATCTCCTGTTGAAATCAGAGGGATTTAAAAAGATGAAGTTCTCTCTTCTTTTGGGACTGAGTGTGGGGTGTGGTATATTAACCAAACTCTATTTTCCCGTTTATATTCTCCTGCCACTAATTCTGGAAGCATTCAAAATTAGGAACAGGAAGTCCCTTTTAAATTTTATGCTTTTCTTACTGGTTTGTGCCATCTTAGTGGGAAGTTGGCTAATACCCAATCTTTTTACCGGCCTTTTTTTCAAAGAGAAAGAAGAATTTCTTGGTGACCTGTATAAGAATCCTGTTAATTTAGAGGGCACTTCTATTTATCTACATTCTCTCTGGGGAGGGATGTCTCCACTTTTCTTTTTGCTCTTCTTTTTTTCTTTTCCTTTCTATTTAAGGAACTGGCAGAGGGAGAAAAAAGTAATCCTTACTGCACTTCTTTTCCCATTATTTTTCTTTATATTTTTAGGTTTTAAACAGGGAAGATACATTTTACCCCTACTCCCTTTTATGGCTATCATTATTTCTTCTCCCTGGAAAAGGAAAAATGAAATTCTTTTGTGGATTTTCATTGCTCTTGGTTTCATTCAACTTTTGAAACCAGCGATTTTTTCACCCCATTTAGGTTTCACCCATCAAGATTCTGTGGAAAGGAGAAGATATGGATTGATTTTCCCGCATCAGGTAGAGTGGCCCATTGAAAAAATTAGAAATATTGTGCTTTCACTGGGAAAGGATGAAATTACCATAAAAGCCATGGGGATAAGTCCTTTTATTTCTGCCTTGGAGTATAAATTCCTTTTATGGAAAGAAATAGAGGAGGAAAAGGAATTTAAAAAAGTTCAATTTATACCCCTTCTCATCAGTCCTCATTTTTCTAAAAGAGAAAATATTGGTGATTCAGAATTTTTATTATGGGAAGAAGGGATAATACAGAAAGTTGGAGAAGATGAAAAAAGGGTAAAATACCTTTGGGAACTCATGAGAGAATTTGAAGAAAAAAGAAGAAAATATTATTTGCTTGAAGTTTTGGATACCTCAGAGTGTAAATATTACCTCTATGTAAGGAAAGATGAAGGATAGGCCCTTTATAAGCATAATTATTCCGGTGGAAAAGGGAACCCAGCTTCCTCTTTCACTCTTTAGAAATCTCAAATATCCCTCTTCCCGGTTTGAGATCATAGTAGTGGAAGGTGAGCATCCTTCTTTCCAGAGGAATAAAGCAGTGGAAAAAGCCCAAGGCGAAATTCTTTGTTTCCTGGATAAAGATTCCCGTCCTTCTTCAGATTATCTGGAAGAAGTGGCAAGGTCCTTCAACTCCGGAGACATACCAGGAGTGGTGGGAGGGCCAGCCATTCCAGTATCTTCCTCTTACTGGATGAGCATTCTCTTCTCACGAATTCTCACCTCTTTCTTTCCTCTCCTCTGGCTCCGGTCAAGGTATAAGAGAAGAGGGAAAATAAGGGCGAGTGATGAAAAAGAACTTATAGGCTGTAATCTCTGTGTGAGGAAAGATGTTTTCCAGAAAACTGGAGGGTTCAATGAATTGCTCTATCCCAATGAGGAAAACGAATTTCTGAACAGGATTAAAAGAAAGGGATATCGCATTCTCTACAATCCCAATCTTAAGGTTTATCGCAGGATAGAAGGAGGATTGAAGAAGTTTCTATGTAGATTTTACCGATATGGAAAGGGGAGAGGAAATGAGATTAGAGTAGAAGGGTTAAGACCCAATCTTCTTTATCTCCTCCCTCTCTTTTTACTTCTTTATGTATTTTCCCTTTTTTTCTTCCATCCCTGGTGGTATTTATTTCCTCTCTATCTTTATATTCTCTTAGGAGGGTTTTCTGCTTTATTTTACAGCTGGAAAGAGAGAAAAATTTATTTATTTCTCCTTCTCCCTCTTTCCTTCCTGGTTCATTTTATCTATGCTCTTGGAATGATTAAAGGACTTGTAGCCAATAGAAATTCTTCTCCCAAGACTTGGAAAGTGGAAATAAGGAAAATTAAGGGGTTTAGTGATGAGATTACTCTTTGATTTTTACGGTGTGGTGTTAGAGATTAATTCCAGCGACAGAAAAATCATGGAAAATTTAAAAAGAGATTTTTCCTTTTTCCTTACCAAAGAAAGAATTTCCCCAGAGATAACCCTCTCTCTTCAATTTGGAGAGATTCCACATTTAAAGCCAGCCTCTTACCCATTGAAAGCCAGCCTCTACAAGGAAAATGTTATTTGTTTTGATGATGGAGTAAAGAGATACATTGATTATGAAGGTAAAGCTCTGGCAGTATATGATTTTGCTCGAAAAAATGCGGTGATATATTCTTTGGAAAGGGAACTTTTGTATGAACTCGGGTATCTCTTCTCTCTTTCTCGAGTAGGGGAAGAATTAGACCGAAAGGGATTTCATCGAATTCATGCTCTTGGAATTTCCTACCAGGGGAAGGGATACTTAGTTCTCTTACCTCCTGGTGGTGGGAAAACCACACTTGCTTTACGACTTCTTGAAGAAGAAGGAATAAAGCTTCTTTCAGAAGATACTCCCTTGATTAGTTCCAATCTTAAACTCTTTCCTTTTCCTTTGAGGATTGGTGTAAGAGAGGGGGAGGTAGGGGAAAGAATTCCAGGAAAGTATCTCAGAAAATTTAAAAGGAGAGGAAGGGATACCAAAATTCTCATTGATATGGAGTTTTTCCAGGAAAGGGTTTCTCCACCTTGTCCATTGAAGGGACTCTTCATAGGAGAAAGAGTTTTTCAATCCTATGTAGCCATAAATAAAATATCAAAAATATCCCTGCTTTTTCCCATACTGGTGCATTTTGTGGTGGGTTGGGGATTACCCCAGTTAATTGAACTAACCCTGAGAAAGGGGAAAAGGACGGTGGTAAATTTTGAGGTTTTAAACCGAAGACTTCTTGTAGCCTGGAGAATTATTAACCATGTGGAAAGTTTTCAATTCCTTATGGGGAGAGATATTGAGAAAAATATCAACTGTTTTTTGAGTTTCTTAAAAGGTCTTTAAGTGTCTTTTTCATTAAAGGATAGCCTTTTAAGATAAGGTCTTTCCCCCTTAAAGAGGAGAGGAAATCAAAGTCGGAAAAGTTTCCACGATACTCTTGGATTAATTCAGTTAAATCGGGAGCTACAAAATCTTTTTCCAGATAAAGTCTTAACTGGAAGTAAAAGAAAAGAGAGACTGGAAGACACTTGAAAATATGATAACGAAGCTCCTTCATTACTGCTAAAGTCCTTAGATACTCCCTGAGGAAGGGAGAAGAAGAAATTGCAGTAATTCCAGGGTTATACTTCCTTAAGGATTCAATTTCCCAGGGTGAGAGAAACCTTAAATAGGGTAGAAATAAAGGTAAAGGTGCCAGAATTATGTCTCTTTCCATTTGGAAGAAGTCTTTTTCAGAAGAAATGAGAAGGTAATTACGGGGAAGGTAATGAAAAGGTTTAAAGGATTTGATGATTAGCGGAATTTCCATGAGAAAGGGCTTACAGGAAAGATTTTCCCTGTTTTCAAAAACCCTTTGAATTATCTTCCTGTAGAGCCAGCCAGCCAGCCTTTTCTTTTTCCTTCCCTCAACGAAAAGAAAACTTCTTTTCCGGAGAGAGTATAATTCCCTAAGTTCCCTCTCTTTTTCCTTCCTCACCAAATCTTCTAATAATTTATTTCGGGAAGGGAAAGGATCAGCTGATTCACCTTTAAGATACTCAAAAAGAGCATATGTTTCTAAGTAAGCATTGAGAAGGGTGTGGAGATTACCTCTCCAGTATGCAGAGGGCAAAGTTTCAAAAATCCACCAGGCTATCCGCGTAAGAATATCTCGCTTTTCCACTCTCTCAATTTTAAAAATTGGCTTACTTCCTTTAATTTCCTTCCAGTATTTTGCTAAATATCCTCGGTGAGTATTTTTTAAATGGAAAGAATAGAATTCTTCTTCATCAAAGATTTCCCATTCTCCCATTACTGGAAAGATTTGCTTGAGGATTTTATATTTGAGATAAAGTATATAAAGAAGTCTTGCTTCTTCTTTTTCGTTTTTAAATTTTTCTATGAGTATGGTGAGATCAATATCGCTCCTTCCCAGCACCCCATCCCCTCGAGAAAGTGAACCCCGTAGATAAATCCCTTTAACTCCATTGATGTTACCAAGAAGTTTATAGGTCAATCCAATTATGGGTGAATACATTTCCAGAGATAATAAAAAGAAAGGATCAAAGAAAATAAAAGAGAGGAAGCATCCTGCCATCCAGTGCTTTTTCCTTTGGGAAGGAAGTTTTCTTCAGGGATAAACCGGGAGAAAAAATAATTTAACTTTCTGTATTTAAAGCAAGCAGAGAGAAATCCTATTTCCTGAGAGAAAAATAAAATCTGAGAGAGGAAAAATTCCAGAGGATCACCTGTAGCAGGTTGGGAAAGGGTATAAAAGGGAGATTTTCTGATATAGGGGAAAGAAAACAGGTATTTAAAGAGAAAATAGAAGAGAAGGAAAATGAAGGGTGCCAGCATACTTAGGGGATGGGAGGGGAGGAGAAAGATAGCCCCTATAGTATGAAGGAAGAATAAAGAGATGGCTAAAGTGGGAAAGGGAGAGATCTTTCTCTTCTCAGGAAATTTGAGTAAGAGGAGGCAATGAGAGAATCCTTCCCAGAAACATTTTTTAATTGATTTCCTCAATGTTAAATACTCTGCACGGTGATGAAAAACAGTAGCTTCTGATACAAATCTGATACGATATCCATTTTTCTGCATACGTAAACACAGCTCTATGTCCTCATCTGCTGGATGAGTAAATTCTTCACAGAATCCACCAAGTTTCTTCAAAATCTCCTTTTTCACAGCAAAATTTCTGGTAGGAGCCCAGCTTATCCATTTCCCAGTTCTTAGAGAATTTTTTATTAAATTGTCAAATCCTCTCTTTTCTAAGACCCTTGATATATATCCTTTTTCCCCGCAGAAAATACTTATTCCAGCTACTGCATCTACCCCATTTTCCTCAAACCCTTTTATCAGCGATTTGATCCAGAAGCGGGAAGCCTCACAATCTGCGTCTGTAAAGGCAATTATTTCCCCCTTACTTTCCTTTATCCCTCTATTCCTTGCTGCAGCAGGCCCCCTTTTATTTTCTTTAAGTATTTTCACTCCTTTCTCTCTGTATTTTTTTAAGATTCTGGGGGTATTATCCTGAGAATTGTTATCCACCACAATTATTTCCAGTTTCTCAGGAGGATAATCCTGATTTAAAAGAGAATCCATACATCTGGTGATGAACCTCTCCTGGTTATAAACTGGCACAATCACGCTTACGGATGGCCACTTCTCTTTTCCCATCTTTCCCAATGATAGAAAAGTAAAGTGAAGAGTGCAAGGTCAATGGCAAGTGTTGAAGTAACCACACCTAAGGATGCTAAGGGTGGAATAAGCAGGTAATTGAGGAATAGTTTCAATCCCAGAAGAAAGAGAAGTAAAACTGCACATTTTGTTTCATTTCCCGTTCCTTTAAGAAAGGAGAGAAGAACTGAATTGAAAAACACAAAAGGTAAAGTGGAGAAGAGGAGTTTTAAAATTTTTGCCACATCTAAAAATTCTCTTCCATAAATAAAAGAAACGAGCTGGTCCCCAAAGAAAATTACACTTAAAGAAAGGAAAAGGGAGAAAGGGAGAAGACTCTTCGTGATATTCTTAAAGGTTTTATTAAGAAGGGGTTTTTCTTTATAAGAAGCGGAGATGAAAGGAAAGAGAACAATCATAATGGATTGGGGTAAGAGTAGAGAAGCTTCGCGGATTTTAAATCCTGCACCGTAAATTCCGGTTTCTTTGAATCCGTGAAAAAGAGTGAGCATTACCGAATCAATACGATAGTAAATAAGGGGTATATAGGCTATTATGGCGAAAGGTAGAGAATTTCTGAAGAGATTGATAAAAACCTGTCTGGGAGGCTTTCTAAACTTTATAGGAACAATTTTTCTTCCCAGCCACCATCCTGTTCCCAGGAGAATCAGGGCTACAGATAAATGCGATAAAAAAACATGGAATAATCTTCCCCCTGATTTCAAAACCATATACACAGAAAGAATTAAGCATACCCTGCTTAGAACTCCACAAAAGATGTTATATTTAATTCTCTGAAAAGCTATAAAAATTGCTCCAAAAGTGAAATAAAGACTTTCAAGGGAGAGAAAAAGAGAAGAAAGCAAAAGGAGAGGGAGGATATCCGGATGGAATAAGAGGGAGATAATCCCTATCCCCGCATAAAGTATGAGAATTAGCATTAGACGGAAACCCAGTACAGTGGAGACTATTTCTTCCATATCTGCTTGGTTTCGGGCAATTTCTCTTGTGAGAAGTGTATTTATACCCAGTTCAGAGAAAGGAAGGAATATTCCGGGAAGAGATATAAGAAAAAAATACTTTCCCAGCTCTATTTTTCCCAAAAACTTTGCCATCCATATGATCAGAAGATAAAAAGATAATTTGTAAAAAATATTGGCACCCACATAACCCAAAATATCCTTCCCACCAGCAATTCCCTTTGGCTGATTGGGGAGGAAAGACATACGGTTAAAAGAGCAAAAATTGTTCAGGACGAGATACTTCTTTCTCAACCTTCTCCAGGATTTGCGGAATCCTCAAGAAATCTTCCTTCAACGGCTTTAAGAGAGGGGCACGATGCAGAGCAGCTGCTGGATGGAAGAGTGGGTATATGTATGTCTCTTCCTTTTTAAGGAGCTTACCATGATATTTAGTTATGGATACTTTCTTCCCTACAAAAAGGTGAAAAGCAAATCTTCCCAGTGTACAGATAATTCTCGGTTTTATAACTTCTATTTGTTTTAATAGATAGGGTTTACATGCTTCAATCTCATGAGGAAGGGGATCTCGGTTTCCCGGAGGTCTACATTTGATAACATTCCCTATATATATATCTTCTCGGGTTAAACCTATTTCCTCAAGCAGTTTGTCAAGTAGTTTCCCAGCTTGACCCACAAAGGGAAGTCCCTTAAGATCCTCATAATACCCAGGAGCTTCCCCCACAAACATGATCTTTGCATAGGGATTTCCCATTCCAAAAACTGGATTAGTCCTTGAACGGTAAAGATCACACTTGCAACACTTTTTTACTTCCTCTTCCAGTTCTTTCAGGATTTTTTCCCGATTCATTCAAGCCCTATTCTGGAGAAAATATCATCAATTCTCTCAAGGAGAGAATCCAAATTGAAGATTCTTTTTAATTTCTCCCTTGGAATGAGTTTTTTTATCTCGGAATTTTCAAAAACTTTCTCTCTGAAACTCACACCAGTATTAAGAGATTCCATGGCCAGTCCTTGAACTAATTCATATGCTTTTTTCCTGTCCATGCCCTCTTCTACAAGGGTGAGCATCAACTTCTGAGAGTAAAATATTTCACCTGAAGCCTTGAGATTTTCCATCATTTTCTCTTTATTCACTTTGAGATTTTCCATTATCCAGGAAAACTTGGTAAGCAGATAATCAAGAAGTATAAAGGAGTCAGGGATTATTATACGTTCAACAGAAGAATGGGATATATCCCGTTCATGCCATAAAGGTATGTTTTCTAAGGATGCCAGTGCGTATCCCCTAAGGAGTCTGGCTAAACCACAGATCCTTTCACAGAGGATAGGATTTCTTTTATGAGGCATGGCTGAGGAGCCCTTCTGTCCAGGTGTAAAAGGTTCTTCTAATTCACCTACTTCTGTGCGTTGTAGATGCCTTATCTCAAGCGAAAATTCTTCTAAGGATGTAGCTATGAGAGAAAAAGTAAGAAGGAGCTCAGCAAATCTATCCCTTGGAAGTATCTGCGAAGAGACTGGTTCCCTTTTAAGTCCCAAACGGCTGAGAATAAATTCTTCCGCTTCTGGTTCAAGGTGAGTATATGTTCCCACTGCACCAGAGATTTTTCCATACCTTGCATTTTCCAGGGCTTTCCTGAGTCTTTCCCTGTTTCTCTTGGTTTCCTCCCACCAGCGGGCAAATTTTACACCTAAGGTTATAGGTTCTGCATGCATGCCATGGGTCCTTCCCATCATAGGAGTGTATTTAAACTCAACTGCTTTCTTCCTGAGGACATTCTCCAATTTTTCCATATCCTTTAATAGAATTTCTCCCGCCTCTTTAATCTGACAGCAAAGCCCTGTGTCCATGAGATCAGAGGAGGTGAGTCCAAAATGAAGATACCGCCCATCTTCTCCAACTTGCTCAAGGATACTCTCCACAAAGGCTATAACTTCATGACGATTAATTTTCTCCAGTTCTCTTATTCTTTCCAGATTGATCTTTGCCTTTTTCCTCAGATTTTGAGGAGTCTCAGGAGGGATTATATTTTTATTTGCTAAATATTCCAGTAAGAGAATCTCTATTTCCAGCCACCATCGAAAACGATTCTCCTCACTCCAGATTTGAGCCATTTCCTCTCTTGTGTATCGGGGAATCATATTTTCAGGACAGCAGATAGATAATCTCTTTTTCCTCAAGTTTAGGTGGTGCAGATGGGCATATAAAAATCCTTTTCATTTCATCACTCTATAATACCATAATTATGATAAAATTTGATAAGGCCGGCGTAGCTCAATGGCAGAGCACCTCACTCGTAATGAGGGGGTTGAGAGTTCGAATCTCTCCGCCGGCTCAAATGGCCTCAGCAGTTATAAATGTAGGTTCTGAGATTCTCACGGGTGACATTCAGAATACCAATTTTTCTTTTTTAGCCCAAAAACTTGAAGAGGAAGGTATTGAAGTAGGAGTTCAAATTACCGTGGGTGATAGAGTCAAGGATATTAGCAAGTTTTTAAAAGATTTACTTAGAGATTACTGGATGGTGGTGATCACGGGAGGATTAGGCCCCACTGAGGATGATGTAACCAAGGAAGCTATTGCAGAGGCTACAGGATTACCTCTAATTCGCCATCGTGACGCTCTGAGAATCATACGGGAAAGATTAACTGAGAAAGGAAGAAAAATGCTCCCTTCCCAGGAAAAGATGGGAATGTTACCTAAGGGTTCAATCCCTATTCCTAACAGGGTAGGTCTTGCCCCAGGTATTTTCTTAGAGTGGGAAGGGAGGAAAATAATAGCTCTTCCAGGTGTCCCGGAAGAAATAATAGAAATGTGGAGGGAAGTGAGAAAATATTTGAGTAAAGAAAGAAATGTATTTTATAGACATAGAGTTTTAAGAGTTTGGGGATTACCTGAGGCAGAAATAAACGAAAAACTTAAAGACCTCTTAATAAAATCTGATCCTAAAATTATACTAACAACCACATCTTCAGGAGTGGATATCAGGATTAAAAGCAGGGGAGGTTCTCCTTCTATTGCGGAAAGTAAATTAGAAGAAGTAGAAGAGGAAGTGAAGAAAAGGTTGGGAGATTATGTTTATTCTGCAGATACTAATATGGAGAATGTTGTGGGCATGCTTTTAAAACTAAAAGGGAAAACTATAAGTGTGGCTGAGTCATGCACAGGAGGACTCGTATCTAAGAAATTGACTAATGTGCCGGGTAGTTCTGCGTATTTCATAGGAGGGATGGTAACTTATTCAAATCAATCCAAAAAAGAACTGTTGGGGGTAGCGGAGGAAACTCTACTTGAAAAAGGAGCAGTGAGTGAAGAGGTATGCAGTGAAATGGCAAAAAATGTCCGGAAAAAGTTTAATTCTCACTTAGGTGCATCTGTAACAGGGATAGCTGGACCCACAGGTGGAACACCGCATAAGCCTGTAGGCTTGGTATTTACGGGTCTTTCAGATGGGAATAAAGTGTGGGTAGAAAAACATATTTTTTCTGGGAATCGAGATCAGGTGAGAGAAAAGGCTTCCCAGGCGGTTTTGGATATGGTCCGGAGATATTTACTGGAGGTATTGAGATGAAGAAAGAAATAGAGATTCCCTCCTTGGGAGAGGAGGTGAAAGAAGTGGAAATTTCTTTCTGGCTTAAAAAGATAGGGGATAAAGTAGAGGAAGGTGAGGATATTCTTGAAGTAATAACAGATAAAGCAGTCTTCCGAATTCAAGCTCCTGCTTCAGGCGTCCTTAAGGAGATTTACAAGAAGGACGGGGCTAAAGTGAGGGTGGGAGAAAAAGCGGGATTGATTGAGTGAAGTTTGTTGAAAAAGACCATTTTTAAATGGGATAATATTTGATGAGGTGTTTTATAGCTGTTCCCCTGAAAGAATGGGAGGAGCCGGTGGAGAAGGTGATAGAGTGTATTCGGAAAGGTATCTCGGGAATTAAATGGGTGGAGAAAGAGAATGTTCATATCACCCTGAAATTTCTGGGAGAAACGGAAGAAGGGAAAAGAGAAAAAATATCTGATATCCTTCAAAAAATTTCTTCCCAATATTCATCCTTCCAGATAAAAGTTACCAGTATTGGAGCTTTTCCTTCTTCCTCCCAGCCAAGGGTCATCTGGCTGGGAGTGGATGATGGAGGAGTGTTGAAAAGGATAGCAGAGGAAATTGAAAATGCACTCATTCCCTTAGGGTGGGAAAAAGAAGGGAGAGAATTTCATCCCCATATTACTCTGGGAAGAGTTAAAAAGAAGGTAAATAAAGGATGGTGGAAGGGAGTGATGAAGATGGAATTACCTAATTTTCCACCTTTAAAGGTGAGAGAACTCATTCTTTATCAATCCATTCTGGGTAAGGAAGGACCCACCTATATTCCTCTAAATAAATTTTTATTGGGAGGGGAAAATGGATGAAAAATTGGACAGGAGAAAAGCCCTGGATTTAGCTCTGGAAAGAATTGAAAAAACTTATGGTAAAGGGGCCATAATGAGGTTAGGAGAGGAAAGAGCACTTGTGCCTGTAGAAGTTATTCCCACTGGAGCACTCACCTTAGATATTGCTCTGGGTGTGGGGGGAGTGCCGAGAGGAAGAGTGGTGGAGATTTATGGCCCTGAAGCCTCGGGGAAAACCACACTTTCTCTTCATATAATTGCTAATGCTCAGAGAATGGGTGGCCAGGCAGCTTTCATTGATGCAGAACATGCACTTGACCCTCGATATGCAAGAAATGTAGGAGTTAATCTGGAGGATCTTCTTGTGTCTCAACCCGATAGTGGAGAGCAGGCTCTGGAAATAGCAGAGACACTGGTGAGAAGTAATGCAGTAGATGTTATTGTTATAGATTCAGTGGCAGCACTTGTTCCCCGTGCAGAACTTGAAGGTGAGATGGGTGATGCTCATATGGGTCTCCAGGCAAGATTAATGTCTCAGGCTTTAAGGAAATTAGTGGCTGCTATAAGTAAAACTAAAACCTGTTGTATATTTATCAATCAAATAAGGGAAAAAATAGGAGTATTTTTTGGAAGTCCAGAAACTACAACGGGAGGGAGAGCACTGAAGTTTTACGCTTCGGTAAGGATGGATATACGAAGGTTAGGAAATATAACCGAAGGAGACAGTATTGTAGGGACAAGGAATAGAGTTAAAATAGTTAAAAATAAAGTAGCTCCTCCTTTTCGAGAAGCAGAATTTGAAATCTATTATAACGAAGGAATTTCCTATGAGGGTTCTGTCTTGGATGCTGGAGTAGAGGTGGGGGTAATAGAAAAGAGTGGAAGCTGGTATTCCTACAAAGGGACACGATTAGGACAGGGGCGGGATAATGCTCGGAAATTCCTTAAAGAAAATCCAGAATTGCTTCAAACACTGGAAAAGGAAATAAAAATAAAAGCGGGAATACTGGAGGAGAAAAAATGAAAGTGATATTGAGAGAAAATATCAGCAAGTTGGGAAGAATAGGAGATGTAGTGGATGTGAAGCCTGGATATGCAAGAAATTATCTTTTCCCTCGTGGTTTAGCTCTCCCTGCCACAGAGGGAAACTTGAAAAAAGTGGAAGAGGAAAAAAGAATACGGGAGAAAAAAGAGGAAAAAATTAAGGAAGAAGCAAGGAATTTAGCCCGCAAACTTCAGAAGAAGTCAATTACCATTCCTGTTCAGGTGGGAGAAGAAGAACAGTTGTTTGGATCTGTAACCGCGCAGGATATAGCAAATGCTTTAGTTCAAGAAGGATTTCCTATAGATAAAAAGCATGTAGTATTGGAAGAACCTATAAAAGCCTTGGGAATTTATAATGTGGAGATAAAACTCCATCCAGAGGTAAGCACTACTATTCGTGTCTGGGTGGTTAAATCCTGATTTTATGCTCATCCCTATTCTTACTCAAAGGTCTCACCTTTCCAGGGTAAGGAGAGTTATTGTAAAAGTTGGCACAGGAGTAATCTCTTCCCCTACAGGCGGTCTTTCTACACCGATTATAAGGAGAATAGTTAAGAGTGCTTCTGAGCTTCTAAAAGAAGGGAAAGAAGTAATTATAGTGAGTTCGGGAGCAATTGGAGCAGGTTTCCCTGAGCTTGGCCTTAAAGAGAGACCAAAGATTCTACCTCTGGAACAAGCAGCATCCTCAATTGGGCAGATAAAATTGATATCTGAGTATGATCGTCTTTTTCGAAGATTTGGTCATAAATGTGCTCAAATTCTCCTTACCCGGGAGGATATAGAGGAAAGAGAAAGATTCCTTAATGCACGGAATACTTTTTTCTCACTGCTTAAGAGGAAAATTATTCCTATAGTCAATGAAAATGATTCTGTGGCAACAGATGAAATAAGATACGGAGATAACGATATCCTTGCTGCAATGGTGACCATACTTGTGGAAGGGGATATCTTGATAATCCTAACCGATCGTAAAGGACTCCTGAAACCTCCCGTGGAGAAAAATGAAGTGATAAACGAGGTGAAGGAAATTACTTCAGAAATTAAGAAAATGGCATCTTCTAAGGGTAAAGGGAGAGGAGGGATGGAGTCAAAGGTCACAGCAGCAGAGATATTGACACGAGTGGGGATACCTGTGATTGTTGCAGATGGGAGAGAGAAAGACATCATTACTAAGATATTGAAGGGTGAGGAGGTAGGAACATTTTTTGTCCCGAAAAGCAAAGAAATTACAGGCAGGAAATACTGGATAGCCTATCTCCGGAAGGTAAAGGGAAAGATTAAGGTAGATGAAGGAGCAAAAGAAGCAATACTTCTAAAGGGGAAGAGCCTCCTGCCCACCGGAATTGTGGGTGTGGAAGGAAAATTTTATCCTGGTGATACAGTGAGCGTGGTGGATTTGGAGGGGAAGGAAGTAGCGCGAGGCCTGGTAAATTACTCTTGGGAAATGGTGGAGAAAATTATGGGTAAGAATACAAAGGAAATAAGAGAGATTTTAAGGGACCTTCCTTATGAAGAAGTCATTCATCGAGATAATATGGTTTTGAGCAGGTGAGAGGAGGTGGGAGATGGATATTCGCCAGAAGATGATTGAATTGGCAAAAGAATGCAAAGAAGCTTCTTACACTTTACAAAAGGTGGGTGAGAAAGAAAAAAATAGTGCTTTAGAATTCATGAAGGAGGAGCTGGAAAAGAACACTGAAAGGATACTTGAAGAAAATGCAAAAGATGTGGAGAAGGCAAAAGAAAAGGGTTTATCCACTGCTTTAATCGACAGATTAAAACTCAATGAAAAGAGAATAAAAAGTATGATTAAGGGAATTGAAGATGTCATAAAACTTCCTGATCCAGTAGGTGAAATTGTAAAAATGTGGCGTAGACCAAACGGATTACTTATAGGGAAGATGAGAGTTCCCATTGGAGTTATTGGAATAATTTATGAAGCCCGTCCCAATGTTACCTCTGATGCTGCAGTGCTCTGTCTTAAAAGTGGTAATTGCGTGATTCTCAGAGGAGGCTCAGAAGCTTTCAATTCAAATTTTGCTATTGTAGACTGCCTTAAAAAGGGACTTGAAAAAGCAGGTTTACCTCCCTCCTGCATACAGTTTGTTCCTTTTACAGAAAGGGAAGCAGTGAGTGTTATGCTCAGACTTAATGAGTATATAGATCTCATAATACCCCGAGGTGGAGAAGGATTGATCCGAAAAGTAACCGAAGAGGCAACCATTCCAGTAATAAAACATTACAAAGGAGTCTGTCATGTGTATGTAGATGAATTTGCAGATTTGGATATGGCATTGAAGATTGCCCTCAATGCTAAGATTCAAAGGCCGGGTGTATGTAATGCAATGGAGACACTTTTGGTGCATGAAAAAGTTGCAGAGAATTTTTTACCCCGACTAAAAGAAGAAATGGAAAAAGCTGGGGTGGAACTTAGAGGATGTGAGAGGACAAAGAAGATTCTTCCCGAGATAAAACCAGCCACTGAAGAGGACTGGTATACTGAATACTTAGATCTCATTCTCTCCATTAAAGTGGTGAAGGATTTGGAGGAAGCGATACACCATATCAATTTCTATGGTTCCCACCATTCAGATGCCATTGTAACCCGAGATTACCGAAACGGCTGGAGGTTTCTCAATGAGGTAGATTCAGCAGCAGTATATGTGAATGCCTCTACCCGATTCACTGACGGAGGAGAGTTTGGGATGGGTGCAGAGATAGGGATTTCCACGGATAAACTCCATGCCCGTGGTCCAATGGCATTGGAAGAATTAACCACCACCAAGTTTATCATACTGGGTGATGGCCAGATAAGAGAGTAATTCTATCCCAAAAATCGCCATAGAAAAATGAAAGAAGAAAGATTTTCTTTATAAATGCCCCAGATTTTAATCACAAAACATCTTGCATGCAGATGAGTTTCTCCTTTCTCTCTTTTAATCTCCTTTGTTTTTTCCTGCATCCTTTTGGACTAAGGATTTTTTCCCCAATTATATCAAGATTTTTAAGGCTTTGTTGCTTTCTATTGCAATTTTTGGGGAGTACTTTCTAACCCCAGGACTTAAATTCGGAGATCCCTTTTTTAAAAAATATTTACCCCCACGATGTTCTATAACTTCTGTTTTTCCTTAAGTTCCAAATTTCTTAAGAATTTGAGAATAATCCTTCCCTTTCTGAATCTCTTCTCCCCACCAAAAATCATATGATAATGTTACTCCCCATCTTCTTATTTCCTCTATTTCCTGCCTCTCTCACATAGTTAAACTCAAGTTTGACACCCTGATCTCTGAAAAGGGTATGAATAAAGGGATTGGGAGATTAGGAGAGAGATGTGTCATTACAGGAAAGGATTCGGGGAGGAAACTTTTATTTCCTTGCTTTTGGAAATTACTCTTGAGAATTTTTAGCGGACACTTTGAAAGTTGAGTTAAACTTATCAGACAAGAAAAATGGTTATTAAATAGATCTAATTTTTAGGAAATACGGCGAAATTTTTTAAAACTCATTTTCTTTTTTAAACATGTTTTAGGGTATAATATTTTGCAATGATACGAAAAAATTTGATAAGGCATAATTTAAATTCTCTTTTAAGTGAATTAAA
>JAGGYA010000012.1 GCA_021162785.1 Candidatus Calescibacteriota bacterium
TAAATATAGAAAGGTGAAAGTTTCAACACACTGGATAGATCTTGAAATACCTAAACAAACAAGATTGTTAATGGAGAGTTTTTCTATACCTATTACTTAAAATTTGGGAAGTTAGGGCTTAAAATTCCCAAAGGGAACTTCGGAAAGCAAGGAAATAAAAGGGATAAACTAAGTGTGGTGAAATTGAGGAGGGATAAAAGAGGAAATTATCTTATGCGAACAGAGATTCCTTCCTCTTTATGCGAGATCTTTCCAGAACTCAAAATAGATTTCCTCCCGAATTCTCGCCTGTAATGACACGTCTCTCTCTTAATCTTCCAATCCCTTTATTCATGCCATTTTCAGAAATCGGGGTGTCAAAGGTGAGTCTTATCCACTAAATGGGTATCTCTACATCTTCTTATACTCAAATCATGATTATTTTGTTTAAATAAAGGTATGAATATTCGAGAAATCCTTGGGAAGGAGGGGCTTATTTCTTCTAATTATCCAGACTTTGAAATAAGGGAACCACAAATAAAGATGGCAGAAAAAATCACTGAGGCAATCAGAGAAAATAAAAACCTGCTCGTGGAAGCAGGAACAGGTGTGGGAAAAAGTTGGGCTTATCTCATCCCTATAATCCTTGCAAATTTTGAAGAGGGGAAGAAGGGAATAATTTCCACTTTCACCCGAACCTTACAGCATCAACTGGTAGAGAAGGACCTCCCTTTCTTAAAGGAGTCTCTTTCCCTGCCTTTTGAATATGCTATTTTCATGGGTGGAGAGAATTATCTTTGTCTGAGAAGATGGATGAGAAGCCACCTTTTTATTTCATCTGGAGAGAGAAAAAAGCTGGAGGAATGGATTGAGAAAACACAAACTGGCCTTTTCACGGAACTACCTTTCTCCGTCTCTCAGGAAACCTTAGAGGATATCCGAAGAGAAGGAGAGATCTGCGCAGGTAAAGATTGTCCATATTATTCCACCTGCTTTTATAATAAAGCAAGAAAGAAAATTTACCGGGCAGATATTGTTGTCACCAACCATCATCTTCTCCTTGCACATCTGGAATCGGGTGGTTTTATACTCCCAACTGTAGAAATACTTGTAATTGATGAAGCTCACAATTTTCCTGAAGTTGCTTCTTCTTTTTTTACCGTTGAACTCAGCAATATAGGGTTGAGAAGATTTCTGCAAAAACTATACAATCCCCGTACTGGGAAAGGAAATCTCAAAAGATGGGGGGCACCAGAAAATATTTTCCTTTTGCTTGACGAAGTTAAATCCATAGAAAGGAGATTTTTTCAGAAAATTTTAAAGGAGTATGGGGAAGAAGAAGGGAGAAAACGTCTGGGAGAGATTGAAGATACTCTTTCCCCAGGACTTAAAGAGTTAAAGGAGGCACTGGAGGAGGTGAAGAATGGTCTGGAGGATGAAGAGGAGAAATGGGAAGTGGAAGGTGCCATTCATAGACTCCAGAGGTATGAGGAAATTCTTGTGTTTTTCAGAGAAAGGCTGGTGGAAGATTATATTTACTGTGTGGAGATCTCTCCCCGAAGACGGCATATTTTGATTAAACTGGAAGCTTTCCCCATAGAGGTAAGTGGTATACTTAAGGAAGTTCTTTTTCCTCGGTATTCTCCCATTATTCTTACCTCAGCTACCCTTTCCCTTTCCGGGAATTTTGAATACTTCAAGCAAGAGATGGGATGGGAGGAGGGGGAAGTGATCTCTTTGGGTTCACCTTTTAATTTTAAGGAGCAGGTTGTTCTATATCTTGAAAAAGATTTGCCTGACCCTCGAGAGGAAGAAGAGTATGTGGAAGGAATTGTAGATAGGCTTTTCCGGATACTCCCTTCCGTTAAAGGAGGCACCTTTGTTCTCTTTACCAGTTTTCGTATGATGTCACTCGTTTATGAAAGATTAAAACCCAAATTCCCACAAATATTGATTCAAGGAGAACAAGGTAAAGAGAAGTTACTTAAGAGGTTTGAAGAAGAGAAAGGGATACTTTTTGGTGCTACAACTTTCTGGCAAGGGGTGGACATGCCGGGGGAGAAATTGCAGTGTGTGGTTATAACCCGTCTCCCCTTTCCTGTCCCTGATGACCCTCTTACTGAAGCAAAATCAAGAATTCTGGGGGATAAAGGGAAAGATCCTTTCTGGGAGTATTATCTTCCCCGGGCTTCTCTTATGTTAAAACAGGGTTTTGGAAGACTCATCCGGAGAAAAGAAGATAAGGGTGTAGTGGCTATTCTTGATCCCAGAATTTTAAAGAAGAGTTATGGTCGGTTTTTTCTCAGGAATTTACCATCTTCCAGGATTACCACTGAACTGGATGAAGTCATTGATTTTCTTTCCCGGCTGTAAATTCCCAACCTAATCCCTTGTCCAGTATCCGTCTGGAATACCCTTTTCACGCGATAATTTCCCTCATGGGTAAGGAAAAGCTCCAAAGGGGTTAATCGGGGAGATATGGTGATTATCCACACTCGAGAAAATCTTCCCATTCTTTCTCTTACCATTTCTGAAGTCACTCTGGATGGAAGATTAATATAAGGGAGGTTAAGGGAATAAAATTTTAGAAGTCTTCCACTCATTCCCAGGATAAGGTAGGCATCACCAGTTTCCCCTTCCTCTTTAATAATCTTGGCCACTTCCCTCCAGGGTCTCTTCTGTGTCTTTAAGTAAATTTCTTTAGCTGGAAAAATAAAAGGAAGTATAACCAGTAAACTCCAGCCTTTAATTTTTTGCAGGGTATAAGAAAGAAGAAGGTAGAAGAAAGGAAGAAGAATTATCATGTATCTTCTCCCCTCAAAAATCACCGGCTTAAATAGGGAAATGGAAATTAAAAGGAAAAAAGGGAAAAAGAAGGTAAGGAGTACAATTTCCTTTTTATTCTCCTTATAAAGTCTATAAACACTTAAAGAAAAAGGAACCAGAATCCCCCACACCACCAAAATTTCTATCCATACCGGGACACCTGGATAAAGACCCAAGGTGAAATGACGGAAGATGGAATAAAAAGTTAAAGGAGTTAGGTGAGGTAGCCAATTAGCCTTGGGAGTCTTCAAGAGATTGAGAAGGACGAAGATATAGGGAATGAACAAAATTATGGGGATTAAACTCCACCGGAAGATAGGAGACCGCACCAGAAAAGCATACAGGGTGTGGGTAAGGAGTATGAAGATAGCATGAGGATGAGTCAAAAGGGCAAGGATAGAAGTGAGAAGATATAAAGAGAGATTTTTGGAAGAAGGTTGATGAAGGTATCGCAGGAAAAAGTAAGAGGAGAAAACAACTAAGAGAAAGAGGAGAGAATACATCCTCATTTCCTGTGAATACCAGATATGGTAAGGAGAAATTGCGGTAAGGAAAGAGGCTAACCAACCTACCCTTTCCCCCTTCCATTCCTTACCCAGAAGATAAATACCCCAGACCCCCAAAACACCAGTTAATACCGAGAAAAGACGGAGGCTAAAAGTGGAGAGGTTGAAAAATGACCATAGTTTCAAAAGGAGGAAATAAAGGGGTGGAGCACCTTCCCTGATCAATATATACCTGGGTAATTGTAGAAAAGAGTTGTGAGTAATGGAATCAACACTTACCAGTTCATCGTACCAGAGACTTTCTCCATCAAGGTTATAAAGTCTTAAAGAAAAAGAGAGGAGAAGAATTAAAGGGAGTATCCATTTAAACACTTCTTAAAACAGAGTGTAAATAAAAGGGGAAATACCACTGAACTGAGCAAAAATAAGGAGGGTAGCAAAGATAATGATTACCAAGATAAAAGGTATCAGCCACCAAAGTTTCCTTTTCCAGAGAAAAACCAGAAATTCCCTTATAATCCCCAGTTTACCCATCACTTTATTATATCAATAAGAGCCTTTGATTACCTGAAAAAGTAAATTCTTCCGCAACTTTACACACAGAAAATTTTAAAAATAAAAATAGTAGCGGGGGCAGGATTTGAACCTGCGACCTGTGGGTTATGAGCCCACCGAGCTACCGGACTGCTCCACCCCGCGATCGCATAATATTATACCACAACTGAAATAAATTTAAAACTTCACCAGGACTTCAAAACGGGAGAAGTAGGCTTTGTCCCGGTTATCTTCCGGATAGTAATTACCTGGATCAAATTGTTCCCATAGTATATGGAAAGATACATCCTCAGAGTATCTATACCTTATCCAGGCTTGAAGATTTTCTCCTCTATGTTTCCCGGGATTCTCATAGGCAGTCAGGTTGGTGTCTTGTAATGCACGGAAATCCTTGTAGTTGAATTCAAAAGAAAGCTTATCCGTGAAGTGGATTTTCATCCCTATTCTACTCATAGTCATATTTGTCCAGGTTTCCAGATCCTGGTCAATAGAGCCATTTACAGCATTAAATCCATCCCACATACTATAGACATAGAGTTCAGAATACTTGGGGAATTCACTGTAGAACTGATCCCAACCTTCGTATTTCTTAGAATCCGGGTTATCACCTGAAAGATAAACATATTCTAAGGTAACTGCAGGTTTAAATGCTACATCTGCAAAAGTATAGGTCCCACGAACATAACCACCCGTAGCTTCTTTTCTAACCCATTTAGTTCGGTAAACCTTAGGTTCTATTCCATCACCTGCTTCCCTTTTCATTCTTCCCCACTCCTGAGCAATTTCCGCGGAATAAGAAAAGTTTTCACCCAGTTTTCCACTGAGTCTCACCCCTAAGGCATCCGTAGTCTGTTTGGGATGGATTTTATCCGCATAGGTGCTACCTCCACTGAAGGTTTCGCTTGCCCTTCTCTCTCTCCTCAAAACATAAACCTCAATCTTGGTTGGGAAGTAAGTGTTGGTAAGGTAAACACCGTAAAGGTCTTCATCAGTATGTTGGCCGTATCCTTCAGAGAGTTTTGCAGTAAAAACATCCAGAGTATTCTCATCCAGTTTCCATGTGGCACGGATGGCATCAAATCCAATTGTTTTTGAACCATCCTTGGGAGTTCCTTCCAATATCATGAAACCTTCTCCAAAGATGAGGTTTTGTCTTCCAATTTTTAAACTCATTGGCCAGGTCATAAATTCACCCAACTCTATATAGGCATTGTCAATTACAATGTCGTTGTTAAATACAGAATGGGTGCTGGCATAATTACCCCAGTGATACTCATTGTTCAATTTCACAAATGCATTAATGTTATCGGTTAAATCAGCACTTACCCAAATATTGGTTCTGTGACGATAAAAATCCCTGATATCTGTGCGGTAATCATTATCAAAACTCCACAGATTTTTCCACATAACCCCTCTTACCCTTATATCTCCACCCACTCTTACTGCTTGCACCTCAGCAAGAAGGAAGGAAGAGAATGCCATCACTAAACTCAAAATCAATACTTTCTTAAGCATTTCACACCCCCCTTTTTTGCGTGATATTATCTTGCACGCAATATTTTGTCAAGACCTTTTCCTTTTGTCAATAATCAATGGGTATTTTTCTCCTAATCCTCCCGGTTCTAAAAGATGAAATTTAACGGGTATCCCTGTCCTTTCCATAAATTTTTCTTCAGCTTCTGAGGAGGTTTTCTCTATTGCACGGAAACTGGTGATATCTGCTCCGGGAGGTAATTCCACCTTCACACTAAGAGAGTCTTTTCCTTCTTTTCTCTCCACAATCAATTGATACCTTAGAGAGAGTTTTTTGAAGTTAGAAAGGAAGTCTTCTACTTCCTCCGCTGAAATTCTTATCCCTTCTACAAGGATAGTATTATCCGTCCTTCCTTTGATCCTTTCTATACGAATAAGCTCTGAACCACAACTGCACTTTTTAGTAATTATGGAGGTAATATCACCGGTTCGGTAACGAATAAGGGGAAAACCTTCTTTGGTGAGTGTAGTAATTACAAGTTCTCCCGTTTCCCCGGATGGTAAAACTTTACCTGTGGCAGGGTCAATAATTTCAATTAATAAATGTTCTTCAAACACATGCATTCCTTCTCTGGCAAGACATTCGCAGGCAATTCCCGGTGGAAAGATTTCGGTTAGTCCATATGTATCAATAATTTTTACCTCTAACAATCCTTCCCATTCATCTCTTTCAGAAGTGTAGAAAGGCTCACCGTAAAGGAGAACTTTCTTCAAGCAAAGAGAGGAAAGTTTCACTTCTCCCTTCTTTGCTTTTTCACAAACTTGGGAAAAATAGGAGGGTAGGGTTATCAAACAGGTCGTTCGATACTCTTCCATTACTTCAATTCCTCGGGAGACTTCTGTATCCCAGTAGGGGATAACAGCTGCTCCCAGTTTTTCCGCCCCATATTGAAAACCTAAGGCAGCGGAACTCATGGAGAAAGGAAAAGTAATTTGAATTACATCTTCCCGCCCTATACCAGCCATACATAGCGTATTTTGAGAAAGTTCAGTCCAGATATCTAAATCATGAGGAGTAAACCCCACCACAATAGGTTCTCCTTTCCTGCCCTTTGTAACATGGAGACGCACAATATCTCTTAAAGGAACTGCAAACATCTGGTAAGGGTCACCCACGGTAAGGTCTTCTCGGGTGGTGAAGGGAAGAATAGAGAGGTCTTCAAGAGAACGGATATCCTGGGGTTCAATACCTTGTTCTTCAAACATTTTCCGGTAATGTCCTACTCTTAAAAAAGCCCGATTTAGGGTGACCTGAAGCCTTTCCCACTGTAACTTTTTAATCTCTTCTCTCTCCATTTTTCACCTCTCCCATTTTTCTCGGTATTCCCTACCCAGATAGGCTCTTATCACCTCAGGGTCTTTTGCAATCTCCTCACTTTTACCTTCCATCACTAATCGGCCTGTTTCCATAACATAGGCTCTCTCTGTGATCCTTAATGCATAAAAAGTATTCTGTTCCACCAGAAGGAGAGTAATCCCCTTTTTATGGAGTTCTTCTAAGGAGGAAAAAATTTTGGCCCTTATTTGGGGTGCTAAACCCAGTGAAGGTTCATCTAAAAGTAGAAGGGTGGGTTTAGCCATCAGGGCTCTTCCAATAGCAAGCATTTGTTGTTCCCCCCCGGAAAGAGTTCCCGCAAGTTGCTTCTCTCTTTCTTTTAAAATGGGGAAAAGTCCGTAGACCTCCTCTAAGGTTTCCTTTATGGATGCCATGGATTCTCTGCCAAACCGGGTATATGCTCCAAGGAGGAGATTATCTTTTACCGATAAAGTAGAGAAGATTTCTCTCCCCTGGGGGACAAGTGAAATCCCTCTTTTTACAATTTCTTCAGAGTTTAAGCGAGTTATATCCTTCCCCTTAAATCTTACTTCCCCTGTTTTTTCCGAAATTATCCCTATAATACTCTCTATTAAAGTAGTTTTCCCAGCACCATTTGCTCCCAGTATAGCCACACTTTCCCCTTCATTTACATGGAAAGAAACACTTCTAACAATGGGGATGGAATCCCGGTAGGCAGTGAGATTTTTAACTTCCAGAAGCATATTCCTCTCCCAGATAAACTTCTTTAACCAGAGGGTTATTCTTTATCTCCCAGGGGGACCCTTCCGCAATTTTCTTCCCAAAATTCAATACCACTACCTCTTCACAAATATCGGTGATTAATTCCATATCATGTTCCACTACTAAAATGGTTAGTCCTTTTTCTTTCAATTCCCATATAATTTCCTTAATCTCTTCTTTTTCTCGATAACTCAAACCAGCGGTAGGTTCATCGAGAAGCAAAAGAGAAGGGTTAAGGGCTAACACTCTCCCAATTTCCATTTTTCTCCTTTCAAAATGCGTGAGAGAGGAAGGGAAATGATGCAGTTTCTTTTCCAGGTTGAGGAAATGGAGTATTTCTATAGCCTGCTTTTCTTTCTCCTTTTCACTTTTCCCCAAAGAAGGAAGACGCAAAAGAGAAGTGAAAAGGGAAGGAGAATTTGAAATATCTAAGGAGATAAGGATGTTTTCCATTAAAGTGAGATTCTCGAAAGGTGAAGGTTGTTGAAAAACCCTACCTATTCCTTTCCGAGCTCTTTCAAAAGGAGGAAGGTGATTAATTATTTCCCCTTTGAATTTAATCCATCCTTTCTGAGGGGGAAGATGCCCGCTTAAAAGATGGAAGAAAGTTGTCTTCCCCGCTCCGTTGGGCCCGATTATTCCTTTAATAGTCCCTTCTTTTACCTCTATATCCACTCCATCCACTGCTTTTACTCCCCCAAAATATCGCGTAAGATTTTTAGTCTCCAGTAGCAACTTTTCCCCTCCTCAAACTAACCAACCCTTTGGGAAGGAAAATCATAACCAGAATAAGGAAAGTACCGTAAATTAGCATTTCAAAGTCTTCAAAGGTTCTGAGGATCTCAGGTAAAAAAGTGAGTATTCCAGCACCCAGAAGTGCACCCCATAGATTCCCCAATCCCCCCACCACTATCATAAGAACTAAAAGTATGGAAAGAATTAAAGTAAAGGAAGAGGGCGATAGAAAAGTCATGAAATGAGCGTAAAGACTACCAGCGAAAGAAGCATAGAATGCTGCCCACAAAAAGGCAAATACTTTGTAAAAATAAACATTAACTCCTAAGGATAGAGGAATTCTCTCCTCAGCATGTAAAGAGCGAAGTGCCCGACCATAGGGTGATTTTAAAAGAGAAAGAGAAAAAAGGAAGAAAAGAAAAACCCATCCCCAGGTGAAATAAAAGAAACTCATTTCACTATCAAGTTTCCATCCCAAGAAGCTTAAAGCAGGAATTTCACCAAATCCGGAAGGCCCACCAGTTACCCCTACCCAGGCATTTAAAACTACATGCACTATTTCTCCAAATCCCAAAGTAGCCATTGCCAAATAATGTCCTTTAAGTTTTAAGGAAGGTAAAGCAAGAAAAAGAGAAAGCAAAAGACTCAAACCCAATCCTGCAAGAATTCCCAGCCAAGGAGGTAGCCCGAAACGAGTGGTGAGAATCCCTGAAGTATAAGCACCTACTGCAAAGAATCCCGCTTGTCCCAGAGAAATTTGCCCCGCATATCCCATAAGTATGGTAAGACCCAGGGTTATAATGGAATATATTCCCCAGAAAACCAGCACGCCAATATAATATGGGCTCTTAACTAAAAGAGGGAACAAAAAAATCAAACCAAAGAAGATAACCAAACCTTTCAACTCCTTCCTCATAATTCCCTGAGGCTAATCTCCTCTTTACTACCCATTATTCCACCTGGACGAACAAAAAGTATAAAGAGAAGGATGAGGAGGGAAACAGCATCCTTATATCCGGAGGAAATATACCCAGCTACTAAAGACTCCGTAATCCCAAGAGCCATACCTGCAAGGATAGCCCCGAATTCTTTCCCCAAACCTCCCAATACAGCTGCTGCAAAACCTTTCAGGGCAAGCAAAGAACCCCTCTGATAATCCATTAAACTTATAGGTGTGATGGTCACACCAGCTAATCCACCTAAGAATGCAGCTAAGGCAAAAGAAAGGGTAATTAAAGATTTCACTTTTATACCCATTAACCGGGCTGCTACAGGATTTACTGAACAGGCTCTCATAGCCTTTCCCAGCAATGTAAATCTATAAAAGAAATAGAGAAAAGCAGAAGAAATTATAAGAGCGACCCACACCACCAAAGATTGAGTGGTTATGGATGCACCACCTATCCGGAAAGGTGGACGAGGGAAGAAGAAAGGAAGATGGTAAACCTCCCTACCCCAGATAGAAAGAGCCACACCTTTTAAAAATATAGAACAACCAATGGTTATTATTATCATATTGAGGACTGTAGGATTTTTCACTGGATGCAGGGTCAATCTCTCCATCCCTATTCCAATAAGTGTCACTAATATTAGAGTAAGCAGAATAGCCGGAATTAACGGAATGTGGAAAGACTGATGAAAAGAATAAAGAATAAGTCCCCCCAACATAACAAACTCCCCCTGAGCAAAATTGATAATGGAAGTAGTGTTGTAAATTATGTTAAATCCAATGCCTATGAAGGCGTAAATACTACCAATGGTAATCCCGCTTAAAACAAGTTGCAGAAAATTCTGCCAATTCATTAATCACCCAGCAGGGTGAACTTCCCATTTTTAACAGTGAGCATTTCAAATGCTTCTATATCCAATCCATTATGGTCCTCAGGTGAAAAATTAAATATTCCACCTGTCCCCACAAAATTCTTGGTATTTTCAATATAATCCCTTATCTTTGCACGATCAGGCCCAACAGCTTTCAGTGCATTTACAATTAGCCAGAAAGCATCGTAAGCATGACCACCAAATGTGCTTACAGGCTCCTGATATCTGCTTTCATACTTCCTTTTATATTCCATCAGCACCTTTTTCTGAGGGTGAGTATCGGGTAAGAGATCAGCAACTAATAGTCTCCCTGCAGGAAAGATAATTCCTTCAGCTGCTTCACCTGCTGCCTTGACATATTTGATATTCCCAAATCCATGCGACTGGAAAAGAGGAATATTCATACCCAATTCTTTCATGTTTCTCGGGACAATTGCTTGGCCGGGAACTATGGACCAGTTCACAATTGCCTGAGGGTTCTTTGCTTTAATTCTTAGAAGTTGTGGAGTCATATCCGTGTCCTGAGGTGCATATGTTTCATCTGCCACAATTTCAATCCCATATTTAGGAGCAAGTGCAAGAAGATGTTTCCTTCCCTGTGCACCAAACCCAGTAGTTCCAGTAATAATTCCTATCCTTTTAATTCCTTTCTTCTTCATATACTGGTAAATCTTTTCCACAGCAAACCTATCCGTCTGCGGTGTTTTAAAGACCCATTTTTTCACAGGTTTAACAATTGCCTCGGCAGCAGCACAGGAAACCAAAGGAACCTTATACTTTTCCACTATCGGAATAACCGCCAGTGTAGTTCCACTCCTTGAAGGGCCAATGATGGCCAAAACCCTGTCACGAGTAATGAGTTTCCTCACCGCATTAACTGTTTGAGTTTCGTCCCCTTTTGTATCTTCTACAATCACCCGGATAGGAATACCATTAATTCCCCCTTGGGAATTTATCTCTTCTTCCAGCATTTCTACAGTCTTTTTTTCTGGATCACCAAGCCATGATGCAGGCCCCGTCACCGCGAAGACCGCCCCAATTCGATATTCTGCTCCAAAAATGAGACACCCCACCAGGAAGAATATCCCCAAAAATAATAGCCTTTTAACCATCTCACACCTCCTTCCTCCGGTCAATTACTCTTTTCCCTTTACCTTCAAAAGTGGGTAAACTACCAGGTTGAAGAAACTCAACTTCAGGAGTTACAAGAATTTCCTCTTTTAACTTTTTCTGGATAACTTCTTTCAATGTGGAAAGAGAGGAGTATCGATCATCTATTTTCTCGACTTCAACCCTCACAACCATCTTGTCACCTTCTTCTTCCCTTTCTAAAACGATCTGGTAATTCTTCCCCACCTCCGGAAAACTCATTAAGACTCTTTCAATTTGAGAGGGGAGTATATTCACTCCTTTGAAAATTATCAAATCATCGGTTCGACCATGAATTCGGGAAACTCTTACATGTGTCCTTCCACATGGACATGGTTCAGTGCCCAGGAAGGTAACTAAATCACCTGTTCTGAATCTAATCAGGGGCATAGCTTCTCTTCTAAGCGTGGTAAGCACAAGTTCTCCTTCTTCTCCTTCTTTCACCGGTTGCTCCGTTTCAGGGTCAATAACTTCCACAAAGTAATGATCTTCCCATATATGAATTCCTTTCCTGGCAGGGCACTCAAACCCTACACCGGGGCCACCCATTTCCGAGAGGCCATAAGAATTAAAAACCTTGAACCCAAAAATTTCCTCCAGTTTCCTATCCATGGTTTCCGAATGAGGTTCAGCTCCCACAAGTGCAATTTTCAAATTAAGGGAGGATGGGGAAATTCCCAATTCATTTTCCAGATAATGTGCCAGGTAAAGAGCATAACTGGGAGTTATGTGAATAACCGTGGTTCCAAAATCCTGCATTAATTTAACCTGTCTCCGTGTATTTCCTGCACCAGAAGGAATTATGAAACATCCGATTTTTTCTGCTCCATAGTGAAGACCAAGCCCTCCTGTGAAAAGTCCGTAACTCATCATGTTCTGGAAGACATCCTCTTTCCTAACCCCCACCATGTAGAGACACCTTGCCACCATATCACTCCATTCCTCAATATCTTCAGCAGTGTAAAAGACTACAGTAGGATTCCCGGATGTTCCTGAAGAAGAATGGAGTCTAACCACCTCCTCCTTAGGCACAGCAAGGAACTTAAAAGGATACCCATCTCTCACATCTTGTTTGGTAGTAAAAGGCAAATCTTTAAGGAAGGTAATCACATTGTTTTGGGAAGGAATCTTCTTAATTCTTTGAGAGTAAAAAGATGAAAGTGAAGCAATCTCAAGAGTTTTTACAAGTTGGGACTTCTGATACTCCAACAACTCTTCCCTTTCAAGTGTTTCCTTTTCTTTATCCCAATACCGGTTCATCGTAAAAGTTTCTCAATACTCTTTATCACCTCTTTGAGTTCCTTTCTGGTATTTTTAAGCTCTTCTTCCCCTGCTGGAGTAGCTCGAGCACCTCTGGAAGTAGGTCTCAATAATCCTGCTCTTTCCAAGATTCTTAAGGAATACCGAACCTTATGTGGGGGAAGACCTGTAATGTCAGATATCTTAAAAATCCCCAACGGCCCCTTTTCCACCACCAATTTCAAGATCCCCAGGTGCCTTTTCAACTTCTCCGCTTCTTTAACCAACTTATCCATCAACATCTTTCTCCCTCCTCTTGAAGTATGTTAACAATAAACAGTTTACCACAAATCCCTTACCCCTGTCATGCGGAATTTTAAACGGTAACGTCAAGAATTTTGTGTAAATTCAATTAGTGTATCCTCCCAATTTTTATTAAGATCAGAGATAACCCCATAAATAACCTTTTCACAACTTTCCCGATTGGTGAAACAACTTATAGGTCTCACCCTTCTCCTTACTTCCCGGAAAGCTCTTTCCAGGATGTTAGTTGTTCTTATATGCTTCCAGTGATCTTGAGGGAACTTATAGAAGTGGAGAAGTTTTCCCA
>JAGGYA010000001.1 GCA_021162785.1 Candidatus Calescibacteriota bacterium
ATATTATTGATTCTTATAAAATTTGCAGTCCCACACCAGTCAGTTTCGTAGAGACATTAAAAGAACTGGTTAAGATTTTACATCCGGAGGCAGAAATTGAATAAGAGATTAATAAACTGGCTTAGCTGGTCATCAATTCTAATATTGGTTGTATTTATGGTAATGCTTCTCTCATTATGTGTTGGTTCTGTAAAAGTTCCCTTAACTCAGATTTTTAATCCTTCTGATGAGATCACTAAGGAGATTTTATTTAAGATTCGTCTTCCCAGGATCATTCTGGGTTTTGCAGTTGGAGGAGCACTGGCAATTGCAGGGGTTATCTTGCAGGGGCTGTTTAGAAATCCTTTAGTGGAGCCGTATACCTTGGGAATTTCTGGAGGAGCAGGAGTCTTTGTCTGTTTAAACATCGTTTTGAAGGTCTATCAGAAATTTGGGGTAATAACTTTTCCCATTGCAGGTTTCGTGGGTGCAGGGTTGGTGATTATTTTAGTCTATATTTTAAGCATTAAAGAAGGTAAGTTGAGGATTCAGGGGCTCTTATTAACCGGAGTTATGATAAGTTTCATTTCCTCATCTCTTATAATGCTTATCATGGCTGTAACTAAAAGCGAAAATTTACATGGAATAGTCTTCTGGATAATGGGTTCCTTGGAAGAGCCAAATATATTTCTTGTTAAAATGGCTTTAACAGTATCAATTTTAGGGCTTTTAATTTCCTATGTATTCTGTCTGGATTTAAATGCTTTTTCCTGTGGTGAGGAGGAAGCTCATCATCTGGGGATAGATGTTGAGAAGACAAAAAGACTGCTTTTCATTCTGGCATCTCTCCTTACAGGTGTATGCGTATCAGTTGCCGGAATAATTGGATTTGTGGGACTTTTAGTTCCTCATCTTATGCGTATGCTTGTAGGAGAAGACCACAGAATACTACTTTTAAGTTCTTATCTATGTGGTGCAGGATTTTTAATTTTCTCCGATACCTTAGCAAGAACAATTATCTCTCCCTTAGAACTACCTGTAGGGGTTATTACAGGAATTATGGGTGGAAGTCTATTTATTTATGTGCTTTCTAAGAGGGGAAGATAATGCTTGAGGTAAAGAAGTTGGTGTGTGGTTATGATAATTTCTTGCTTAAAGATATAAGTTTTAAAGTAAATTCTTCGGAACTGGTAGGAATAATTGGACCTAATGGTTCTGGTAAAACTACATTAATAAAAGCGATAACCAAGTTGGTTAAACCAAAAGAAGGGGAAATAATTTATCGGGGAAAAGATATAACCAAATTGAGTTTTAAGGAACTGGCAAAAGAGATTGCGGTTGTTTCTCAGGATGCTCAATTTCCGGATATGGTAAAAGTTAAAGATTTTGTGCTTTTAGGAAGGATTCCCCATTTTAAGAAATTCCAGTTCTTAGAGACAAAAAGGATTTAGAGATTGCAGAGGAGGCTATGAAACTCACAGGGGTATTAGAAATTAAAGATAGATTTTTAAAGGAGATAAGTGGTGGAGAAAAACAGCTTGTCTTAATTGCAAAAGCTTTAGCTCAGGAGCCAAAATTGCTTTTACTGGATGAACCCACAGCCCATCTGGATATAGCCCATAAAGTGAAAATACTGGATTTGATAAGAAGGTTGAATAAAAAATATGGTTTAACCGTGTTGATTATTTTGCATGATTTAAATTTAGCAAGCCAATACTGTGATAGGCTGATTCTGCTTAAGGAAGGAAAAATTTATAAGATTGGCACACCTTCTGAGGTTTTAACTTATCAAATCATCGAAGAAGTTTACCAAACTGTAGTAATTGTGAAGGAAAACCCCCTTAATCTTAGACCCTATGTATTCTTAGTTTCAGAGGAGGAGATGGAGAGGAGGGGAAGATGAGAAAGGGATTGATCCAGGTTTATACAGGTGATGGGAAAGGGAAGACCACTGCAAGTATTGGTCTTGCTATAAGAGCAAAGGGGCAGGGCTTTAGGGTTTGCATTATTTACTTTCATAAAGAACCCAAAAGATGGAAATATGGAGAATATAGGATTTTAAAAAAATTGGGAATAGATACATTTGGCTTTGCTAAAAAACATCCCCATTTTTATAAGGAGGTAAAGAAAGAAGAAATAAGAAAAGAATGTCTTAAAGCACTTGAGTTTATTAAGAAAATATTTGAAGAAGGAAAGTATGACTTGCTTATCTTAGATGAAATACTCATTTCTTTACGGGAGGGATACTTAAAAGAAGAAGAAATCCTGGAAATAATGGATTTAAAACCAAAAAATTTGGAGTTGGTTTTAACGGGCAGATTCCTGACAAAAAATATAACTGATAAGGCAGATTATGTGACGGAGATGAAGAAGATAAAGCATCCTTTCGATAAAGGAATAATGGGAAGAAGGGGGATAGAATATTAAACCCAACTTTGACACCCTGATTTCTGAAAATGGCATGAATAAAGGGATTGAGAGATTAAGGGGGAGAGAGGTCATTACAGGCAAGGATTCGGGGAGGAAACTTTTATTTCCTTGCTTTCGGAAATTACTCTTTAGAATTTTAAGCGGAAATGTCAGATGTTTAGTGAAAAATTAGGGAAAAATGGATGGAGAAAGTTGTAAAAAAAGAAAGATTTAAAATTGAAAAAGTAAAAGAAGTTTTTTAAAGCATGGATACATCCTCATCTCTTTGAGTGTCTTTTTCATTGTTTCCTTGAAGAGTAAGGACTCTCCTCACTATTATTCAATGCCTTTCCTCCTTAACTATATAGAGGCTATATCTCAATATCCTTGTGGGTATTTCCCATTTACGCTGTAATGCGGGAGACAATTAATGAGATACCAATGGAAGTGGGGGTCTCAGAAACCCGGAAGACAAGGAAGAAGGAAATCACTTTATCCATCCAAAAAATTTTTCTATAATAATCCTGGGAGGATGAGTCTCTTTATTCTGAAGTCAAGGTTTCTTTCTTTTGCTCCAAAGATATGGGTGGAAGGGGATTGTCTTTATGCTCGAACTTCACTTATCCAGAGGATATTTTCACTTTTTGCTTATTCTCGGGAAGTTATAGTGGATAGAGTGAGGAGACTTATTACCATTAGGGTCAAATCATTCTGGATTTTCCCCTATGAGAAGCAAATACCTTTTGAAAGGGTAGACTATATTGATACGGATTATAAGGGGATACCTAAAAGTTTTGGGATTTCGCCTTTCTGGATAGGTGCTACGGATAGATGGGATAGATTTATAATCACTCTGGTTCTGAAAAACCCTGAGGAAAAAATTCCACTCATCAGTTTCTGTGGAGAAGGTTATGTGGCTACAGGATGGTCAGGGGTTCTTCTGGGTGGGGATGAAATTGTGGATCTGGCTGGTAACCAGGATGAAGTTTTCCGAAATTATCTCTATCTTCTGCAGAATTTCCTTAAAGTTCCCATTGGTAAACCCCTTGAGATTGAAACTCCATACCGGTGCAGTAAATGCGGTAGACCTATTCCACCTTCATGTGAGAAATGTCTTTACTGTGGTGGGGAAAGGGTGGAGGTGAAAAAGGGAGAATAAAATTAGAAGCTGACTAATTTTCTTGCGTTTCCTTCTTTTCTTCTTTTTCCAAGAAATCTTCGGGTTTTTTCTTAAGATCATCAAGCACATATTTTTGGACTGTAAATATCTGTGGTTTGTCCTTCACCTTAGCATAAACTCTTTCTTCGTCATCTTTCTTAATTTCTTTGCCTATATAAAGGGTCTTTTCTCCATCTTTGAGTTTAAGAGTTAAAGTCAGTTGAGGTTTATCCAATCCGTAAGGTTTTAAATCTTTTGCTTCTTCAGCCTCAAATGAGGAGGCTTCCAGCTCCTTAACTGTCCAGAGGATGTTTTCTACCTCTCCTTCTTTTGTTTCTTTTTCTTCTGGTTTTTTCATTATCCATTTTTCTTCTTTCTTTTCGAATTCCATATTAAATTTATCCCAGGAAAGAACCAAGCCCTTAACATCTTCGAAGGAGAAGGAAAGCATCACTTTGTTACGGAAGTAAAAGAGGTCTTTTCTCAGTTTTTCTGCTTTATCTTTGTCCAGTCCATAGACTGTGTTAAGCCCTGCTCGACAAGCGTAGACAATGTCTTCCTCTGTTTTCCCAAAGTTCACTCCTTTATATGCCATATCTTTACCCAGCCAGAGTTCTATCTTGATGGGGGGGTTATCCAGTCCATACTTACTTAAATCCTTTGCATCGTCCTCTATGAACTCTTTCGCTTTCAAATTTTTGAGGTCTCTCAAGAAGTCCTCTATATTCCATTTATCCCCATCAGTTTTTAATGGAGAAGTAATTTCCCATTTATCGTCTTTCTTTTCTATGACGATTTTGTTTTCCGGATAAGCCAAAGCGAGTTTTTTCACCTCATCTACTTCAAATTTCACAATCCTCCTTTCCCGCAGATCAAGAGCTGATTTCTTAAATTTGTCCAGTGTATATCCCGCAAGTATGTAAACTGTGGGTGAGTCTTCTTTTTTCACATAGTATTGATAGCCTATGGGTGACTTTTTTCCCACCAGTAAAGTATGTGTTTTCTCTTCTGCTTTAAAATGGACTGCATAGGTGGGTTCCTTTAATCCGCATTCTTCCAGTTTGACTTCTCCTTCTTTGAAGGCTCTTTCTGCCTCCAGAGTAGAAAGTTCTTCCACCATCTCATTGATTTTTTCCTGGTCCACTTCCCATGGATGAGGTTCCAGCATTTTCCATTCCTTATTTTCCTTTTTCAATACCACCTTTTCTTTGGTTTCTTTATCTTCCAAAGTTATTTCCGTGATTTTGTCTTTTTCTACTTTAAAAATTTGAGTATCCTTAGGTTTTTCCTTTTTTTCGCTCCAGTGATAAAAAATAAAAAGTCCAGCGAAAAGGATTAAGATTATGTAAGTGGGGATAAATTTCTTCATAGCGCCCTCCTTTTCCACCAGACCAAAGTTCCGGTAAGCACTATAATCAGAGGGACTACAAAAATGGAGGTTATGTAAATAAATCGTGCTTCTTTTTTAGAAGGATAGAAGGGTCGCATTTTGGCTACTCTGGGCCTTATGGAGATTTTTTTCTCCTGTTCAGTAAGCCAGTCGATGGTATTAAGGAAGAGATCCAGATTCCCCTGGATGGTTGTGCCCTCGCGAGAAATCCAGGAATTGGAGGGGAAGTCAGAATCACCATACACAACAATTCGTGTGTTATCCTTCACCATAGCAATACCCAGAGGTAGCGGTCCCTTTTCATCTCTCCCTTTGTCGAATTTTACTTTATAAGAACGGTAATCTTTTTCCAACCAGGAAGAGGCCCGTGATTGGAGGAAGATATCACCAATCTCACCCTTTTTCTCTAAAGCAGTTGCTCCACAGAGAATGCAGGAGCTTTTTTGTTTCATGAGGTCTTGAGTAATTGGATGATGGAGGTATTCGGGAAGAGGAGAACCAGCATCTCCCAACATTGCAGCCATCATATCTATAATCATTCCATCTTTAACACCTATACCCAGCTCTTCCAGAAGTGATTTAATCCCGGGTTTTACTCCAGGGTCTATCATAATGAGAAGATTTCTTTTATCTTCTTCTATGAATTTGAGAAGCATTTCTTTTTCCTTTTCTAAAAGGTCATACTTAGGGCCAGCGAGTATAAGAAGTTCTGCGTCTTCTGGCAGTTTCCCCTTTTCCAGAATATTCCAGGTTTCTACTTCAAAACCTTCCTTTTCCAGATAGTCCCGTATGTTAGAGTATCCGTCCTTACCATTATCGTAAAGGTCTTTTTCTCCATGACCTGTTAGGAAGTAGATTTTTTTCTTCTTCTCAGAGGTAACTTCTATAATGGCAGAGGTAAAAGCTTCTTCACCACGAAACTCTGAGGATCTGGAGAAATAAGAGTAGGAGAAGACTTCTCTTTCATAAACATCCTTCCTTCTTTCTCCGCATTTGAAGACAGTGGTTCCATATTCACTTATTCCCATCTGGAGAGCTCGAGATGGGTTCTTTTCAGGGTCTATCATTTCATACTTTATATAGGGTGAAGCTGAAGCATATTCTTTAAGTAGTTCTTCCACCTGCATATACTGAGGTGTACCCGTCTGCCAGAAAGCGTATATTTCTACTTTTTTCTTTAAGTCTTTAAGTACTTTTTTTGTCTGGTCTGAAAGGCTGAATCTCTTATTTTCTGTTAAGTCCCATCTTTGAGTGTATCTTCCCGTAAAGGCATAGAGGATAATGAATATCCCAGTGACTGCAATTGCTGTTAGGAAGGAATGGAGACCATATTTGATTACCCTTTTACTCCGCTTCTCCATATCTTCCCCCTTCGTAAATACCTTCAAATACTTTCCATACTTTTCCTTCCAGGTAGTATTTTCCCTCTTCAAAATACACTTTCAATCTTTCCCCACCTTTTATGAAGTGAACTTCTACAGGGGAGGAAAGTATCCCTTTTTCTATTCCAATCACTGCACAGGCTACCCCTCCTGTCCCGCAACATAAAGTTTCATCTTCCACGCCCCTTTCGTAGACCCTGACTTCACACAGGTTTCTATTTTTATATCTTACAAAATTCACATTTGTGCCTTCAGGTTGAAATTCCGGATGATATCTTAAGGATTTTCCCTTTTCTTTAACATCTATTTCTTCTAAGTTTTCTATTTCCAAAATTACATGCGGAACACCCGTGTTTACTGAACTCACAATAATTTCCTCTCCATTAATTTTTAAAGGATAATCAAGTTTTAATTCTCGAGGAGGGGAAAGAAGAATCTTTACTTCCTTCCCTTTTATTTCTCCTTCAATTACTCCTGCACCTGTTTCAAATTTGAGGTGAAAGCGGGAGACAAGGCCATTTTCCACCGCAAATCTTACAGCACATCTTGCTCCATTTCCACACATGGTGGGTTCTGAACCATCGGGATTGAAGATACGCATTCGAAAGTCATAATTGGAAGAAGGTTCTATAAGGATTAAGCCATCTCCACCCACTCCAAATTTGGGATGCAGAATCTTACGACAAAAAGCCCATTTTTCTTCTTCCTTAATCAATCCATCCAGATTGTTAATCACCACAAAATCATTTCCCCCACCTTCCATTTTCCAGAAACTTATTCTCATATTCCGATTATTCTGAAGCCTAAAAGTATCTCCCAGTCCCTACTTTCTCCCGCTCTTTTTTCGCTTTTAAGCATTACAAACATTTTCCAGCAGTGCAATTTCTTTTCCACAGTAATCCGGCTTTCTTCGCTAAAAGAATATTTTATATTATACCTCTCATAAAACCTTAAATTCCAGATATCTGAGATTCTCCATTTTAAAGAGAGGGAGGTGTTTTCTTCCTCGGGGTAAGAAAAATTATATCCGCATTTTACCCGGAAAGGCTTTCTTTTCAAGACAAGAGAAAAAGAATCGTAAACTCTTCTGTTTTCGTTCAAATCAAAAAGATGAAATCCCTCAAACGAAAGAAAATCAGTAATTTTCCAGGACCATTCCTGAAAGATAGTTTTTTCCTCTTTTTCACCTTCCTTTATTCCCTTTCCTGAGAGATTCCAGATGAAGGATCTTTCACCCCACTCCCAGCTTCCCCAAATTCCCGTGTTTATGCCTCTCATTCCTTTTATCCTGTCCTTTTCCTCAAAATAAGGAAGAGAGTTCTGGGAGGAAAAGGAAGGCGTTCTCCCTAAGAGTGTGAAGTAGGGGAGAAGCAGGGTTGTGCGGGAAGGACGGATATTAAAAAACCTTTTTGAGAACCTTAGTCTGTATCCGCAGTATCCTCTTTCTTTAAAATCCTCGTCGTAAAAATCAAGGGAGAAGTAAATTTTTGGATTGATTTCCCAGCTCCCAGTATTTATAGGATGGGTAAGGCTTTGAGTGGAAAGAATTCTTAAACTTTTCTCTCCCTTAGGTTCCTCGGATAGGTAAGATATATTGGTTTGAAGAGAATATTCTCCCCACTGGAGGGGGTAAAGAGGCAGGGAATAGTAAATGGTGGGTTTTTCTTCAAGGATCTTTTGAAAATAGTTCACTTTCCATTTTCCTTTTATTCCTGCTGTGCATAGAGGGGTGTTTTTTTCCAAAAATAGGTAAGTTTCCGGTTCTCTCTTTAATGGATATTCACTCCATCCCTTTTTTGTTTCTTCCGAATAGAAATCCAAGTTGTAAAAAGGATCAGACATCTTCTCAAATTTGAAGGCTATAGTATTCTCCTTGTTGAATTTTACTCCCCGAAAATTTATCTTCCATCTTTTCAGTCTGTCTTCCCCTTCCCGTGCTCCTTCTCTGATTTCATATTTTTCGTAATAATCCTCTTTCTCCTGGAATTGAAATCCATAGATATAAAAACGAGAATTCTCCCTTTTCCACTCCACATCCACTCCTTCTCCAAATCCCCTTTTTTCTAAAAGGTCAAGATATATTCTTCCTCGAAGTTCTGGGTTGCAGTACCAGTTATAGTGAGAGAGGAGGAAGAGACCTTTCTTATTGGAACTTCCAAGTTTATGTACCCATCCATAGGGGAGGTCTTTTAAAGGATATTCAAAATAGGGGAAATAGAAGAGGGGTATTCTTCCTATGAAAAAGGAATTTCCCTTTGCTACTATTTTTTCTTTGAGATAGAAAATAGCTTCTTTTGCTCGGAAATGGTAATGAGGGGGCGAGAGGTTACAGGTGGTGTATTTTACATGGAAAAGATGGATTTTCTCTTCGTCAAAATCGATTTTTTTCGCAGTGAAATACCATTTATCGTATTTCCCTTTGATCTTACCTTCACCTTTTCCTCTCTTTTTCTCGGTGAAATAAACGAGAGTATCACAGGTAAATTGAATTGCTCCTCTCTGGAACCTGACCTTACCTGAAGCAACTATTTTTTTCTCCTTTTCCAAGTAAATTAACTTCTGGGCTTCTAATTTCATGTCTTCATACTCTGCTTTTACATTTCCTTCAATAATAACTCTTTCCTTTTCTGAGTGTATTTTTTCCCCAGTTAATTTGAGAGAAGATTGACCAAGAAAGGAAAGAGAAAAAAAGAATGCTATACAAACAAAAATGAGACGGGAAAACATTTAAAAAGATTATACCAGAGATATTCAGATAATCACCTGGCCTTTTCTGTTGAGGCTAAGATAGATTTCTCTCTTTTTATTTTTGAAAAGCCTTATTACTCTTATTTCTTTCCATTCTTTGGGCCAGCATGGCTCAAAGTAAAGTTGGCCATTTCGCTTTTTCAATCCAATAATCCATTCCATTCCTACCTTGAAAAGCCACTGGCTTGAACCGGTATACCATGTCCATCCTCCTCTACCAGGAAAAGGAGATGCTGGCCCATCAGAATTCCCGCAGGTTACATATGGTTCTACAGCATAATTTTCAGGCTCCCGTCCCCTCAATGGAGGAAGGAGTGATTTGTAAATTTCCCAGGCTTCTTCGTTTTTTTGTAAAATGCAAAGTGCAAGTATCCACCATGTAGCTGCATGAGTGTATATCCCACCATTTTCCCTAATTCCAGGAGCATATCGGGTTATATATCCGATATCTTTTCTCACCTTTGTAAAAGGTGGGGATAAGAGGAGGGGGCCAAAAGGGGTATAAAGATGACTCCTTACGGAAAAAAGGATGGATTGAATCTGCTGTTTACTGGCTACCCCGGAGATTATTGCCCAGGATTGTGGATTCAGAAAAATACTGGCCTCTTTGCATTTTGAGGAGCCCAAGGGTTCGCCATTTTTGAGGTAGCCGCGGAGAAACCATTTTCCATCCCATCCTGAGTTTTTCACAGCTTCTTCAATTTCCTTAATTTTCTGAAGGTAGATTTTAGAAAGGAAACCAAATTTATCCATAATTGGGCTAAACCTCTTGAAGTTGTAAATTAGAAATTCTCCCAGCCATACAGATTCTCCACCCTCCATCCTGTTAAGGCCATCATTCCAGTCACCCTCTCCTATAAGAGGCAAACCATGTTTCCCCAGATTTTGAAAAGCTCTTTCAAAAGCCCTAAGACAATGTTCCAGGAGGCTACCTTCTTCTCCATCTGCATAAGGTATTTTTTCTTCCAGAAACTTCCAGTCGCCCGTTTCCTCTAAATATTCAGATGTGACAAAAGGAAGCCATAGATAATCGTCTCCTACATTTTTCTTTGGACCTATATTGAGTTTTTCATGCCACCAGTGATAGGTGGAGCCGTCTCTAAATTGGTGAGAAGCATGAAGAAAAATCTGTTTGCGAGTGAGGGAGGGATCAAGGTAAAGAAAAATGAGACAATCCTGCAATTGGTCCCTGAATCCGTAGGCACCGCTTGTCTGGTAAAATCCGGTTCTTCCCCAGATTCTCCCGGCAATGGTTTGATACTTGAGCCATATATTGTTCATTATGTTGAATGCTTTATCAGGTGTTTCTACCCAGGTTCGGGAAAGGAATTCTCTCCAGAAGTCTTTTACCTTTCTCCATTCCTCCTGGACATTCTCTGGTTTTTTGTAATAATCCACTTTATTTTTCTCTTCTTCTATTCCCAGTAAGAATATTACTTCTTTCTTTTCACCGGGTCTCAATTCCAGTCTTGTTTCCACACTCCCGATAGGAAAACCCCATTTTCCACAGCTACAAGGAAGTTCTCCTTTTATCACTGCGGAAGGTTTTTTCAGGTCACCTCTGCGTAGGAAATTCTCTTTGTCTCCTTCAAAGGAGGTGGGGAGAGGGAAAGAAGTGTGGAAGGCTGAGACAGGGATTTCAGGATAATCCTGGGCCAATTCTCTTTTCCTTCCAATAAGAATTCTTCTTTTTTCATCCCACTCTGTTTCTATAAAGGTTCTTTGATATTCCCAGTGTGTATCCCCGCCATTCCCTAAGCACCATTCAAAGTAAGAAAAGATAGAAATTTTCCTGGTGGAGTGAGAATTATTCTGAAGAAGCACATACCAGATTTCTAAGTTATCCTTAAGGGGAACAAAATAGTATATACTCCAGGAGAGTTTCTCTTTCTCTCCCGAGATAATGGTATATCCTGGTGAGTGTCGGACCTGATAGAAATCGAATTCTGTCCTTGTAGGTTGATAGGTAAGGCTAAAGATTTTACCTGATTTGCGATCCAGAAGGTAAAGAAATTTACCCCATCTTTCTTCCAGGACCTCCGGATACCAGCGGGTTATCCGGGAAAGCACTGCATCTTCTATCCAGGAAAAACCGCTTCCACTATTAGAAATAAGGACACCGTATTTTCCATTGGTCAGGATATTAACCCAGGGTCGGGGAGTAAGAGGGTTTTCAATAACATACTCCCAACCATCCGAAGAAAAACAGCCGAAAGAGTTGGGAAGTATTCTCTCCTTTTCTTTTTCCTTATAAATTCTCATTTTCCACCCTCCTCCGGAGAAAAATTAATTTTTGAGTTGACAATTTTCTGGAAAATATTTTATAATAAATTGAAACCGATTACAATGAATATTGATGATATTGCTAAGCTGGCTGGTGTATCAAAAGCTACAGTCTCCAGGGTTTTAAATCACAGACCCTTTGTTAGAGAGGAAACTCGGGAAAAGGTCTGGCAGGTTATAAGGGATATGGGCTTTTCACCCAGCATTATTGCACGGAATCTCAGTTTAAAAAAGTCTCAATGTATTGGAGTTATTCTCCCTGAGATTGAAACCGGTTTCTATTCTGAGCTTTTAAAAAGCATGGATCTGGAAGCTACTTTAAGAGGATACTTTCTACTGGTTACCTTCAGCCATTCTGCACGAGAACTGGGATGGGGAGAGAAATTCTTGCATTCGGGAATGGTGGAAGGGCTGATAGTAATGATGCCAGAAGTATCTGAAGTGATGATTAAGAATTTGATGAAATGGGGAAGGCGAGTTGTAGTTCTAAATAAGAAATTTTCCAAGCCTTTTGTTCCTACTCTCAATGTTGATGATGTGGATGCGAGTTATCAACTGGTTTCTCATTTACTCCAGCATGGATATGAAACGGTGGGAATAGTTACGGGACCAAAGGAGAATTTTGATTCTCAAGAAAGGCTGGTGGGATATATGAAGGCACTACTTGATCATGGGAAAAAGTTTGACCCCTCCTTAGTTGAAGAAGGTGATTTCACTGAGATTTCTGGATATGAGGCTGTTGAGAGGATGTCAGGGAGAGGGAAACTGCCCAGAGCCATCTTTTTCTCAAATGATGCAATGGCTATGGGAGGGATAAGATGGCTGGAGAAGAAAGGGATAAAGATACCGGAAGAGGTAGCTGTGGCAGGTTTTGATGATGTGGAGTTAAGCAAGCATCTCCGGTTGACAACAGTGAGAATCCCCATTAAAGAAATGGGGAAAATTGCAGTGGAAAGTGTGCTGGGGATTAGAGAGGAGAGGGAGATAATAGTGAAGGGTGAGTTGGTTATAAGGGAGTCTTGCGGATGTTAGGAGGTGTGCGATGATGAAAAAAGTGCTTATGGGAACAATGGTTCTTCTTCTGATTGGCATGGGAATTGCTGGAGAGGAAGAGGGTAAGAAGCTTATGATTGCGGATTTTAACTCTGGGAAAAAACCTTCCAATATTGGTGGTGACTTTGGTGCCTGGGAAAAGGATCCCAGAGATTTTGATGAGACTTGTATGATTTCCTTTTTCTCTACGGATAAAGTTGGGGAGAAGGGGTTTTCTCTTCGGGTGGATTATGATGTGGATTCTCCTCGACCTGCTTGGAACGGTGTATGGTTCAAATTAAATGGAGCTGATTTCCGTCCTTATGATACGCTGAATTTATGGATCAAGGGGGATCCGGTAAAAGGGTTCACCACCGTGTTTAAGATTGAACTCAAAAATTCTCAGGGAGAAGTAGGGAAGAAATATATAACGGGGATAGAACCAAAATGGAAAAAATTCTCCATACCTTTTTCTGAATTCATGGGTATTACTGATTTTTCCTCCATGGAAGAACTCGTGTTTGTCTTTGAAGACAGAATTGCCACAAAGAAAACAGGAGCAATTTATGTGGATGAAATTTATGTGAGTAAGGAGGAGAAATGAGGAGGGGAATCTTAATTGCAGTTATATTCTTGTGTGCTTCTTTTTTACAGGGCGAATATGAAGAGAAGCTGGTAGATGATTTTGAAAGGGGTAGGGGGAAAAATCTGGTGGGAGGGAAATACTGGACAGAAGGAAAGGGTATATCTTTCTGGTTTACACGTGCTTACGCGGGTAAAGGAAGGTATTCTCTTCTAATAAAGTTCAATGTCCCATCAGGAAGCACTGCAGGGTGGATATGTGGGTTAAATGGTCTGGATATGAGTCAAGCAGTAGGATTATCTCTTTACATGAGATTAATAGGTAAAAGGACTAAGTTGAAATTGGTTCTGGAGGATAAAAAGGGAGGTTGGAATGAAGCAGTCTTTTCCCTCAGTCCTGGGGGATGGAGATATGTGAGATTTAAAAGGAGGAGTTTCCCTGAGGTTGACTTCAATTCTTTAAGTTTGCTGAAACTGGAATTTACAGGGGGTAGCAGAGGGAAGGTAATAATTGATGAGATAAAATTCTTTGGTCCCTCCCACCTCTTTTTCCTCTCCTTAAAGGATAATTTATATGGATTCCCTTCAAAACTTACCTCTGAAAAAGAAATCCTAAATCTCCCGGATCATCTCCTGCTCCAGGAGATACTTGAGGATACCTTAAAGCATTTTAAAAATCTGGTGGATAAAAGGACCTATCTTCCAGTTGACTGGATAGAACTTTCTCCGGAATTTGAATATCGTATTGGAGACTATACCTCTCCTACCAATATAGGTCTTTATTTGATGATTCTTTCTATTTCTGGAAGAGAAGGGTGGTGGAAAGAAGAGGAGGTGAAGGAAAGAATAACCGGCCTTCTTAATACTCTGGAGAAGCTCCCTCGATGGAAAGGGTTCTGGTATAACTGGTATTCCACAACCAATCTTCAGGTGACCTCTCCCTATATTTCCACCGTGGATAATGGGTGGCTGGCTGCCGGTTTCATAATCCTCAGGCAGGCTTATCCAGAAGATTATGGGGAGAAAGTTAGTAGATGGCTGGAAGATATGGATTTTTCCGCTCTTTATGATGATGTGGAGGGACAGTTTTACTTAGGTTATCAAACTGACAAGGATGAATATTCTCCTTATCATTATGGACTTATTGCTACAGAAGCCAGGATTGCAAGTCTTATTGCTATTGGAAAAGGCGATGTTCCTCCCCAGCACTGGTTCAGAATTTATCGGACCCTTCCCCGAGCCTGGAAATGGCAGAGACAGAGACCGAAAGGGTTTCTTGTAAATTATCTTGGAGTGGATGTCTTTGAAGGATACTACACCTATAAAGGGATGAAGATCGTTCCTTCCTGGGGAGGGAGCAGTTTTGAGTTTTTAATGCCTACATTAGTGGTGAAAGAAAAAACAGTTGCATCACGATCGCTTGGAATTAATGATGAAAGAGCAGTAAAAGCCCAGATGATGTATGCAGAGGAAAAAGGATATCCTGTATGGGGATTCTCTCCATGTGCCCTCCCCAATGGGAGGGGTTATGAAGAATTTGGAGTGGGAGAGATTGGTAGCAAAGGGTATCCGGATAAGGGTGTGGTTTCACCTTATGCTTCTATCCTGGGGCTGGAATTTTTCCTGCAAGAAGTGATAAAGAATATCCGCGAGTTTCTTAAAAATTTCCCTTCACTTTATGGAGAATATGGGTTTTATGACTCTGTGGATTTAAAAAAAGGCATAACTTCTACGAGATATCTTACTTTAGATCAGGCCATGATATTCCTTTCCATTGCTAATTATCTGACTCAAGGGAAATTAAGGGAATGGTTTCACCAGGATCCCATAATCCGGAATGCAGAAAAAGTGCTTTTAATAGAGGAATTCTTCCCATCCCCTCCCAAGAGAGAGATAAAGGAGAGGTTTATTATCTGCGATTTTAATAAACTGGAAAGGAAAAATATTCTTGGAGGAGAGTTTGGTTCCTGGGATATGTATCCTTCAGATCCTTCTCAGATGGCTATGGAGAGTTTAGTGAAAGGAATAAAGAGGGGAGAGGAGGGTTATTCGCTTCAGTTTTATTATGTATTGAATTCTTCTCAGCCTTCAAGTGTGGGTTTCTGGATGGATATGAAAGATTTTCCTGTAAAGGACTATAAGTATCTGGGATTTTGGATTAAAGGTGATGAGAAAAAGGGTTTTACTCAGGTGGTGAAAGTGGAAGTGGTGAATGAAAAAGGAGAAAAAGGTTGCTATTTTGTGACAGACATTGACAAAGAATGGAAAGAAGTAATAATCCCCCTGGATAAATTTATGGGGATTTCCTGCATTAAAAAAATAAAGAAAATTGTTTTTGTCTTTGAAGACCAAATTTTAACGGAGAGGGAGGGAGTTATTTATATAGATGATATTTTTATGGCCAAGTGAGGGAGGTGTTACAATGAGGAGAAAGGGGTTTACTTTAATAGAGCTTCTGGTGGTTATAGCCATAATTTCAGTGCTGGCTGCGCTTCTACTCCCTGCTCTTCACAGAGCAAGGGAGAAAGCAAGGGGGATCACCTGCCTTAATGGTCTCAAACAGGTAGGGCTTGCAGTAATGATGTATGCGCAGGATTTTGGAGAAATAATTCCCACCTGTACCAATGTAGGTGGTTCTGTAGGTTGGGTATCCTGGGCCTGGTTTTATATTGAGAATGGGTACCTTAAGGATAATAATGCCTTGGTTTGTCCCAGTGCTCCACCCTATTCTTATCAAAAAGAAGACTCATTGGGTTCATGGTATGTTCATGGGTTCCGGGGAAGATGGTGGATATGCAACGCTTATGTAGTAATGGTAGGAGGTAGTTATGACCGTCAATATATCCGCTTGACCAAGATAACTGCACCTCAAAAATACTGGCTTGTCGGAGATGCTATAAGAGAAAATACCTGGAAGCAGGAAGCCGAGATTCAAGTAGGTGACAGTACACCGGGAAATCACAGCAAGATACCCCATTTAAGGCACACCAATTGTATGAACATGTTGTTTGCGGATGGACATGCGGAGGTTTTAACCGAATCGGAGTTTTTGGATCTTAAATGGGATAGAGACAATGATGGGGTGGAAGGAAATGCTTACGATGACTATTTCCATGAGTACTACCTTGGAGATGTAAGGAAGTATAGGCCATGAGAAAGGGTTATTTCTTAATCTTTTTAATTCTCCTTGTTTTTAGTCTTGGATTTGGGAGAAGAACAGCAAAATCACCTGTTCCTATTCGGGTTGCTTATTGGGGAAGCGTGGAGGAAATAAAGATAATAGAAAGAACTTTAAGAGAATGGGAGAGGAACCATCCAAACATTCGGGTTATCCTCCAGCATACTCCTACCAGTGGATATAAACAGAAACTACTTACCCGTATTGCAGGTGGAGATGCTCCGGATATTATATTCTCGGAGGTAAATGATTTTGTCTACTTCAAATCCAAGGGAATATTTCTGGATCTTATGCCTTTTGTTGAAAAAGACCCCCAGATAAACCTACAGGATTATTTCCCCCAGATAATAAACAGATTTATGGAAAACGGGAGACTTTATCTCCTCCCTCGTGATATTGCACCATTTGCCTGTGTTTACTATAATCGAGACCTATTTGAAAAAGAAGGAGTTCCTCTACCCACAGATGATTGGGATTGGGAGGGATTGCTTCAAAGAGCCATTCAACTTACCAAACGAGAAGATAAGAGAGTGGTGAGATATGGTTTTTATAGCATTTTCTGGGAAAATTTTGTGTATTCTGCAGGAGGGAGTCTGGTAGATGACCCCTTCCATCCGCATCGTCTTACTCTTAATTCTCCAAATAGCCTAAGAGGTTTGAAGTTTTATATTGACTTGATTCAAAAATACCAGGTGATGCCTTCTCCTCAGACAATGGTTGGATTGCAGATGAATGCTCTACAGATGTTTGCCAGTGGAAGGTTGGCTATGTATGCATCTGGGATCTGGGAAACTCCTTTCTTCCGAAAAATAAAGAGTTTCTCCTGGGATGTGGTAATGTTTCCCAAAGGACCGGGAGGGAAAAGAGGTTTTGGCAGTGGGGGTTCAGGTTATGGGATTCTTAAATTCACTAAATATCCTAAGGAATCTTGGGAGGTGCTTAAATGTTTAGCTGGAAGAAGAGGACAGGAAATATTAGCTGAGTCAGGGCTTGCTCAACCTGCATTTAAGGAGATAGCTTTTGGTCCTCTCTTTGCTGGAAGCCCTCTCCCACCTACCAATAAAAAAATGCTTAATGAAGCTGTGAAGTATATTGTCTTTGAACCCGCCCATCCCAAATGGAAGGAAGCAAGAGAAAGATATTTGGAGCCTAAATTGGAACTTGTTTTTAGCGGGAAAATTTCCCTGGAGAAAGCTCTTAAAGAAGTTACTCCCCTCATCAATTCACTTTTAGAAAGAAGATAATTCCCTCTTTTAACCTCTGTTATCATTAGAAAAAAGGAACTATGGATTCCCAAACAAATTTCATCCTTCTTTATTTTAATCTTTTCGTTCACCCATACAGTTAGGAATATTTGGAAATTCGCGGAGTTTAAATGGAAGGAAAAATTCCTCAAACTGGGGTGCACCCGTAGCCCAGGGTATATTTCCTGAAGGAGGGTTAGAATCCACCATGGATTTGCTCCCCAACACAAAATTCTTCTCTCATAGAAAAACTTATTCTATGGTAAACTTCTTTTATGAAGAGATGTCTGATAGTGGTTGAAAATCTTCCTCTTCCCAAGGATAAGAAGGTGTGGTGGGAGGCTCTGGCTTTAAAAGGAGCAGGATGGGAAGTATTTACTGTTTCTCCTGGTTATGCACCTTTCAGGTGGAAGGAGGAGAAGGAAGGTATCAAACTTTATCATTTCCCTTCCCCTCAGTATACACGGGGAAGATTGATTTACTTATGGGAATATGTGAATGCTTTCTTCTGGATTTTTCTTCTTTCTTTTTATCTTATTCTTAAGGAAAGGATACGGGTTTTGCAGGTTTGTAATCCTCCGGAAATATTTTTTCCTCTTGGATGGATGGTTCGGTTAATGGGAGGGCACTTCATCTTTGACCATCATGACCTTTCTCCTGAAATGTATTTAGCCCGATTTGGAAGAAAAGACTTTTTCTACTGGGTTTTGAGAATATTTGAATATTTTACGGTGACTACAGCGGAGAAGGTGATTTATCCCAATAATCGTCAGAAAGAAGCGGTTAGAAAAAGAACTTTTCCTTCGCGTGATAAATTTGTTGTTGTACCAACTTCTGTGGAAACACAAAGAATCTACCCCGATAAACCTGTTTCTTACTTGAGGAAGGGGAGGAAATATGTCCTGGGTTATCTTGGAGTGATTAATCCTCAGGATAGAGTGGATATTCTTGTGGATATGGTGGAGATTTTGGTGAAAAAGAAAGGTTTTCAGGATTTCCTTTTATACATCATGGGGGATGGAGATGCAAGAGAGGAATTGGAAGTAATGGTAAAGGAGAGGGGACTGAAGGACTATATCTACTTTACAGGCTGGCTGGATAAAGAGGAGGATATAAGAAAATATCTTTCCACCTGTGATTTATGCTTAGATTCCATGCTCCCAAACCCTTACAGTGATCTTTCCACATTGAATAAACTTCTCCTTTACATGGCGGTAGGTAAACCAGTAGTTTGTTTCCCTTTAAAAGTAGCGCAGGAACTTCTTGAATCTGCAGGTTCTTTCCCTACCGCTTTTACTCCTTCTGCGCTTGCAGAGGAAGTTCTGAATCTTTTGAGAGAAGAAGATAAAAGGAGAAAAATGGGGGAGAAGGGGAGGGAGAGAGTCCTTAAGGAATTTGACTGGAAGAAGAATAAGGAAAAATATATAAAAATATTTTCAGAGCTATGAAAAGTAAAAGCCTTTTGTGGATAGATATTTTTACTCTTTCCTTCTCCTGGGTACTTGCTTACTGGACAAGATACTGGCTTAATTCAATCTTCCCCAGGCCCATCAATCCATTCCTGCCCTATCTAAAATTTCTTCCCTATCTACTTCTGGTTTCTGTTCCTCTTCATGCTTTCTTTGGGCTTTTTGAAATAAGGAGGGGGAAGGATATTGAAGAAATGGAAAATTTCTTGAAGGCAGTTTTGCTTTCCGTCCTGGTGGTGATGTCTCTTGGATTTCTTTTTCGGGAATTAAGTATTGGAAGGGCAGTGATTTTCCTTTTCGCAGTTTACAATTTCATCTTTCTACCACCTTTAAGAATAATAATAAAGAAGAAACTGGCAAAGAAACCTGTGAAGATAATACTTGTAGGAGAAGAAGAGGTCCTGCCTCTGGTATATCAGAAACTTAATGATGTCTCCTTCCCTTTTTACAACATCCTGGGATATGTTTCCCCTCATAAGATCAAAATCGGTAAACTTACCTACCTTGGGAAACCGGAAGAATTAGAAGAAATTTTAGGTGAGAAAAAACCTGATGAGGTATTTCTTGCTTTCCCCAGTTATTCCAGGGATAAACTCCTTTCCTTAGTTATTTTATGTGAGAAGTACGGAGTAGAAGTGAAACTTCTTACCGATCTCTTTGGTATTTTCACCCAGTCAGCAGAGCTGGGTGAAGTGGATGGGATACCTATATGCTATTTGCCTTTAAGGAAACCGTCTTTCATTTACAATTTTGTAAAAAGGAGTGCTGATATTTTTCTTTCCATTATAGGGCTTGCTGTCACTCTCCCTCTTTGGATTATAATTCCCATAGCAATAAAACTCGATTCTCCAGGCCCAGTGTTTTTTATTCAGGAAAGAGTTGGAAAGGGAGGAAAAATTTTCCGAATGTTTAAGTTCCGCACCATGTATAAAGATGTTTCTCCTTTTGAGTATGCTCCCACTTCTCCTTCTGATCCCCGTATTACCCGGGTGGGAAGGATTATAAGAAGAATGAGTCTTGACGAGTTACCACAACTTATTAATGTTTTAAAAGGGGAAATGAGTTTAGTAGGTCCACGGCCAGAGATGCCTTTTATTGTGGAAAAATACGAGGAATGGCAGAAAAAAAGGTTGGAAGTAAAACCAGGAATTACCGGGCTTTGGCAAATAATGGGGAGGAAAGATAGACCTTTGCATGAGAATCTTGAGTACGATTTTTACTACATTAGAAATCGCTCTATTCTTCTGGATCTTATAATTATCCTCAAAACTTTACCTCAGGTTCTTCTAAGAAAAGGTGCATACTGAGGAGGTGAGAAGCATGGAAAAGGAGACCAGGTTCTTGAGGTTTGTGGAAAACCTTTACCTTATGGGACTTGCTCAACTTGGGAAACTGGTAAACCCAGCCACGGGAAAAGTGGAGAAAAATCTTCCCCTTGCTCAGGAGACTATAGAAACTTTGAGGATGCTTGAAGAGAAAACCAGAGGAAATCTTACCCAGGAAGAAGAAAGTTATCTTAAAAGTTGTCTTACAAATCTACAGTTAAATTTTGTTGAAGAGAAGAAAAAAGAAGAAGGGAAAACTAAAAAACAAAAGAGTTAAAGATTCCAGACCTTTTTGAGTTCCTCAGTTATTCTTCTACCCTTTGCTGTGGAAGGAGTTGGTTTGATTTCTTCTTTCTTCTTCTCTTTTTTGGGTGGAAACAATTTTTCTCTAAGTGTTTCAACTGGAAGAATTTCTCCTCCGTGAATTCTGACGAATTCCTGAATTTCCCGATCATTGGTCACCACAGTAATCTTTTCTTTCATTCCCTTCTTTTTCACCATTCTTTTTATGTAATCGTCAGCAGTTTCTTCCTCAGTATAGATTACTTTAACCTTCCTGTAATAGTCTTTCCTGTCTTCCCTTCTACCATCAAAGATTACCCAGATTTCTCCCAGCGATTTCTTTTTTTCTTCCAATTTACGGAGGAGAATTTCCCTGCCCCTTTCTTTACCCTTCTTTTTAAGGGAGGGAATTTGATAGAGAAAGTTATATCCGTCAATCACCAGCATGGGAAATTTTCCTTTTCAAGAATTCTACTGCATCCTTCAGTTTCTCAGGATTTCTGCCCCCTGCTTCACCTAAGTAAGGTTTACCCCCACCACCCCCACCGGTAATTTTAGCTACTTCTCCTATCAAATTACCTGCATGTAATCCTTCCTTTACCAGATCATCCGTAATACCCAAAATCAGATTTAATCTCCCTTCACTTTTTAGAACCACAAGGAAAACACCTTTCTCTTTTACTTTTGATCTGAAGAAGTCAATGGACTGTCTTAGAACTTCTTTGCTTCCCGTATTTACTTCCAGATAGAAGAACTGAATTCCACTTATAATCTCAGGATTATCCAGAGCAGTTTTAACTTTCTCCATTATCCAGGCATAGAGAATCTTCTCTTTTTCTTTTTCTGTCTTTTTAATTTCATCTAAAAGTTCTTTAACCTTCTTATCGATTTCTTCCTTAGGAGAACGCAGAATTTCTGATAGGGTTTCTATAATTTCTCTTTCCTTAAGTATTCTCTCATAAGCTTTTTTCCCTCCCACCGCTACAATTCTTCTTACTCCTGTTCCAACTGAACTTTCTTCTAAAATGAGAAACACACCTATTTCTCCCGTGGAAGATAAATGAGTCCCTCCACAGAGTTCCTTACTGAAATCACCGATCTCTACCATTCTCACAGTTTCTCCATACTTTTCTCCAAAAAGGGCAATGGCTCCTTCCTTTTTTGCTTCTTCCAGGGGGAGGAATTTTATTTTCACTTCAGCATTTTCTCTTATTTTTTCATTCACAATCTCCTCCACTCTTTTCAATTCATCAGGATGGAGGGGTGAGTAATGAGTGAAATCAAATCGGAAGAAATCTTCTCCCACCCAGGATCCTGCTTGGTAAACATGGGTTCCCAGAACCTCTCTTAAAGCATACTGAAGTAAATGGGTGGAAGTATGGTGTATGGCAATGTTTTTGCGTCTTTCCTTATCCACTTCACACCATACCTCTTCACCCTTTTCTATACTTCCTTCCATTACTTTTCCCTTACTTATAATGAGATTTTCCTCTCCATAGTAAGTATCAAGCACCCTTACCACACCATTTTGGGTTTTAATATACCCTGTATCTCCCACTTGCCCTCCTGATTCTGCATAGAAAGGTGTGGGATCCACTAAAATTTCTATTTCCTCACCTTTTTCTGCTTTTTCCTTTTCTTTTCCTTCCTTTATAAGGGTTAAAACTTTTCCTTTCCCTTCCAGAGTTTCATAACCTATAAATTTAGTAGGACCAAATTCCTCTTTAAGAAGGGTATAAATCTTCCCGGAAAGAGATACTTCTTTTCTTTCTTTTTCCCAGGCCTGACGAGCACGGAGTTTCTGCTTCTCCATTTCTTCCTGGAAACCTTTTCGGTCAACTTCATAACCTTCTTCTCTAAGAAGTTCTTCAGCAAGCTCAAGAGGGAATCCATAGGTGTCGTAAAGTCGAAATAGATCTTTACCAGAAATTCTATTTTCCTTAGCTTTTTCCATAATCTCTTTAAGCATTTCCATCCCTTCTTTTAAAGTTTGGGAGAATGTAGCTTCTTCCCCATGAAGAACCTGAACTATGTGTTCCTTTCTGAGTCTTAAATCCGGGTAAAAGTCTTCCATTTTATTCACCACCACTCCCACCAGACGGTAGAGGAAAGGAGGATGCAGGGCAAGTTTCCTTCCCTGGGCAAGCGCTCTCCTTATAAGACGCCTCAGCACATATCCTCTCCCAGTATTGGATGGAAGAACTCCGTCGTTTATAAGGAAAGTGATGGCTCTAATATGGTCTGCGATTACCCTGAAGGAATAGGTATGGGAAGAGTAGGTGAGAGAGGTGAGATTTTCTAAATTTTCGATAATAGGTTTAAAGAGATCAGTGAGGAAATTATCTCTTTTACCCTGAAGAATTGCACATGCTCTTTCCAGTCCCATACCCGTGTCGATGTTTTTGCGAGGTAGGGGTTCCAGAGTGCCATCTTCTTTCCGGTCAAATTGAGTGAATACGAGGTTCCAGAGTTCAACAAAACGATCACAATCACAATTTACACCACAGGTAGGTTTACCACACGAAAATTCTTCTCCTCTGTCCACCACAATTTCTGAACAGGGGCCACAAGGACCTGTAGGTCCCATCTCCCAGAAATTTGTATCTTCTCCAAGTCTCAGGATTCTCTCTTCCCTGACACCTATTTTATCTCTCCAGATTTTAAAAGATTCTTCATCCTGGTAATAAATGGTTATCCAGAGCGAATCCTCGGGTATTTTGAATTTTTCCCTCACCAGTTCCCATGCCCAGGTAATAGCCTCTTCCTTGAAATAATCTCCAAAAGAGAAGTTCCCCAGCATTTCAAAGAAAGTATGGTGTCTCCCGGTTTTACCTACCTCCTCAATATCGGAAGTTCTGAAACATTTTTGACAGGAACAGGCTCGTTTAAGAGTGGGGTCTCCTTTTCCCAGGAATTCTTTTTTAAACTGGTTCATCCCGGCGCTTGTAAAAAGGAGTGTGGGATCATCCTTGGGTATCAAGGAAGAACTTTCTTTAACCATATGTCCCTTTTCCCGGAAGAATTCCAGGAAAAGGCGTCTGATTTCTCTACTTTCCATAACAGGAATTATATCAGTTTTTATTTCTAAAGTTTTACCTCCCAAAGCTTATCAATGCTTTCCCACCATAAGTCAGTATACTTACGATAATTCCTGCTAACATAACTCCTCCCAGGATGGATATTATAGCCAGCTTCAAACGAATACGGAATAAAACTGCAGCTACACTTCCCGTCCAGGCTCCGGTTACGGGTAAGGGAATGGCCACGAAAAGAGCCAGTCCAAGTGCTTCCAGTTCTTCCACAATTTTGGCCCTCTTTTTAGTTCTTTCAAAAAGCCAGGTGAAGAATCTCTTACCCAGATGGGTTTTGCTCATTACCTGAGAGATTTTTTCCAGAAATAAGAGAAGAGGAATCACAGGAACCATATTCCCTGCTACAGCGGATAAATATCCTTTCCATACAGGGAGTCCCAGTTTACAGGCTAATGGAATACCCCCACGAAGTTCAGCAATAGGAAGAGTAGATACGAGAAATACCTTCCATACAGGGGGGAGATTAATTTCCATTTTTCCACCCATATTCACCTATTAGAGGAACAAATATACAGGGGCCGAAATTTTCTTTTTTTGGTTTCCCGTCCTTTTTGGTTACCCTTATGAGATCCTGTCCCATACGGTTTCCCACAGGAATAACCATTCTTCCTCCTTCCTTAAGCTGTTCAAAAAGTGGAGGTGGAATTTCGGGACTGGCTGCAGTTACAATTATTGCATCATAGGGTGCATTTTCTTCCCATCCTTTAGTTCCATCACCCACCCGAAAATGGATATTTTTGTAACCTAAAAATTCAAGTATCTCCTTGGCACGTTCCAAGAGTGAGGCTATCCTTTCCACAGTATAGATGCTTTTGGCTATCTCCGCTAATATGGCGGTTTGATAACCGGAACCAGTGCCAATTTCCAGCACCTTTTCCTCCCCTTTCAGTAATAGAAGCTCAGTCATCAAGGCAACCATGTAAGGTTGGGAAATTGTTTGGCCTTCCCCGATAGGCAAAGGGAAATCACCATATGCGTCTTCTCGGTGGGGTGGAGGGACAAATTCATGTCGAGGAACTTTGAGAAAGGCAGAGATTACCTTTTTATCCCTTATACCTCTACCTATTAACTGAATTTCCACCATTTTTCTCCTCTGATACTCCCAATTCCCCTTTTTCATAAATTCCTCCAGATAAGGTATATAAACCTCAGAGTATCTCTTAAAGGTGAAATTTTGCTCCTTTTAATTGAGTCAGGAAAATACACAGTAGTGATGGGAATTTCCATTATTCTGTAGCCCTTTTTCCCAGCTTTAATCAAAATCTCTGACTCTATATCGAATTTAGTAGCAGTGAGAGAAAGATTTTTCAGGACATGGGTTTTAATAAGCCGAAAGCCACTTTGACTGTCTTTAATCTTCTTCCCAGCAAGGAGAGAAGTTAAAAGAGAAGTGAGAAGATTGGTAAAAAGTCTTATAGGTGGCATTCCTTCCGGTTTCTGCATGCGGGAACCCACGATAATATCTGCTTTATCAGCAACTTTTAAAAAAGAAGGTATTTCTTCTGGGAGATGTTGACCATCGCCATCCATAGTTATTATACTCTCATAACCTTTTTCAATTGCGTATTTGAATCCTGTAAGGAGGGCTCTCCCCTTACCCAAGTTTTTTGGATGTTTTAACACCGTAGCACCTTTTTTTTCTGCTTCCAGAGAAGTTGAATCTTTGGAACCATCATCCACAACTATAATTTCTTCCACTTCACCAGTTTTGTTGATTCTCTCCACTACTTCACCAATTTTATTCTCCTCATTATAAGCTGGTATTACTACACATACTTTCTTCATCTTAATATTTTCTCAAAAATCAGCCATTGTTCAGGATACTTCCTCACATATTTTTCAATAACAGAGGCAATTTTCTGGGTAGCTCTGTAAATATCCTCTTCCTTAGTTCCTCTTTTCTCTATCCTCCAGGGTTTCTCCAGATAGAGAGTAAAGCAGTCTTTTTCTCTGATAAGAAAACCACTTAAAATAACTGCATCTGTGAGATAAGCAAGGGTGGCTGGCCCGCGAGGGAATATAGCCTTTTTCCCCATAAATTGAACTTCTACTCCTTCTTCTCCAAAAGGTCTATCTCCTAAGATAGCCAAACCTTTCCCCTTTTTAAGTATTCGCAGACTTTTCTTTGCACTTTCCCCCACATTAATCACTTTCATACCGGAAGATGTCCGTAGCTTGTAGAAAAGTCTGGCCACCCAGGGATTTCTTTGAGGAAGAATCACTGCATAGATAGGTTTACCCAGCAATGCAAGATAAGCTCCTCCCCATTCCCAGTTTCCCAAGTGTGCAGTAAGACAAATTACCCCTTTCCCTGAGGAAAAGGCTTCTTCTAAAAATTGAGGGTGGGAGATTTTTATCAACTTTCTTGCCTTTTTGGAATTTAAACGGGGTAAAGAAAGTAATTCTGCTACAAACCGTGCAAAGTTATAGTAAACTTCCCTTACCATAGGCAAAGTTTCTTTTAAACTTTTCCCAGTAATTTGAGTGAGGTTTCCCCATACTTCTTTTCTCCTCTTTATCTGGAAGAAGTAGAAGAGATCCGCTACTCTCAAGGAAATGAAGTATTTGAGTGGGAAAGGAAGAGCAAGGGCTAATAGATAAGCGAGATAAAACAAGAGAAATTCTAAGATATGCACTTTAAAAAATTAGCAGAAGGAGGTTCTTTATGTCAAACCTTTTAAAATATGCCTTCCAGGTTAAGCTCCTCTGCACGATGACATGCAACTAAACTTGATTTTTCTATTTCCTGAAGGTCTGGGGATATTTTTTCGCATATTTCTATTTTGTATGGACACCGAGGATGGAAAGGACAACCTGAAGGAGGATTCATAGGATTAGGTGGTTCCCCAGGAAGCAATATTACCTTCCTCTTATTTTCTTTTCTTAACCGGGGGATGGAGTGAAGGAGGGCATGTGTATAAGGATGGAAAGGTTTTTTAAATATATCCTCTGTTTTCCCCAATTCCAAACATTTCCCTGCATACATAATGATTATCCTTTCAGCCATATATCTCACCACACCCATATTATGGGTTACCAGAATATAGGTTAGATGGAAAGACTTTTTGAGTTCAAGAAGCAGGTTAAGTATTTGTGCTTGCACAGAAACATCTAATGCTGAAGTAGGTTCATCAAGAAGTAAGAGTTTGGGATGAAGTATTAAAGCCCGAGCTATGGCAATTCTCTGTCTTTGTCCACCACTGAACTGGTGAGGATAACGATATAAATGCTCCTCTTTTAACCCTACTTTTTCCAAAATCTCCACCACTTTTTCTTTCACCTTTTCTTTTGGAAGGTTGCTATGGAGGAGAAGTGGTTCTGCTATGATATTCCATACTCGCATGCGAGGATTCAATGACGAAAATGGGTCTTGAAAAACTATCTGGATTTGGGGTCTTATAGAAATTCTTGCGGATTTATCCAAAGAATGGAGAGCAATGGGATTCTCTTCAAAATAAAAAAATATTTCTCCTTCTGTGGGAGACAAGAGAAGAGCTAAAGTTTTTAATAAAGTGGATTTTCCACACCCTGATTCTCCCACTATTCCCAATACTTCCCCTTCATCCACTGAAAAAGAGATATTGTCTACTGCTCTTATATAACCCTTTAACCTTCTTAAAAATCCTCCGTAAACAGGAAAATAAACCTTAAGATTTTTAACCTCAAGGATTTTCATACATCCAGCATTTAACCCAGTGATTTTCATCAATCTTTATAGAAGGTGGTGGGATTTCCTTACATTTTGCCAGTTTTTTCCCACACCTTGGATAAAAAGGGCATCCCTTTATTTTCTCTCGCGGATCGGGAAGAGTTCCAGGCAATGGTTTAAGAACCTTCTTTTCTCTTTCTAAAACGGGAAGAGCATTAATGAGGGAGGAAAGATAGGGATGGAGAGGGGACTTTAAAAGATCTTCTGTTTTTCCCCATTCCACCATTTCTCCTGCATACATAACATAGAGTTTATCTACAGTTTCTGCAATTATGCTCAAGTCATGAGTAATTAGAAGCAAAGACATTTTCAATTCTTGAGAAAGAGAAAGCAGAAGTTTAAGGATGTTTGCCTGAATAGTAACATCCAACGCAGTAGTTGGTTCATCTGCAATTAGGAGTTTGGGATGGAGGATAAGAGCCATGGCGATGAGAACACGTTGTTTCATCCCTCCTGAAAGTTCATGAGGAAATCGGTGAAAAAGCGATTCAGGATGTGGTAGACCTACTTTTCCCATAAATTCTATTGCTTTTCTCTTTTGTTGTTCTCTGGTGAGTTTGCGGGAATGGTAAATTAAAGGTTCCATTATCTGGAAACCCACAGGAAGTGTTGGATTTAAATACACAGAGGGTTCTTGGAAAATCATGGAGATAATTTCACCCCGGATTTTAAGCCATTGGGGAGAATTTTGGGGGAGAGAGTGCAGAGATACAGTAGCCTGGTTATGAAAAAGGATTATTTTCCCCTTTTCAATCTTTATACCTTCTGGCAGGATATTAAGAATAGAAAGTGCTGTGAGAGTTTTCCCACAGCCAGATTCCCCTACTATTCCCACTTTTTCTCCTGAATATATTTCTAAGTTGATGCCTTTTAAAAGAGGGTAGGGAAGAGGAGCATTCTCACATACAATCCAGAGATCCTCTATTTTTAAAAGGGGCTTGCTCATCCGCTTATTCTACCAGAAGTATGATAGAATGGGGTTAAATGGGAATTATAAGAAGATTACCAGAAGAAGTAGTAAAACTTATTGCTGCTGGCGAAGTGATTATTGGCCCATTTTCTGTGGTAAAGGAACTGGTGGAAAATTCCTTAGATGCAGGAGCAAGGAACATTTACATCAAACTTAAAGATGGCGGAAAGAAAGAGATTACGGTTAAAGATGATGGATGTGGAATGGATAGAGAAGATGCAGTTCTTGCTTGGGAGAGATATTCTACAAGTAAAATTTTTACTACACAGGATCTTCTGAAGATTTCCAGCTTAGGTTTTCGAGGTGAAGCATTACCCAGTATTGCCCAGGTAGCAATGGTAACACTTACCACATCAAATGGAAAAGAAGGGACAAAAGTTAAACTCAAAGGTGGAAAGATTCTCTCCATAGAGGAGACAAGTCTTCCTAAGGGGACACAGATAAAAGTGGAAGAAATTTTTTTCAATGCTCCTGTGAGAAAAAAGAGTCTGAGAAGTGCTGGAAGAGAACTGCGGGATATCCTTGAAGTGGTTATGGCTTATTCATTTGTTTCACTTTCTACTTCCTTTCGAGTGGAAAATGATGGTGAAGAAGTGTTTTTCACTCCACCTCGCTCTACCCTCATTGAAAGACTGGAAGATATATGGGGAAGCGAATTTAGAAAATCCCTCATTCCACTTGAGTTTAAAATGGAGGATATTTCTATTGAAGGTTGGATATCCCGCCCTGGTGAAGGAAAAAGTTATCCCTTGCAATTCTTTTTTGTGAATGGCAGGTGGGTGAAGGGAAAAATATTTAAAAAGGCGATAATGGAAGCCTACGCTTCTTTTATAGGTAAAGGATACTTCCCTGTAGTTTTTCTTTTTTTAACCCTCCCTACTCAAGAAGTAGATGTTAATATTCATCCCAGCAAAGAGGAAGTAAAATTCAAGGACGAAGGAAAAATTATGCGTATAATAGAAAATGGAATTCGAAACTCCTTCCACAAGTTGCAAGAGGAGATAAGCAGAAAGGGAGAAGAAAAACTCACTCTCACCCCTTC
>JAGGYA010000025.1 GCA_021162785.1 Candidatus Calescibacteriota bacterium
AAAATAATAGGGACAAAAAACGATCGAGAGTTAAAACGATTATGGAAAATCGTTGATGAAATTAAACAAAAAGAAGAAAAATTTAGGAAACTCACCTTAGAAGAAATCCCCAAATATACAGAGGAATTAAGAGGGAGGGTAAAAGAATCCTTAGAAGAAAAGAAAGAAGAGATTGAGAGTGTTAGGAAAAGTATAGAGGAGGCATTAACTTCTCAAGAAAAACTCCGATTAAAAAGGAGATTAAGATACCTTAAAAACGAAGTTTTGAATCCTTTCCTCCCAGAGGCTTATGCTCTGGTAAAAGAGACTTGCAGGAAACTCTTGGGGAAAAGATGGAGTGTCTGTGACATAGAAATAGAGTGGGATATGGTTCCTTTTGATGTCCAACTTATAGGAGCAGTGGTGATTCACGAAGGGAAAATTGCTGAAATGGCCACAGGCGAAGGTAAAACTCTGGTAGCTACTATGCCTGCTTATCTCAACGCTTTAACGGGGGAGGGAGTGCACATAGTAACAGTGAACGATTACTTGGCCAGGAGAGATCGAGAATGGATGGGGCCGGTGTATGAGTCCTTAGGATTGACAGTGGGGGTAATTCAGTCATTTATGGGATTCAAGGAACGAAAAGAAGCGTATGCTTGTGATATAACCTACGGAACAAACAACGAGTTTGGTTTTGATTACTTGCGGGATAATATGGCTACCCATCCAGAACAAATGGTTCAGAGGAAACTCAATTTTGCCATCATTGATGAAGTGGACTCGGTTCTTATAGATGAAGCAAGGACACCCCTTATCATTTCTGGGCCAGCAGAAGAATCAACGGAAATTTACTATCGTGTGGATAGAGTGGCAAGACAGCTTAAAGAAGGAGAAGATTATGAAGTAGAGGAGAAATCTAAGACAGTAACTTTAACGGAAAAGGGAATAGCTAAGGCAGAAAAATTATTAGGAGTGGAGAGCCTTTACGATACTCGATATATGGATCTTGCCCATTGTCTTATTCAGGCATTGAGAGCTCACCGTTGTTTCCAAAGAGAAGTGGATTACATTGTTAAGGACGGTAAGGTAATCATTGTGGATGAATTTACGGGGAGACTCCTTCCAGGGAGGAGATTTTCAGAAGGGTTGCATCAGGCACTGGAGGCTAAGGAAAGAGTGAAAATTGAGGAGGAAAATCAGACACTTGCTACCATTACTTTTCAGAATTATTTCCGGTTATACGAAAAAATTGCTGGTATGACCGGAACAGCTAAAGAAGAAGCAGAAGAATTTTATCGTATATATGATTTGGAGGTGGTTATTATCCCCACCAATAAACCCTTAAGAAGAATTGAATATCCAGATGTAATTTACAAAACCCGGAAAGAAATGCTGGATGCAGTGGTAAGAGAAATAAAGGAAATGCATGCTATAGGGAGACCAGTCCTTGTAGGGACTTTGTCAATAGAGATGTCAGAAAAAATAAGTAAAATGCTCCAAAGGGAGGGAATTAAACATGAAGTTTTAAATGCTAAACATCATGAGAGAGAAGCGAGAATAGTAGCAAAAGCGGGACAGAAAGGAGCAGTAACTATAGCAACTCAAATGGCTGGGAGAGGGACGGATATAAAACTCGGGGAAGGAGTAGCGGAACTGGGAGGATTACACATAATTGGTGTGGAAAGGCATGAAGCAAGAAGAATAGATAATCAACTTCGTGGAAGAGCAGGTAGACAGGGTGATCCAGGGTCTTCTCGTTTTTATCTCTCCTTAGAAGATGATCTTCTCCGAATATTTGGTGGGGAAAGGTTAAAGATGATGATGGATAGATTGGGTTTACCCGATGGGGAACCCATAACTCATCCCTGGATAAGCAAAGCCATTGAGAATGCTCAGAGAAGGGTGGAAGCTTACCATTTTGATATTCGGAAAACCCTTTTGGAATTTGATGAGGTAATGGATAAACAGAGAGAAGTGATATATGCAGAAAGAAGGAAGATTTTATTAGGGGAAGATATAAATGAGGATATCCTTAATATGCTTCAGGAAGTAATTGATAGAAAAGTGGAGTATTATACTGCAACTTCTCCTCATCCCGAGGAATGGGATTGGGAAGGTTTAAGAAAATGGCTTCAAAGTGTATTTTCCATTCAGTTAAGAGAATTTGATCTCCATACCCTTACCAAAAAGGAAATTAAAGAATGGATTTTTGAGGAAGCCAAAAGGAAACTGGAAGAAAGAGAGAGGCTTTTGGGAAAAGAGGTAATGGAGGAATTGAAAAGAATAGTGCTTTTACGAACCATAGACCGTTATTGGAAAGACCATCTCAGAAGCATGGATGAATTGAGAGAGGGAATAGGTTTGAGAGCATATGGGCAAAGAGACCCTCTTGTGGAGTATAAAAATGAGGCTTTTCACCTTTTCCAGGAGATGATAGAGAAAATCAAAGAAGAAACTGTAAACTTCCTTTTCCGTGTGGAATGGGCTCCTGTAGAAGTTACCCTTCCTCAGCATCTGGTGATGAAACATCCGGGTGAGTGGATACCTCTCCCTAAGGCAGTTCCTGACCAAACAGCGCCCGTTGTTCCACAAACCGAAGAAAAACCCAGACCCTACCGCAGGGATAAACCTAAGATTGGAAGAAACGATCCCTGTCCCTGTGGCAGTGGGAAAAAATACAAAAAATGCTGTGGTAGAAATGTTTGAAAGGATTCTGATAATATTCTTACTATTTCTCCCTGGAGTAGCCAGTGCCAAAACAAAGTTTGAGGTTTTTGTCTCTAAACATCCTTTTCTTTTTGCTCTTTCCCTCTTAGGATTTGGTGGATTAGTAATAGCCATAGTCCTTATACCTCATTTGCTTTCTCAAAGATTTGGGAAAGAAGCAAAAGAGATGAAAAGGAGAATGATAAGAGAAAGTGTGCCTAAGGGGGAAATTGAGGCTGTGGATTTACCACCTGCTATTCTTTATTACTTGCGGAGAAATCCAAAAGGGATTGAAAGAATAAAAATTACACCGGAGGAAGAATTTGTAATAGGAAGTTATTCCCAGACTTGCAATTTGGTTTTAGATGACCCGGGGGTTTCATCTGAACATGCAAAGCTTCGGCCAGAGCCTGAGGGCTATGTAATATACGATTTAGGTAGTGAGACTGGAACAAAAGTGAATGGAAAAAAAATAATAAAAAAGGTTTTGAAAACCGGGGATAGAATAAGAATAGGTAAACAGACCTTGATTTTTGAACAGCTCCCTGGTGAGGATAGGCGAAAACATTTGAGAGTGAGAATCCCAGTAAAATTTATGATTTACAAAAAGGGGATGAAGGAGCTTTCTGGCGAGAGTAGAGACATAAGTGTAGGAGGGTTAAGATTTGAATCTTCAAAACCAATCCCTGCGGATTCTGTTCTTGAGCTGAAAATTTCTTTACAAGGAATGGATTTAAATGCTATGGGTGTGGTGAGATGGGTGAAACCTATTGATGGTAAAGAGGAGAAGTATCTTGTAGGTGTAGAATTTGTGGATCTTCCACCTCAAACTCGAGAAAAACTACAGAAGGTTATCTTGGATTACTTTGAAAAAGACCCTTTTAACTCAACTTCGACACCTTAATCTCTGAAAAGGGCATGAATAAAGAGGGTCAAGTCCCATTTTTCCTGTAAAAAGAAAGAGCCTGGTAATTAAGCATTTACAACACTCCAGCTCCTTAATTTACACAATTTATTTTACGTTACCCTTTAGTTCCGGAAATTGACGTTTTCCTGTGGTATATGAGAAAATAAGGGAGTATGGATATAAGTACAGGGCTGATACGTAAGCTGGAGAAGGTAGAACCTTATCTCAGGGAAGTTCTGATTTCTATTCTGGAGGAGATTGAAAGGCAGAGAGAAGAGAGGGTTACCCGCAAGGAATTCCAGGAACTTCGGGATATAGTAAAAGAACTTGCTGAGGCACAGAGAAGGACGGAAGAGAGAGTAAATGAACTTGCTGAGGCACAGAGAAAAACAGAAGAGAGGCTGAATGAACTTGCTGAGGCGCAGAGAAGGACAGAAGAGAGGCTGAATGAACTTGCTGAGGCGCAGAGAAAAACTGAAGAGAGAGTGAATGAACTTGCCGAGGCACAGAGAAGGACGGAAGAGAGACTTACCAGACTGGAAGAAACTGTGGAGAAACTTGCCGAGGCACAGAGAAGGACGGAAGAGAGACTTACCAGACTGGAAGAAACTGTAGAGAAACTTGCCGAGGCACAGAGAAGGACAGAAGAGGAGATTGCCAGACTTACTGGAGAGATAATAACTCTGAAAAAAGAGGTGGGGGGACTTGCTCATACAGTGGGATATAGGCTGGAAGACGAGGCTATGAAGGCACTTCCAGAGATTTTGAAGAAGGAGATGAACCTGAGAATTATAGGTAGATTGAGAAGGGATTTTGTAGAGACAAGGAAGGGGAAGTTTGTAGAGGTGAATATATGGGGAGAGGGAAGAGTAGATGGGAAAGACTACATTATCATTGGAGAAGCCAAGAGTCAACTTAGGAAGAGGGACATAGATTCTTTTATTAAGAAAGCGGAGGAGATTAAAAAGTTTGTTCCTGGAGAGCAAATAAGGATTCTGGTCACTTACATAGCCTCTCCTCCTGTTCGTAAGTATGCTGAGGAAAAGGGCATTAGACTTTACTTCTCTTACGAATTTTAACTTTTTGCCTCTTGAATTTAATTCCTCCCCTTTGAAACTTTAAATGGATAAGCTAAGTGTGGTGAAATTAAGGAGATATAAGGGGAAATGCGGGAACTTTCAGGTTAAACTTGAGTTTAGCCAATCTCAAGAACAGCAGAAGCCTGAATAGCGCTCCTCTTCAAGTCAAGTAATGCCTCATTTGCTTTTTCTAAAGGGTAAAGTTGAGTTACCGTCCTTATTTCCATCTTTTGGGCAATTTCCAGTAGTTCTTTTACATCCTGAGAAGTGGAGTTAGCCACACTTCTAACTATTCTCTCTTCATAAAGTAAGGAATATTCTATGGGAGGTGTGGGAGTCATGTATATACCTGCAAGTATAAGTCTACCTCCTCGATTTAAATTCTTTAATGCAGAAGGAATAAGTTCTCCTGCTGGTGCGAAAATGATGGCTGCATCCATTTTTTCTGGAGGAGAAGAAGTGGGATGGCCCACCCATTCTGCACCCAGTTCTTGAGCAAGTTTCTGATGATGAGGGGAACGGGTGAAAACAAAGACCCTTACCTTTTTCCACAGTGCTATTTGAAGGACAATATGGGCAGAAGCTCCGAACCCGTAAAGGCCCAGAATATCTCCTTCTTCTGTTTCCGTAAATTTAAGACTTCTGTAACCTATCACACCACCACATAAAAGCGGTGCCCCGCTTCCTCCTTTGTACTTAGAGGGAAAATGATAAAGAGAATTTTCCTTGGCTATTACATATTCTGCAAATCCTCCGTTTACATGGAAACCTGTGAATTTTGCAGACTCACAGAGGTTTTCTTTCCCGCTTAAGCAGTATTTACATTTACCACACGATGAATAGAACCAGGGAATTCCCACCTTATCTCCCTTTTTCCATTTTTTAACCTTAGCTCCCATCTTCTCCACTTTACCAATTATCTGATGCCCAGGTATGACTGGATAAGAAGGTGGAACTATTTCCCCTTCTACGAGATGAAGATCAGTTCGGCACACTCCACAGTATTCCACCTTCACAAGAACTTCGTCATCTACAGGTTCAGGTATAGGAATATTCTCAAATTTCAGTGGCAAAGCTTCTATTTTATCAGGTTTATACAGTATTTGGGCTTTCATCTTTCTCCTCCACTCTACAGAATATTTTCCCTTTCCATAACTTAACTTCTACCCGATCCCCCATTTCTGTCTCTTCAGAGCTTCTAAGTATTTTCCTTTCAGGTAAAAGGAAGGTAATACTGTAACCTCTTTCCAACACTTTAAGAGGAGAAAGGGCATTGAGTTTTTCACCCCACCTCCGTGTTTCTTCCCTTTTGTTACTCACAAGATTTTCCATTATTCCAAACAGTTTCTCAGTAAGGTCGCAAAGATTTTCTCTCTTTCTTTCAAGTTCCTTAAAGGGGTGAAAAATGAGGAGAGCCTTTTTGAGATAAAGTAGTTTTTCTGCTGATCTTCTCCATTCTTGAAGGATCCTTTTTTCTAATCTTTCCCGATAATCATAAAGAGCAGAAAGAATTTTCTCCATTTCTTTAACCACAAGTTCTGCAGCTGCAGAAGGTGTGGGAGCACGGAGGTCCGCAACAAAGTCGCTTATACAGTAATCCGTCTCATGACCAACTGCAGAGATTACAGGTATTTTTGATGAAGCAATGGCTCGAGCTACTATTTCTTCATTGAATGCCCATAAATCCTCCAGACTCCCCCCTCCTCTTCCCAGAATGATAACTTCTACCTCATTTAGACGATTGAGTATCTGAAGGCCTTCCACAATTTCATGAGGAGCTTCCTCCCCCTGCACTTTCACAGGATAGATTAGAATTTCCACATTGGGAAATCGCCGATGGATGATTTTAATCATATCTCTTATAGCTGCTCCCGTGGGGGAAGTTATAATACCTATTTTTCTGGGATAAGGAGGAATAGGCTTTTTTCTCTCCGGAGCAAACAATCCTTCTTTTTCCAGTTTCTTTTTCAGTTTTAAGAATTCCTCATAAAGTATTCCCAGCCCCTTCTGTTCTTGGACCTTTTCCCCAATTAATTCCAATTCACCTCTTTCTTCATAAATTCGGATTCTCCCCCATACTACTACTTTCATTCCATCTTTTAATAGAGTCCCTGGAACATTTTCCCGAAAAATTACTACTTTGATTTGTGCAAAGGGGTCCTTCAAAGTGAAATAAATGTGGCCTGAAGAAGGTTTACGAAGATTGGAGATTTCACCCTCCACTCCAAGATAGGGAGGCATTCCATTCTCTATTAAATTTTTAATCTTTCTAACCACTTCCCAAACCGTGTAGACTCTTTTATGAGTTTTAACAAGAGAGAAAAGGCGAGAGCCTTTCATTTTAATACTTCCATTCCACATATCTAATAAATTTCCAGAGTCTGTGTTTATATTTAATTCCCACTCTTCTTATCTCGTATAAATCCCTTTCCTTCCCTTTTCTGGTGGTAAATCCTGCCTTAAATCCATTCTTTTTAAGAACCTCTTTCACCTTTTCATTATAACTTCCATAAGGATAGGCAAAAAATTCTATTTTTTTCTCCAAGTTCTCCTCTAAGATTCTTTTAGAATTTTTAATTTCCTCCTCCACCTCTTCCACAGGGAGAGCATCCAAATGACGGTGGGTAAAACCATGAGATTGGAAATCAATTCCGTATCTATGCATTTCCTTAATTTCTTCCCATGAAAGTATCTCTTCTGGAAGATCCTCTTCTGATTCTTCCCATCGAACCTTCTTCCCAATATCTCCAACTACAATAAATATGGTGGCTATAAATCCAAATTTTTTAAGGATGGGGAAAGCATAAGTGTAGTTGTTTTTAAATCCATCATCAAAGGTAATGAGTATGGGTTTATAAGGCGGGAACATTAAACCCTTGCGAATTTTAAAATAGGTCTCACAGTCGATTGTTCTAAATCCCCGAAGTTTCAGATATTTCAGTTGTTTATAAAAGTTCTCAGGAGTAACATATAAATTTACTAATTTTGCTTGGGGTGGTGGATAACCAATTTTATGGTAGAAAAGAACCGGTATTCTCAACTCTAAATAATTCCCAATCGCCTTAAAACGGTGAGTAACTTTTCTCTGTTTTCTTCACTCATGGGTGCTAAAGGTAAGCGGAGCTCTTCTTCTATCATTCCCATTTCTTTAAGTGCAGTCTTTACCGGTATGGGGTTAGTCTCAATGAAAAGGACTTTAAAGAGTGGATAGAGTTCATAGTGCAATTTCCTTGCTTCTTCCCAACGGCCTTCCAGAGCTGAGTCTACCATTTTCTTTACTCTTTCTGGAACTATGTTAGCAGCTACAGATACTACACCTTTCCCTCCTAAAGCCATGATGGGAAAGGTAAGGGAATCATCACCCGAAAGAACCGTGATTGTGCCAAGGGAAATAATCCGCATTATTTGATCCATCTTACCGCTTGCTTCTTTAACTGCTACAATGTTGGGAATTTCAGCAAGATCTTTTACAGTATCAGCTTCAAGATTAACACCTGTCCGGGAAGGGACATTGTAAAGAACCATAGGGATATCCACTTCCCGTGCAATTTTTTCGAAATGGAGATAAAGACCTTTTTGCGTGGGCTTGTTGTAATAAGGGGTTATTACCAGAATTCCATCCGCACCCACCTCTTTTGCATAACCGGATAGTTCCAGAGCTTCATCAGTAGAATTTGAGCCAGTCCCTGCCATAACTTTTATTTTACCTTCCGCTTTCTCTACCACGAATTTTATAACCTCTTTATGTTCCTCATGAGTAAGAGTGGCAGATTCTCCAGTTGTGCCACATGGGAGAAGGGTGTCAGTCCCCCTCTCAATATGAAATTCAATGAGTTTTTCCAGTTTTTCCCAGTCTACTTTCCCATTCCGGAAAGGAGTAACCAGGGCAACTGTTGTTCCTTCAAACATAATCCCCTCCTTTTATTTTTTCAAAAGAATTTCATTAATTTCAAAAATGGGAAGAAGGACAGAAATTACAATAAATCCAACAATTGCTCCAATTCCTAAAATCACCATAGGTTCTAAAAGCAGGATAAATCTATGTAGAATGAATTCGGTTTCCTCTTCATAAATTCGTGAAGACTCCTCCAGCATTTCTTCTAAGTTCCCTCCCTTTTCCCCCACTTCTACCATTCTAAGGAGAAGAGAAGGAAAAAGAGGATTTCCTTTAAGAGCTTGAGAAAAAGATTCCCCCTTCCTGACTTTTTTCTCTACTTCTTCCATAAATTTTCTAAGGGAAGGAGGTTTAAGAATAGGACGGGTGAGGGAGAGTGCTTCCAAGAATGGAACCCCTCCTTTTAAAAGGGAAGAAAGGAGAAAAGAGAAATTTGTGAGGGTAATTCTTTGAAATATCCTGCCAAGAAAAGGAATTCTGAATTTTATTTCTTCCAATTTTTCTCCCCATTTTCTATGGAAGAAAAGAAATATCAAAATGAGCATAATTAAACTCCCTATGATCCAGACCCCCCATCTTCTTGAAATTTCCGAAAACTCAATTAGAAATTGAGTTATCAAAGGTAAAGGATAATTAAATTCTTCAAATAACCTGCTCAATGAAGGAACTACTTTCCAAAGGAGCACAAAAAGAACAATGCTTCCCACACTGAGAACTACCATTGGATAGGCAAGAGCATTTTTTACCTTGTTTTGGAAACTCACTTCCCGGAATAGGAGGGTAGCCACACGATTTAACACTCGATCCAGTTCTCCTGTTTCCTCCGCAGTTCTTACCATATTAATGTAAAAGGAAGGGAAAATCTGAGAGTGTATTTTTAAAACCTCTGAGAAACTCTTCCCTCCTTTTAATTCTGAAGCAATATCCGCTAAAATTTTTTCCAATGGATGACCGCTAAATTCTTTCCCTAAGGAATTTATAGCTTCCACTAAAGGCACACCACTTTTTAAAAGGGAGGATAATTGTCTGGTCATTAAAGCCAAATCTTCCCGACCAATTCTCTTTTCTACTCTTTTCCTTTTTAGAATTTCTCTGCTGATGATAATTTGTATGGGTGAAAGTTGTAATTCTCTTACTTTTTCCCTTGCTTCTCTTGGAGTTTCCGCTTCTACAAATCCTCTAACTTTTTTCCCTTTTAAATCTAAAGCAACATATTCAAAAACAGCCATCTTTAAATTTCCTGAGTTACCCGCAGAACTTCTTCAACTGTAGTAATCCCTTTCTTCACTTTTATCATCCCATCGTCTATAAGGGTTTTCATCCCCTTTTTTCTTGCTTCCTTTTTAATTAGGTGAGCTTCCACCCTTTCATTTATCATTTTCCTTATATTTTCATCTATGACTAATACTTCATAAATTCCGGTCCTCCCAAAATAGCCCGTGCCCAGACATTTCTCACAGCCTTCCCCTTTCCAGATTTTCTCGGGTGGTGCTACATTAGTGAGTTTTTTCCATTCTTCTTTGTCTACCAATTCTTCTCTTCGGCATTCTGGACAGATCTTCCTAACCAGACGTTGGGCAATTATGGCTCTTACCGATGAGGAGACCAAATAGGGTTCTATACCTATGTCTAAGAGCCTGGTAATAGCACTGGCAGAATCATTAGTATGAAGGGTTGAGAAGACAAGGTGTCCGGTTAAAGAAGCACGGATGGCAATTTCTGCTGTTTCTCTATCTCGCATTTCTCCTACTAAGATAATATCTGGGTCATGTCGCAGGACTGACCTCAATCCTTCTGCAAAAGTCAATCCTATAGATGGTTTAACCTGTATTTGGGCTATCCCAGGAATCTGATATTCTACAGGGTCTTCAATGGTAATTATATTTCTTTCCGGAGTATTAATTCTCATAAGGGAAGCATAAAGAGTGGTGGTTTTCCCACTTCCTGTAGGGCCGGTGACGAGTATAATTCCATGGGGAAGCTTTAAGAGATTCTCCATTATACAGAAAGTCTCTTCATCCATCCCCAGTTCCTCTAATGCGAGAAGGCGGGATCGCATTAACAATCTGAGCACAACCCTTTCTCCCCAGATAGTAGGAATTATGGATACCCTTACATCTACTTCTTCCCCATTGTATTTAATCTTGAATCTTCCATCTTGAGGTAGACGATGTTCAGCAATATTAAGATTGGCCATTACTTTTATACGGGAAATGATAGCGGGAAGGTAATGGAGTGGAGGAGAAGATATTTCATGGAGAACGCCATCTATTCGATATCTAACTCTTACTCGGCTTTCTTCTGGTTCTATATGAACATCTGTAGCTCTCATTTTCAGTGCTTCATAAAGGGCTAAGTTCACAAATTTAATTATGGGGGGTTTATGAGCTAAGTCTAAAAGATCTTCTGAAGATTCTTCTACCTCTTCCATAACTTCTTGAGGAGCTAAAATTTCACCTACACCTGATTGGGGATGTCGCAATTCTTCCCATCCTTTCTCAATTTCTTCATGTAGAGAAAGTGCCAATTTAACTTCCTTACCCATCAATCCTTCCAGTTCTTCCAAAGGGGGTAGGCTGAAAGGTGAGGAGGTAACCAAAAGGTAAGAGGTGGGCTGGTCCTTTAAAAATAAAATTGAGTATTTTTTAAGAAATTCTAAAGGTAGAAAATTAACCACATCCTTAGCAATTTGATCAGCCTCAATTTTTTCTAAGAAAGGGAGATTTAAAAGGGTGGATATGCATTTTAAAAGAGTATACTCATCAATTAACTTTTCCGAGATTAAAACTTCATCAACTTTTGCTCCCTTTTCCTCACAAATTTTTATCACTTTTTCCCATTCTTCTTCACTTATGAGGCGTTCCTTTAAAAGCAGTTCTTTAAGTGCTTGCATTTTCTTTTAGAGATTCTTCCATTTCCTTTTCTTTTTTCCTTCTCAATTCTTGGGCTACCTCAGGTGTCCTAATTATGTGTGGGGTAATAAATATGAGAAGATTTCTTTTCTCGAAAGTGGTTTCCCTTCTACGGAAAAGATAACCTAAGAGGGGTATATCACCCAGAAGGGGGACTTTGTGAACTACCTCTGTTTTGTCGTTTCGAATAAGTCCTCCAATCACCACCGTTGATTTATCCGGAACTGTTACGGTTGTTTCTGCCTCTCGTTTATTAGTCACAGGAGCCTCTGCTAAGATGTATTCTGGAGAAAGATTGGTCACTTCCTGATGAATTTTTAACCTCACCTGTCCCTCTTTATTAATATGGGGAGTGATGGTAAGGATTATTCCTACATCTCGATATTCATAACTTCTTACCACAGTATCTTGCTCTGTGATGCGGGAAGAAGTTACAAAGGGAACATTTTTTCCCACCACAATCTTTGCTTCCTCATTATCCAAAGTAAGTAAATGAGGAGTGGAAAGCACACGGAAACCTGTATCCTTTTCGTAAGCCTGGATAATACCACCCAGAATACCTTCCTTAAGGTATCCAATTAAAATTCCATTCATCAAGGCAAGGCTTTCTTCTGGCTGGGCATAGTTAATCTTAAATTTTGTCCCACCAATTATCTCTCCACTGTCTTCTGTTCTTTTACCTGCCCATTCAACACCGAGTTCTCTTAACTTTTCCATACTCACATCCGCAATAAGTGCCTCCACTAAAACTTGAGGGCGGGGAATATCCAGTTTCTTAATCACCTTTTCAATTTCTTCGTAATCTTGGGGTGAAGCACTGATTATAAGAGAATTGGTTGCTTTGTCCGCAAGGATACTAATTTCTTCTTTAAAAGAAACCCCTTTCTCCCCTTTCTTTTTAATAAGAGGGGTGGAGGAGAGGACCTTAGCTAACTCTTCCGCATCTGCATTTTGAAGATAATACACTTGAATTCTTTCTTTACCTCTTGGGGCAGGGACATCCAGTTTCTCTACAAGTTTCTTAATTCTTTCCATATCCTGAAGACTTGCCACCACTATTAGTGAGTTAGTCCTTTCATCAGGAATGATCCTGGGAGAAGGAGGAAGATAGGTGATAGAAGTTGTAGCCCGTCGAATAGAGGATCTACGGTAAGGTGTAGGACCTTTTTGTAAACTTTCTAAAACTTGAGAAATTGCCTGGGCTAATTGAGAGGCAGAAGCATATTTAAGGGGGAGTATTTCAGTTACCATTTTAGCTTGAGGTTGATCAATTCTTTGAATAATGGTTAGTATCCTTTTAAGATTTGAGGAATAATCGCTGAGTATTATTGTATTGGTTGGAGCATAGGAAGTGATATGTCCTTCGGGTGATACTAAGGGTGTGATTAAACTCACCACTTGCTGAGCATCAGCGTATTGAAGAGGAATTAATTGAGTTATCATCTTATCTTCGGGTGAAATTTTTTCCGGTTCCTTCCCTATGTTTACAGGTAAAGGGTATTGTTTTGCTTCACGAGCAGGAACGATTTTAATTACCTTCCCTGCAGGTATAGCTACAAGTCCCTTTATCTCTAAAATAGATTCAAATACTCGGTATACCTCATCCCGGGGAATTTTCTTGGGTGAAATTATGGTTACTTTACCCCTTACCTGATCACTCAAAAGGAAGTTTTTTCCCGTAACTTGGGACACAAACTTAGTAACCACGCTAATATCTACATCCCTAAAATTTATAGACACTAACTCCTCTCCTCTTAAAAAATACGAAAGGAATAAAAGGATAAGAATGAGCAGTTTCCTCATCTTCATCCCTCCACCTGGTAAACCAAAGTTTTTATTTGACCATCCCTTTCCAGTTCCAAAACTATTTTAGTAGCATTCTTAAATTTTTGATAAATATCAAAAATTCTCGCTGGGGAATCCAAAATTTCTCCATTTACACTTTTTATTATATCTCCCTTTTTAATACCCATCTCGTCCACTATACTTCCCGGCACAATATAGTTTACTCGGAAGCCTATCATTTTACCACCTCGGAAATAAGGAGAGATTCTCATTTTAGAGAGAATCTGGTTAACTCTTCTTTTAGCCTCCTCTACTTTTTTTCTTTCTACAACCCTGACTTCTGGTGATGTAGGTTTGAGAGAAGGCTTTTCCTTTAGATATAAGGTGAATATCTGGCCATCCTTACTTAAAATCACCTGTTCTTCCAGTATCTGGGTAACTTTAAGGCCTTCAATCTCATCTCCTTTTCGCAAGAGGATCTGTTTATGGGTAGATTTATTTTCTATTACTGCGAAACTACACCCCTCATCCCCTACTACAGTGCCCTTTAATTCTAAAGGGGGAACATATTCTTTTTCCTGTAGTTTGATAGAAGGAGACTTAGGTAGTCCAAATATATTCTTTTTCTCAATAATGGAATAATGAGCCAGAGGTTTCTCTTCATCATTGGCTTTTATCTTAGGAGAGACTTTCTCCTCCTTTACAAAGGTAGTGGATTTTAAAGTAAAAATTTTATAGGTATTATAGATAATTAAAGAGAGAAGGAGAAGGTTAAGAATAACTTCTATTTTTTTCATAATCCACCACCAATTTTCTACACTCCTCCCTTGCCCAAGCATCTGCTTTCCATATCCTCTCCCAACTCAAAGGTTGAGGCGTGTGTTTTTCCACTACCTCCTGGCAGATTTTCCAAATTTGGGGAAAACATATCTTCCTCTGTAGAAAAGCTTCCACAGCCACTTCATTGCAGGCATTAAGCACAGCCGGTGTTGTTCCACCCTTTCTTTCTGCTTCTCGGCAGAGCTTTAAAGCGGGAAATTTGTATTCATCAGGGGGGTAAAAATGTAGACTCCCTATTTCTAAGGGAGGGGTAGGGAG
>JAGGYA010000013.1 GCA_021162785.1 Candidatus Calescibacteriota bacterium
CCGAGATAAAGATGCCTTGTAATTATTTGAACGATCTCATCACTTAGTTTATTAAAAAGGTAATCTTTAAAAAGCGCAGGTATTGTTTTTACAGGTTTTACTTTTGCACCTAAAATTGATTCTATCTCATGCTGTGCAAAATAAGCTTCATCAGAGTCCCGCAGGTCAAATTTTATCTTTGCTAGAACCAGTATATCCCTCATGGTTTTTCACCACTTTCTAATTTAAAAAGTTCACACGGTTTTATTTTGAACTGAAGTTTTGTTGGATCTGGAGTTCCACCTTTCCTCTGCATGGTTATCCGCCCAATGTAAAGACTTCCTCTTGGAGAAACTTTTACATCCCCTTTCCCAAAGAAATTCATTGCAGTGTTTATATCTTTTAGGATCCATGTTGTAGTATCATTTTTCTTATTGCATCTTGTTACTAACATTCAATCCGCAGCAAACCCTCCCCTACCTTTCAGTATATCGCTTACTACAAGAATCTTATTTTTGGTGAAAAATAATATAATCTTCTGGACTATGTCATCCCTAAGTTCGGTTAAAAACACTCTTCGTTTATCTCTTAGCTGTGAAATGCTCACTTTTAACATTTCTCTGTGTGTTGAGGGAGGAATTTCACCAGTAAACAGTTTTAAAGCTAGAGCAATTTCATCATCAAAATGCCACATTTCCTTATAAGAGTCTACCCATCTCTTGTCCACTTGATTGTAATCCGCATCAGAATTTGCCTTTTTTAAAGATAGATTCTCAACCTTTAAAGCATTATTTACCCTAATAATAAGCCTGATTTGAACTTGAACATCTGTTTTCTTAAATCGCATTAATTCCTCATAATCTTCTTCACTAAACCCAAATTTTCCAATATCTTCTTTTTTAATTCTTGTTGCAATTTGTATTGCTTTCACATAATCAATTTTATCTGGATCATAACCCATAATTTTAAGCCAAAGTTTGGCATCTTCATCATTCTTCCAGTTGTTAAATTTTTCACAAACTGCCTTTTCGTTTGCAAATCCACCTTTTGCTGTTCTTGAACCAAATTCAAAGTCATACATTTTCTATCTCCTCCTTAATTTCATAGAGTATGTCGCCCAACTCGTTCGTATCCGAACTGTTCGGATATACATCTGAATTTGGAAGATATGCGAACTGTTTGCATATACATCCCTCTGGATGAGTATTATTTTTTGTTGTTTTGCTCGAGTTTTCACCCACCCTCCTGAATATACCTTAAATCAATTCCGCTTTCTAAAAGACGCGTAGCAAAGCTATGTCTCAAAGAACGGATAGAGACATCCTTACTGACTCCAGCTTTCTTACAGGCGTTCTGAAAGAGCTTTTGAAGGGATCTCGCATTTATATGCTTCTCTTTATTCCAAGCTGGAAATAGCCATTTTTGAGGCTTTTCTTTCTTCCAATATTCCCACAAGGTGGGAAGAGCAACATTTGAAAGTAAAGTATAGCGGTCTTTTCCGCCTTTTGAGATCCTAAAGTAAATCAGTTTCCTATTTGCAACTATATCTTCACGGCTGAGCTTTATAATCTCTCCAACCCGCAATTCACGGGAATACATAAGCATTAAAATGGATTTGTGTTTTATCAATATCCTTTTCACCTTTTACTTAAAACAAAAGGAGAATAGGGACAGCTACCCAATTTTCATTTTTTGGTGGTCTTCCTGCTGGTTTCGGGATTAATCTTTTTTTAAGAATTTCTTCTAACCTCCTTTCCTAATAGAAAGAAGATTTTCTTGACTGTTTTTCTTAATCAATTTTGCATATATGATTTGTTTATAATTTCCTTGATCTGGTGGAGGATAACCTGCCCTTCTCGCAATTCCAAGCATAGGTTTATTTTAAAAAAATAAATTAAATTTGAAAAGGGTAGCTGTCCTAATTTCCGGATTTTCTCTTGGTTGCAGATAAAAGGAATCCACCGCTTTAGCTTTCCTTTAAATTTTCCATTTTCTGAACTTATGCAGTAAAATCTCCAAAAATTTAACTTTGCTATAATAAAAGAAGGAAATGAGGGTTATCAGAACATTCTTTATATTCTTATTACTTCTGATTCTTACAAGTGGATGTGTGACTTACTATAATCCTGTCACCCAAAGGGAGGAAAAGACACTCATAAGTGAAGAAATGGAAATCAGAATTGGGAAAAATGCAGCCAGTGAAGTAGAAAGGGAATATAGAACTTATTCCTCTTTAAGACTGGAGAATATAGGAGAAAGAGTGGCCAAGTCATCTCATCGACCTCACTTACCCTACCATTTCCAGGTGATGGAAAGTAAAGAGATAAACGCTTTTGCTTTACCAGGTGGATTCATATATGTAACATCTAAGCTACTGGAAATAGCAGACGATGACGAACTGGCAGGTGTCTTAGGCCATGAGATTGCTCATGTCTGCTGCCGTCATGGAGTGAAAAAACTGGAAGCACAGCTGGGTTATTCTCTCATAGCTTCGCTCATTCTTTCTAAGGAAAAAGCGGATCTGGTAAGACTTGCCAATACAACTTTTAAACTGATCAGCCTGGGTTATTCCCGAAAGGATGAATTTCAGGCAGACGAGCTGGGAACTAAATATGCGTTTAAAGCTGGTTATTCTGCAGATGGGCTTTTAAGATTTCTTAAAAAGCTGAAGGAAATGGAGAAGATTGGACCTCAACCTCTGGAATTTCTCTCTACCCATCCCAGCGTAGATAAGAGAATTGAGAAACTGGAGGGACTTGTAAAAGAACTGGAAAAGGAGTAAAAATTTCTTTCCATGGAAGTTATAGGGAACCTTCAGTTGATGCAGGAAAGATCTCTTGCATTGAGAAAAGAAGGGAAGATTATTGGATTTGTACCCACCATGGGTTATTTACATGAAGGCCATCTTTCTCTCATCAGGAAAGCAAGAGAGGAGACAGAAGTTGTAGTTGTGAGTATCTATGTGAATCCCACCCAGTTCGGCCCGGGAGAAGATTTTGATCGTTATCCAAGGGATCTTGAGAGAGATAGGAGTATTTTAGAAAATGAAAGGGTAGATATCCTATTTGCTCCTTCGGATAAAGATATGTATCCTCCTGACTTCTCCACGTATGTAGAGGAAACAAAAATTTCTCAAAGGTGGGAAGGAGAAAGAAGGCCAGGGCATTTCCGCGGAGTCACCACCATTGTGGCAAAACTCTTCAACATTGTTTTACCTCACCGGGCTTACTTTGGTGAAAAAGACTGGCAACAAGCAAAGATTATAAAAAGAATGGTGCGAGATTTGAACTTCCCAGTGGAGATAATTGTGCTCCCCACTGTAAGGGAAAAAGATGGCCTGGCCTGTTCTTCAAGGAATACTTATCTTTCTCCTCAAGCCCGTGAAAAAGCAACCTCTATCTATAAAACACTCAAAAAGGGGGAGGAATGGCTTAGAAAAGGGTGGGGGCACAAAGAAATTCTGGAAAAAATGAAAAAGGAATTAGAGGAAATTCCGGGATTAGAACTGGAGTACCTTGTCTTAGTAGATCCTGATACCCTTGAACCTCTCCAGAACATCCAGAAAGAAAACCTCTTCCTTATCGCCTGTCGAGTAGATGGAGTGAGGCTCATCGATAACTTATGTGTGAAACTGGAAAAGTGATAAAATGGGATTATGAAGGTTAGACAACCTGCAGTAGCTGGCTCTTTTTATCCGGGAAGCAGGGAAGGACTGAGGAAAGAAGTAGAAAACTTATTAGGCTCGGTTGATTTACCTTTAATTTCTGGAAGAATTCTGGGAGGTATGGCTCCCCATGCGGGATATATGTTCTCTGGAAAGGCTCAGGCTTATCTTTACAAAGCTCTTGAGCCTATTTCCTTTGATACTGCAGTCATCATTGCCTCCTCTCATTATGCTTTTTACCGGGGTGCTTCGGTTTACCCTGAAGGAGCATATTTAACTCCTCTGGGAGAAGTGGAAGTGGCAGAGGAAATTACCAAAAAGCTCCTTGATTACCCTGAATTTAATTATGTTCCAAGTGCGCACCAGCGTGAACACTCTATTGAGGTCCAGCTTCCTTTCCTGCAAGTGATAAAGGGGAATGTAAAAATTGTTCCTATTGTAGTTTCTGAATTCGACTTAGAACTTACGGAAAGATTGGGGAAGGCTATTCATGAAGTAACCGCAGGAAGAGAAGATGTTATCTTTATTGCCTCAAGCGATCTCTCCCATTATCCACCTTATGAGATAGCAAAAAAAGTGGATAATGAAATTCTTAAGATGATAGTCTCCTTAGATCCTCAACGGCTCCATGAGTCTGCGGTTCTTTTGAGGAGGGAAAGAGGGGTATCAACTGCTATTTGCGGTGAAGGTGCAGTATTAACTCTTCTTTATTGCCTTTTAGAAAAGGGAGTAAAAGAAGGGAAGTTGCTAATTTACTATAATTCTGGAGATGTGGAGAAATTTATGCGTGAGGAAGTGGTAGGTTATGGTGCAGTAATATTCCTCTCTTAAAATGGGGATGAGTGAAGAATCCAAAAGATTTCTGCTACAGCTGGCAAGAGACTCCATAAAAGCAAGGCTGGAGAATAAACCTCTTCCTTCTCCTACTCCACCCTATCCAGAATTGGAGGAGAAAAGAGGAGTTTTTGTAACTTTAAGAATGGGAAAGGAATTGAGAGGGTGTATTGGTCAAATCTTCCCCAGGCTCCCTCTTGTGGAAGCAGTGAAAGAAATGGCTGTAGCAAGTGCTTTCGAAGATCCGAGATTTCCACCCTTAACCAGAGAGGAGCTTGAAAAAGTCAAGATTGAAATCTCTGTTCTTTCCCCTCTTAAAGAAATAAAGAGTATAGAAGAGTTTGAAGTAGGGAAGCACGGGATTTACATGGTTAAAGACTTCACCAGTGCTGTCTTCCTTCCTCAGGTGGCACCTGAACAAGGATGGGACAGAGAAACTACCCTTAAGTATCTTTCTCTCAAAGCGGGATTACCACCCGACGGATGGAAAAAAGGAGCAAAATTCTATGTGTTTACTGCAGAAGTATTTGAAGAAGAGTGAAATACCTCCAGGATTTCCGAGATAAGTCAAAAGTAAAAGCTTTGGAAGAAGCAATAGAAAAATTTTCGCTTCCTTCCTTTGTCTTTATGGAAGTTTGCGGGACACATACCTGGAGCATTTTTCATCATGGGCTGAGGAGTTTATTTCCTCACTGGATGAAACATCTTTCCGGCCCTGGTTGTCCGGTGTGTGTAACACCCAATGAGGTTATTGATTACGCAATAGAACTTACCCTTAAAGAAAAGGTGATTCTGGCCACTTTTGGAGATATGCTGAAGGTTCCTGGTTCATATATGTCACTGAGAGAAGTAAGGGCTAAAGGAGGTAAAATTCGAGTAATATATTCAGTAGAAGATGCTCTTAAAATTGCCAAAAACTTTCCTGGCCAGCCTGTAGTCTTTCTTGGAATAGGATTTGAAACCACTGCACCTTCCATTGCTTGGGCGGTTCTCAAGGCAAGGGAAGAAGGGATTAAAAATTTTTATATCCTTCCAGCTAACAAATTAATCCCCCCTGCTATACGGGAGATTCTTAAAGGGAACCCAAATTTGGATGGTTTTCTTCTACCCGGACATGTAAGCACAATAATCGGGAGAACACCTTACCTTTTCATCAGTGAAGAATTTCATAAGGGAGGAGTTATTAGTGGTTTTGAACCACTGGATATCCTTTTTTCTCTTTATCTCCTTTTGAAAATGAAAAAAGATGACTCTCCCCGTATTGTAAATCAGTATAAACGAAGTGTTAAAGAGGAAGGAAATCCCAAAGCCAAGATGATAATGAAGAAGGTATTCAAGGTGGTAGACAGTAAATGGAGAGGATTGGGTATGATCCCTGCATCAGGGCTGGATTTGAAAGATGAGTTCCGGGAGTTTAATGCTTACCATGTTTTCCCTCTAAATATTCCTCCCTCTCAGGAATATCCGGGGTGTCGTTGTGGAGAGGTGCTTGCGGGAAAAATTGTCCCTCCTGAGTGTCCGCTATTTGGTAAGGTATGCACTCCAGAAGATCCCAAAGGCCCATGTATGGTATCAGTGGAAGGAGCATGTGGAATATATTATCGCTATGGAGGGCAGGACTAAAATACTTCTTCATGTTTGTTGTGGTGTTTGTGCTACTTCGGTGGTGGAAAGATTATGTGAAGAAGGGTTCGAGGTTACAGCTTTTTTCTACAACCCCAATATTCATCCTCCAGAGGAGTATGAAAGGAGATTGAAAACTTTCCTTAAAGTGGCAGAAATAATGAATTTTCCCTATCTGATTGGAGAGTATGAGGTGGAAAAATGGTGGGAAAGAATAAAAGGACTGGAGAAAGAACCCGAAGGAGGAAAGAGGTGCGAAGTTTGTTTCCAACTGAGAATTGAGGAAACTTACCGAATAGCTAAGGAAATGGATTTTCCCTTTTTCACAACTACCTTAACTGTAAGCCCCCATAAAAAGGCGGAGGTTATAAACCGAATTGGTAAGGAAATAGGTGAAGAGAGATTTCTTATAAGAGATTTCAAAAAGAAAGAGGGGTTTAAAAGAGCAATACAACTTTCCAAGGAGTTCTCTCTTTACCGCCAGAATTATTGCGGATGTATATTCAGTAAAAGGTGAGCTGGCTAAAGAGGATTATCTCCCTTCTCTTTCCTCATATCTGTCTCCTCTGTGAAAAACCTCTTCCCTGGAAGGAGGAAGGCCCTTTCTGCAAGGAGTGCGAGAAAGAGATCAAATATCTTGCAAAAGAAAAGGTTTGTAAAATTTGTGGGAAGCCTCTATTCTCCGGTCTCTGTGAGGATTGCAGGAGGAAAAGAAACAAGTTTGATTTCTCCCGATCCGTAGCTTTATATGAAGGGAAATGGAGGGAAATTATTCATCTTTTCAAGTACCGAGGTTCATTTACACTATCCTCCTATCTTGGCGAAAAACTCTGGGAAGTTTACCGCAATAACCCGATATATGAGACAGCGGATTATATTGTCCCTGTCCCCCTCACTTATTGGACAAGGGTAAAAAGAGGATATCATCAGACTCTTTTACTGGCAAATTATCTCTCCAGAAAAACGGGTAAGAAAATCCTGAGAAAATTGTTATATAAAAGTAAAAATATCCCTTCCCAAACCACTCTTTCAAGGAAAGAAAGGTTGAAAAATGTCAGGGGGGCTTTCAAGACCAGAAACTCCAGAATAATTAAGGGAAAGAATATTTTACTTATTGACGATGTCCTAACCACGGGAGCAACAGTAAACGAATGTGTTAAGAGTCTTAAAAAGGCAGGGGCAAAAAAAGTATTTGTATTAACCTTAGCCAGGGGTGAATAAAATCAAAAATCGTAAGGCTTGGCAATTATTTCTCTTACTTTAATCTCAAAAAATCTGTTTGATGAAGTTGCCCTAATAATAACTGCAGTATCTGCTCCCCTTCCTGTCCCTGCTACTGCAATAATATCACCGGGAGGAACCAGTCCCGCATCACTAACCATGGCAGCCATCTCCACACATACCTTCATCCCCTGCCCAAAAATTCGCAATGTATCTGCCACAATTAATTCTTCAGAGTATCCAGATGTCTTTTTCAATGCTCCACCCAGCCCTCTAAGAACCATAGTTCCTGTATAGACCTTCCCACCATTTGCTTCGATCTTTTCCCTTATCTCCTTGGTCATCTCAAGTTTCCCTTCTTCTTTGAATCCGTAATTATGAGTAACAACAATGACTTTTATTCCACTTCCTTTTGCCAGTTCCACAGCTTTAATGCCCGTTTCACCGGTTGTTGAGGCTACAACCAGATAATTTATTCCTCTCTTTTTAGCCTCTTCAATAGCAAGTTTTAAGGTTTCCTCTGTATTCTCTTTTCCTGCCTTAACAAAATACTTCCCCATTTTTCACCTCCTTATCGGAAATACCCTTCCAGGATTCCTTTACGATTTCTGACTATCCTCACCTTCACAAGTTTCCCCAGAAGAGGGAGAGAAGAGGAAATAATTACCGATTTATGATTCCGGGTTCTACCAAACCATCCTTCTCTTTCCCTCTTTTCCACAAGCACTTCCACCTCTTTTCCCACATAAATATCATTTTTCTTTTTACTTATGCTTTTCTGAAGTTGAAGAAGGTAATTGAGGCGTCTTTCCTTTTCTTCTTTACTCACATCGTCTTTGAGGGAATAAGCAGAGGTAAAGGGACGAGGTGAGTATTTAAATATATATGCAGCATCAAACTCTACCTCCTTGACCAGACTCACCGTTTCCATAAACTCTTTTTCCCCCTCCCCAGGGAATCCCACAATTATATCCGTGGTTATACTCACTTCAGGAATTTCTTTCCTTATCTTTTCTACCAGCCTCAGATAGTCTTCTCTTGTATACTTGCGGTTCATAAGTTGGAGGATCCTGTTTGAACCGGACTGAATGGGAAGGTGAATGTGTTCACAAACTTTATCAAGCTCCTTCACCGCTTTTATAAGCTCATCACTCAAATCTTTGGGATGTGAAGTGGCAAATCTTATGCGGTAAAGTCCCTCCACTTTATTAACCAATTTTAAGAGTTCAGGGAAATCCACACATCTTCCATCTCTTACTGAAAATCCGCGATAAGAATTCACATTCTGGCCAAGAAGAACTACCTCCTTAACTCCCTTACTCACCGCTTTTTTTACCTCTTCAATTACACTCTCGGGTGATCTACTTCTTTCTCTTCCTCTTACATATGGGACTATGCAATAGGAACAGAAGTTATTGCAACCTCTCATGACAGAGATAAAGGTGGTAACTGCATCTTCTTCTATTTCAGGAGGAGGGATCTCCAAAAGTTCCTCTTCTAAGGCTACTACCCGGTGTTCCAGAGCTTCCTTAACCAGTTGGGATATCTTGGGAATTACAAAAGTCCCCGCTACCAGATCCAGATAGGGGAATCTGTGGATGAGGTTTTCTCCCTCCTTTTGGGAAATACAGCCCAGTATCCCTATTTTCAAGGAAGGTTTCTTCTCTCTTTTATACTTCCCCCATATTCCAAGTCTGGAAAAAACACGATCTTCAGCATGTTGCCTCACTGCACAGGTATTCACCAGAATGAAATCTGCTTCTTTCCATTCATCAACCTTTTCCCATCCCTCTCTTTCAAGTAAAGAGGAAACAACACGGGAATCATATTGATTCATCTGACAGCCATAGGTCTCTATATAGAATCTCATCTAAAAATCATGGAGACCTGAAGATTTCCTTCCACTTCTCTATATTATCCAGCTGATGCACATAATTCACATCGTAACTTTCTACTCCAGGTATTTCCACTGTCTTTACTCGGAAGCCATTTTCGAGGAATTTGGAATAGACCTTGGTCAGGTAGTACTCTTTCTGAGCATTATTATTATCCAGTTTCCTAAGCTCCCTGAAAATACTCCGGGAATAACAGCAGAGATATCCTGCATGCACTTCTTTTATTTTCTTTATATTCTCGTCAGCATCTTTATACTCCACAATATCCACAAATACTCCATTTTTTCTTATGATTCTTCCCTTTGTGCCTGGATCAGGTAATACTGCGGTGGCAAAAGTAATCTCAGCTTCTGAGGCGAGATGAGCATCCACAAGTTTTTTAAAAGTGGAAGTTGTAATAAGAGGTTTGTCTGCAAAACTAACCAGCATTACCACATCTTTACCTTCCAGGTAGGGAGCAGTAGAAAGTAAAGCATGACCCGTACCCAGAGGTTCCTCCTGAATACAGAAAACTATATCCTTCTTTCCGCGAAAAATCCTTCTAACTTCTTCATGTTCCTTACCTACCACAATAACAACTTTTTCCACCAGAGGTTTCATAGCTTCATATACATGTAGAATTATCTCTTTCCCTTGATAAAGGTCTAAAAATTTATGGCGGAGACGATGATAACGGGAACTTTTACCTCCTGCAAGAATCACTCCATAAATAGGCTTTTTTACCATTGGGAATTTTATCATTTATGGCGTTAAGATAAAACTCTTCTGTTTCATCCACCATACGGCGAGAATTAAAATCCTTATAAATTCTTTTCTTCCCCTCCTCTCCCATTCTCTTCCTTTTTTCAGCAGAGGAAAGTAACTCAAGAATAGCTTTAGTTAATCCTTCAGGAGAAGCAGGGGGAACAAGAATCCCTGTCACATCTTCCACCACTTCAGGTATCCCTCCCACTTTTGTGGCTACAACAGGTATTCCCATTCCCATAGCCTCCATCACTGCCCTGGGTAATCCTTCAGAAAGAGAGGGATGGACAAAAATATCCATTATTTGAAGATAATCGGTAACATGGGAAACTTTACCTGTAAAATGGAAATACCTGTTTAAACCCTTATCCTCCACCATTTTTTCCAGTTCTTTTCTGTAATTACCATCACCCACCAGAATGAACATGACATTTTCTACCTTTTTCACTACCTCACGGGCGCTTTCAATCAAGTATTGATACCCTTTTAGTCTTATCAAACTCCCCACACCTCCCACAATCAGTTTTCCTTCGCCACCCACTTCTTTTATCATTGCTTCTGGAGATTTTAAAGGTTTAAGACGAGAAAGGTCCACTGCATTTAAAATTACCTTCACTTTTTCAGAGGGAATTCTTATTTCTTCTAATAATTGGCGTTTTAAAGCTTCAGAAAGGGCAATAATATAATGGGGTCTTCTACGGAGTAATCGATTATATTTCCATAATGGAAAATTCATCTTGGGGTTTCCGAGTTTATCCCGGTTTAAAAAGGCATGAATAGTTGTAACAACAAGCGGAACCTTCATTTTCACCCCGGAAATTATCCCCGGGATATCTGCATCCCTGTTATGGGTATGAACAATCTCAATTCTTCTATCCTGGATAAGACTGCAAAGTGTTTGGATAGCTCTTCTCCTATCCCTCAACTCAACAGGTATTGTTTCAAGTCCTTCACTCCTCAGCCAATCCCCTATCTTTCCTGGTCTGGTTACCACAATCACTTCATGTCCTTTTTCACAAAGTCCCAGAGAAAGGAAACGAGTGTGTTCCTGAGACCCTCCTCCTGGAGATTTCGAACCTAAAACCTGAAGTATTCGCATTTCATCTTCCCCCATGAGATTCTCTTAAAGTATCCAGGAGTTGCAGAACACGTTCACCCAGCTTTTTCCATGTAAATTCCCTTAAGAATCTCTGGCGTGCTTTAGAACCCAGCTCACTTCGTAAAGAATCATCTTCCAGTAGTTTCCTGATAGAAGTCTCCATTTCTTCCTTATCCCGTGGGGTGAAAAGGAAAAGTTCTCCACTCTTTTCAAAAAAATCTTTTATTTGGCCTTTTCTTGGAGCAAGTATTGCTTTTCCCATAGCCATATATTCAAAGAGTTTCACAGGGGAGGAGTAAATGCTCATATCGGGAAGGATACAGAGGTCCATAAGGGAAATATACCGAGGGATCTCACTGTGAGAAACAGGGCCTGTGAATATCACCTTTTTACCCTTAGATTTTTCCTCAAGTTTCTTTCTTTCCCTTCCCTCTCCCACCAGAAGCAATGTGCAATTATCGGGTAAAACATCCAGAAGCATTTCCAGGCCTTGTCGAGGGGAAAGACTTCCCACAAATCCCACCACTTTTTCTCCATCCTTGATTTTAAGCCTTTCCCTCAATTTTTCATCGGGAGGACGGGGATGAAACAGTTCTTCATCAGCTCCATCTGGAATTACCTCTGCTTTTTCCCTGTGAGAGGGTGAAAGATAAACTTTCAAATTCCCGGTGGTAAGAATGAGGCGAGAAGTTAAGGAGAAAATTATCTTTTCGGTAAGTAAAGCTAAAGAAGGGAAATCAAAACGACGACGGGGTCCCCATCTAAGAGGAGCATTAATCTCCAGAAAATGGGGGATATGAAAAAGCCTCGCCACTATTACACCTGCAAAACTGTAAAAGTCGTATCTTTCATAGATTAAGGAAGGTTTAAAAAGGGAAATCTCCTTTATCAAAAAGGGCAGAATCTTCAGTTGTGTAAGAATACGGGAAAAATCTTTCCCCAACCATTTTTTTCTTACAGGTGGGAAAAACCAAACATTATCTCTTTTTTCTTCACCAGCAGTAGTGATAATTCTTACTGAATGGCCCAGTTTTTCCCAGGCTCCGGCCATCTCTCTAATATGAACTCCTGCTCCTTTATTGGAAAAGGGTGAATTATCCGGATCCGTAGAAAGATAAACAATCCTCATCTTTGATGAAGTTTTTCATAAACTTCTAAGGTTTCCTTACCCAGAATTTCTGGTGAGTAATTTTCTCTCACTTTTCTTCTCGCTTTTTCCACAATTTTTTTCACTTTTTCCTTCTGATTGAGAATTTCCAGCACAGCCTTCCCGAAATCCTCCGGATTTCTCCTGGATATAAGTATTCCTTCTTTTCCATTCTCTATTATTTCTGGTATCCCTCCCACCTTACTGGCTACCACAGGTATCCCGCAGAGCATAGCTTCTTTAATGACTGCTGGTGATCCTTCTATTTTGGAGGTGAGAAGGAAAACATCAAAATCAGACACTATTTTTTCTACATCTTCTCTTTTACCAAGGAAAATAACCTTTTTATCCAGTTGAAAATCTCTTGTGAGTTTTCTTATATATCCTTCCAAAGGGCCTTCACCCACAATTACAAATCGGACCCGGGGATTTCTTTCCAGAATCCAGCGGGCGGTTTCAAGAAAAAGCGGATAATCTTTATGGTCTCTTATCCTTCCCACAGTGCCCACAAGAGGAATATTTGAAGAGAGTCCAAGTTCCTCTCTTAATCCCCCTTTTTGTCTCTTAAATTTTTCTATATCCACCGCACTGTGAATGGTAGTGATTTTGGATGGAGGTATTTTAAAATCTTCTATCATTGCTCTTTTAATTATCTCTGCTACCGCTATAAAGTGGTGAGTGGCTTTTTGATAAAGAAAATAGTTGAAAAGATTTTTAGGGATAGGGGTCAAATTGTGTCTTGTGCGTATAAGCACTATCTCCAACCCACGGGAAGCCCAGAATCCCAGCCAGTGGTCTGAAGATCTGTGGGTGTGGAGAAGGGTAATTCCTTCCTCCTGGATTATCCTTCGCAATTTAAAAATGGAGGGTAGTGAAAACTCACTTTTAATTTTTAATGGGAAAACCTTTATTCCTTCTTTCTCAGCTTTTTCCCATAACGGGGAAAAGGGGGATATAGCCAGAGCACAGTAAACTCTTTTTTCCTTGAGGTATCTGGCAATAAAAAGTATTCGTTGCTCGATACCGCTCCAGACTTCACCTGCATTTATGTGAAGAATCTTCATTTCCCTTATTTTACCTAATAAACCCTTTTGCAAGGAGTTGAAAAAGTTTAATAAAAAGTTCTGTATCTCGTTTTCCTCATCCTGGGAGGGAACTTGGTGGCAGAAAGAAAGAATTTCAATATCAAACTAAACTGCTTTAATTTTTGGCTGATATTGAAACTTTCTTAAGGAATTCACTTCATGTTTAAAAAAAGATTGAAAGTAAAGACTTCTTCTCTTAAAATCAATAGAGATGGCAGAAAGGGAAAGATGGAGCAGTAGGGTAGCCTTCGTAATGGCTACCGTGGGATCTGCAGTAGGATTGGGGAATCTATGGCGATTCCCTTACATCTGTTATAAAAATGGAGGAGGTGCATTCCTCATCCCCTACTTTGTAGCACTTTTCACTGCTGGAATTCCTCTCATGATTTTGGAATTTTCTCTTGGCCATAAGTTTCAGGGTTCAGCACCGCATTCCTTCTCTTGTATCCGGAAAAAATGGGAATGGTTAGGGTGGTGGGCTTTACTCATTGGTTTTGTGATAACCACTTACTATAATGTGGTAATTGCCTGGAGTGTTGATTATCTCTTCTATTCAATCCCTGTTTCATGGGGAGATAATGCAAAAGATTTCTTCTTCAAAAAGTTCCTCCAGGTCTCCTCCAGTCCCCTTCAGTTGGGTGGGATAAGAATACCCATACTTTTGGCAGCACTTGGTGTATGGTTATCCATTTATCTAATAATTTATAAGGGTGTAGAACGCGTGGGAAAGGTAGTCCTTTTCACAGTGCCACTTCCTGTAATTTTGCTTATTATTTTAATCATTCGAGGTATGACTCTACCCGGAGCTATAGAAGGGGTTAAGTTTTATCTCACCCCTGACTTTTCAAAATTAGCAGATCCAAAAGTATGGCTTGCTGCTTATGCACAAATATTCTTCTCCCTCTCTTTAGCCTTTGGGATTCTTATTGCCTATTCTTCCTATCTCCCCTCTCATCATGATATAAACAACAGTGCTTTTATAATAAGTTTAACCAACTGTGGGACTTCCTTTCTGGCAGGTTTTGCAGTATTTCCGGTTCTTGGGTATTTAGCCCATGTTAAGGGTGTTCCTATCGAGAAAGTTGTAGCCAGTGGACCAGGCCTTGCCTTCATAGCCTATCCTACTGCTCTCAAATTGCTTCCCTTTGCCATCCAGTTTTTCTCTTTTCTCTTCTTTTTACTCCTCATTTCCTTAGGTATTGATTCTGCTTTTTCTCTGGTGGAAGCAGTAGTCACTGGAGTGATGGACAAATGGAAATTGAACCGCCATTTGAGCACAACACTTGTCTGTATTCCTGGGATAATCATAGGGATATTATTTACCACCCGCGCAGGACTATTATGGTTAGATATAATCGACGACCTCATGACCAGTTTTGGACTTACTTCGGTAGGGTTACTCCAGTGTATCTTGGTGGGTTATATATATGGTGCGGAAGAAATGAGAAAATATGCCAATTCAGTATCCGATTTTCCTATAGGAAAATGGTGGAACTTCTGTGTAAGAATTCTTACTCCTATAATTCTGGCCATTTCCATTATTCTGGTTCTGCAGGATAGAATTAAATCTCCTTACGGTGGATATCCTTATCCAGCACTTTTCTGTGGATGGGGAATTTTCTTTTCCTTAATAGTTATTGCTTTATGGTTGGCAAGTAGAAGGGGTCGATAATGCCAATAAGTGCCTGGATAATGTTTTTCTTTGGTGTGGCGGTTCTCTATGGGGGATTGGCTTGGTGTCTGATAATTGCTTTAAGGAAGAGAAAATAACTTTCTGTTTCTCTTAAAAATCTTTCTCCATGGAGTTTTATAAACTTGCTTTGCTCATTGAAGAACTCGAGAAAATCTCTTCTCGTAAAGAACTTGTAGAAAAAGTAATGAGCTTCCTAAAAGCATTGCCAGAAGAAAACATACCAAGAGCAATAAGATTCCTTTTGGGGAAAAGTCTCCCTGATAAAGAACTGGGAGTGAGTGGAGGTATAATTTCCGAAGTAATAGAAGAGATATTCTCCTCAGAAATTCTTACCCATCTCCCCTGGACAGGAGACTTTGGAGATACGGTGAAATACCTATGGGAAAATTATCATCCTCTTCCTCCTTCCAGACTTTCTCTTGAGGAAATTGAAGAATACTTACTAAAAATCGCAGAGAAAGAAGGGGAGGGAGCAAGAGAAGGTAAAAAGCAATTACTTAAAGAAATATTACTAAAACTTTCCCCACCCGAAGCACGATTACTGGTAAAAATAATCCTTGGGGAAATGAGGCATGGGGTAAAGGAAGGTTTGCTTCTCTGGGGATTGAGCGAAGAAACAGGTATAGAAGAGAAGAAACTTGAGGAGTTCCTTCTTAAAGGAAAAAATCTTGAAGAATTGGTGATTGAGGGATTAAAAGGGGAAATTAAAGAGGAGATTACCCCTCTTTTTAAACCTTTCCCTCCCATGCTGGCGGAAACAGCTCCCTCTGTAAAAGATGCTTTTGATTATGAGCGGGGAAAAACAGCTGTGGAGTATAAACTGGATGGAGTAAGAATACAGGTGCATAAAGAGGGGGATACTTTAAAGATTTTCTCCAGGCGGGGAAGTGAAATTACCCAGAACTTCCCAGAGATTAATGAGGTTCTCAAAGATATTAAAGGGAAATTTATTCTGGATGGTGAGGTCATTGCCATCTCTCTCGATGGAAAACCTTTACCCTTTCAGGAGTTGATGAAAAGATTCCGTAGAAAAGAAAAAATTTTGAGGGGAAGGATGGAAATACCTGTTAAATTTTTTTTCTTCGACATCCTTCTTAAAGGAGAAAAACTCCTCTTCTCCCTTCCTTACGAGCAGAGAAGAAAAATACTCCAGGAGACTCTTCCTTCTCACTTACTTGTCCCTTCTAAGGTTATAAGTAATCCTGAAGAGGGGGAGAAATTCCTGGAAAAGGCTATTAAAGAAGGACATGAAGGGATAATGATGAAATATCTGGGAAGTTCTTATCTTCCCGGGAAGAGAGTGGGGGGATGGTACAAAATTAAAAAGGTGATTTCTCTGGATTTAGTGATTCTGGGAGCAGAATGGGGACACGGAAGAAGGAAAAACTGGCTTTCCGACTACTATCTGGGGATAAAAATGGGGAGGGAATTCCTCTGTGTGGGGAAAACCTTCAAAGGTCTTTCAGACAGAGAATTAGAGGAAATTACTGGGAAACTTCTAAACATTAAAATTAAAGAGGAGGGGAATATAATTTGGGTAAATCCGGAGATTGTGGTAGAAGTTACTTTTAACGAGATTCAGAAAAGTCCCCATTACCCTTCTGGTTTCGCCCTGAGGTTTGCAAGAATAGAGAGAATAAGAGAAGATAAAAACCCTGAGGAAATTGATTCTCTGGAAACTTTAAAACAGCTTTATCATCAACAGTTTCGCTACAAAGGCAAAAAAATCCCTTCCCTTCAACTGGAACTATTTCCTCAAGAGGAGTAAAATTTTCCACCTTATGGAGAATTTAAGCCTCCTTTTTGTAGTAGGGTCAGCAATTCTTCTCGCTCTCCTGGGTGGTAAAGCTGTCACTCGTTTCCGTATTCCCATGGTGACAGGCTATGTCATCATGGGGGTTATTCTGGGAAAATCCTTTTTAAACATATTGAAACCAGAAATTGTAGGAAGACTAAGCATTTTTAACGATTTAGCCCTGGGAATTATTGCCTTTCTTATTGGCGGTGAATTCTATCTTCCCAGGATTAAAAAACTGGGTAGAAGCATCGGCTGGATTGCGATCTGTGAATCGTTTTTTGCTTTTCTTCTGGTGACTTTTATTGTCTTCCTTCTCACCCATAAACTTTACCTTTCCCTTATTCTGGGTGCAGTATCCTCTGCAACTGCACCTGCTGCCACCGTAGCCGTCATTAATCAGTACCGAGCTCGTGGTCCTCTCACCACAACTATCCTGGGTGTGGTAGGAAGTGATGATGCTATTGCTCTTATGATTTACAGTTTCGCTTCTACTTTAGCCCGTGCTTTCCTTCTCCATACCCATATTTCCTGGGTTACCATTATCTGGAAACCTTCCCGGGAAATAATCTTTTCCCTCATTTTGGGTGGATTTCTGGGGTTTGTTTTAGGGAATCTCCTCCATCGAATAAGAGCAAGAAACGAAGCTTTCACCTTAGGAGTGGGATTTTTACTTCTTGCAGAAGGGCTTTCCATCCAGTGGAACCTTTCAGAACTATTAACGGTTATGAGTATGAGTATGGTGGCGGTTAATCTCTCCCCTCCCAGAAGATTCAGTCAAGTTATGGAAGGGCTTAATCTTGCAGGATTCCCAATAATCGCTGCTTTCTTCTGTCTTGCAGGAACAAAACTGGATATTCATTTGCTTCCAAAAATCGGAATCTTAGGGATACTTTACACTGTCTTCCGAATGATGGGAAAAATGGGAGGTGCTTCCTTAGGAGCCATAATAGCTGGTGCACCCGGAGTTATTAGAAAATGGATGGGCGTAAGTTTATTCCCACAGATTGGAGTAGCCATTGCTTTAGCAGTAGTTGTGGAAAAAGAGTTCACACCCTTAGGAGCGGAAGGAATTCACCTGGCCAAACTGGTGATTAACATTCTCCTCTTTACAACAGTGATTACGGAAGTAGTAGGGCCACTTTTGACAAAGAAAGCTCTGGAGAAAGCGGGAGAAATAGGTGTGATAAAATAAGGTGCGGTTATGAAACTCTTAATTATAGTGCTTAATCGTGAGGAAATTTTGGATGACCTGCTTCAATCCATGGTGGAGGCCGGGATTTTCGGAGCCACAATAGTAGAGTCAGTCCGATTAGCCGAAGTGATTGCCAGTGAAATTCCTATCTTTGCTGGACTGAGAAAGATGATGGGGGGTGGCAGAAAGTTTAATCGTATGATCTTCGCTATTGTGGAAGAGGAAGAAGCAGTGGATGAACTTGTAAATATACTGAAAGAATCGGGGATAGACTTTTCTAAAGAAGAAACAGGGGTAATGCTACTTCTTCCCGTAGAGAAAATCTGGGGGGTATGGGAAGGGGTTTAACCATCACTTAAGATTTTCTTCAACAATCTCACATATGATATGTCCCACGGTTATGTGAACTTCCTGAATTCTTGCTGTATCAAAAGAAGGAACTATTAAGGAAATGTCCGCCACTTCCTTAATTTTCCCCCCATCTCTACCTGTTAAAGCAATAGTTTTCATTCCCAGTTCCTTAGCCTTCAAAATTCCTCTAATCACATTTTCTGAATTCCCTGATGTGGTAATTCCTATACATAGATCCCCACTTTCACCTACTGCAGTAACTTGCCGGGCAAAGACTTCTTCAAAAGAATAATCATTGGAAATAGAGGTGAGAATAGAAGTATTTGTTGTCAAAGCCAATGCTGGGAAAGGGTTTCTTTCGCATTTGAACTTCCCCACCATTTCCGCAGCAATATGCTGAGCATCAGCTGCCGAACCCCCATTACCAAAGAGAAGTATTTTTCTTCCCTCCTGAAGTGTCTTGAGAACTTCCTGAGAGATTTTTATTATTGTCTGTGATTCTTCCCAGAGCCACTTCCTCAATTTTATACTTTCCTCAACCACTCTTTTAATTAGTTCCTTCATCAGGAAATCTTGTTCCGGAAGTTACTACTTTCAGGATAATTGCTGGGAGATTCCAGTTCCTTAAATTTCTCCAAAATTTCTCTTTGCTTGGGAGTTAAGTTAACCGGTATTTCCACTTTAACTTTCACAAGTTCATCCCCTTTACCCCTTCCATATAGGTGAGGTATGCCTTTTCCCCTTAGTCTGAATATAGTTCCGTTCTGCGTGCCCGCAGGAATCTTCATCTTCACTTTCCCTTCAAGTGTAGGCACATCTACTTCCCCACCCAGAAGGGCGAGGGTGAGAGGTACGGGAATTTCAACTATAACATCATCACCTTCCCTCCTGAAGAAAGGATGGGGAGCAACTCTTATCACTAAATAAAGATCACCAGGTGGGCCACCATGATATCCTACTTCTCCCTCCCCCCTAATTCTTAGCCGGGAACCCTCCTTCACACCAGCAGGAATCTTTACCGTGATTTTAGCTTTCTCTCTCACTCTACCTGTCCCATGGCAACCTGGACAGGGTTCGCTTATTCTCCCTGTCCCACCGCATTGGGAACAGGTTTCCGAAAAGTAAAGGAAACCCCGGGTATAGGAAATCTCACCCCTTCCCCGACAACGAGGGCAGGTCCTCCAGCCCGCTCCTCTCTTTACTCCACTCCCACCACAGAGATTGCAGGCTGTATATCGGGGGATAGTAATGGTTTTCTCAGCACCTTTTGCAGCTTCTTCAAAAGTAATGGTAATCTCAAATCTTAAATCTCTACCCCTCTCCGGTACTTCCTCAGCCATAAAGGGTGTCCCCCGGAAAAATGTTTCAAAAAGGTCACGGAAATCCTGGAAAATATCCGAGGTGAAAATTTCAGAAAAATCACTAAATCCACGGAATCCCATCTCCTCCACCCCTGCATGCCCATATCGGTCATACTGCGCTCTTTTCTGAGGATCACTCAATACTGCGTAAGCTTCTGAGATCTCTTTGAATTTTTCCTCTGCCTCCTTATCCCCAGGGTTTCTATCAGGATGATACTTGAGAGCTAATCTCCGATAGGCTTTTTTTATTTCCTCCAAAGAAGCATCGCGGGGAACACCCAGAATCTCGTAATAATCCTTCTTAGTCCCTGACCTACCCATTGCTCCATTAAGTAAGAAAGATTAACAATCCCTGAGGTTTTAGTCAAGACTGCCAGCTTCAAATTCATTGTAAAACTTGTGGATTTATGATAACTTTTAAGAATGATAAGGATTTTCAGAACCAAAGAAGGCATCCTCAAAGAATTACAGAAGCCAGAAGAGAACTGCTGGATTTATGTAGTAAATCCTTCCCAAAGTGAACTTGAAAAATTGAGTAAGGAACTCTCTTTACCTCTCCATTTCCTCACCTATCCCTTAGATATAGATGAAAGACCTCGTATAGACTATGAAGATGGTTGCCTCCTCTTAGTCATACGAGTCCCTCAATATGATGAAGATAATGAGGAGGTTCAATACACTACCCTCCCTATGGGGATAATCCTAAAGGAAAACTTTATCCTGACCATTTCCTCACGGGAAAATGAAGTTCTATCTGCCTTTCTGGAAGGTAAAGTAAAAGGATTCTCTACAGCAAAAAGGGCAAGATTCATTCTCCAGATATTTCATCAAACCGCTCTTTCCTACCTCAATCATCTTAAAATGATAAACCGCAAAACCTCTATGGTGGAAAGAGAACTACACAAGTCCATGAGAAATGAAGAACTTATAAAACTCCTTAATCTGGAAAAGGGTCTGGTATTTTTCACTACTTCTTTAAGGGCAAATGAAATAATGATGGAAAGACTCCAACGGGGTGAAATAATTAAAATGTATGAGGAAGACAAGGATCTCCTGGAAGATGTCATAATTGAGAACCGACAGGCAATAGAGATGGCAAATATTTACTCCAACATTTTAAGTGGAATGATGGATGCGTTTGCTTCCGTAATTTCCAATAATTTGAATATGGTAATGAAATTTCTTACCTCAGTAACCATTATCCTTATGCTACCTACCCTTGTGGCAAGTGTTTATGGAATGAATATAAAACTTCCTTTTCAAAATTCTCCCCATGCTTTTCTCATCACCATGCTCATCTCTGTGGGACTTTCAGTGGTGGGTATCTTGCTATTTATCCGAAGAAAATGGTTCTAAGATGATAAGGCTTTTCAAATTTATTATATTTTTAATAATTGTCCTCGCCATACTCTCCCTTTTACCCACTTCCCTTAACTGGGCGGATACCTTCATTCAGAAAAACTTTGATAAACCCTGGGCAGCTACTGCTTACTATCAGCTGGGGAATCACTGTTACAGAGTTTTAAAGTTCCAAAAAGCGCTGGAAATTTATGAAAGAGCTTTGAGAAAGTTTCCCAGACACAGAATGGCGCCTTTGGCCAGATTCCGTAGAGCTGTCTGTCTGGAGAAATTAAAGAGATATCGGCAAGCCATTCGTGCTTATAAAGACTTTGTAGATCGATACCCAGATCATTATCTTACACCACAGGCAGAAAATTCATTGAAGAAACTGAAAGAAATTTATAAATAAAAAATCAGGAGAGAAGGTTACTTAAAGCAAAGGTCCAGAGTTCTTTAAGTTCATTTAAAGAAAGATTGATTAAGGTCTTTTCTCCTTTTCTCACTTCTACTCGAGGTTCGGAGATTACCACTCCAATTTTTTTGAAGTAAATCCCATACCCACCCGCTATTCTTTTAAATTCTTCCTCATTTATCACTTCCACAATAAACCCGGAGGATTGTGTAAAAAGTATTTTTTCAACTGGGAGGTCTTCCTCAATACCATCAATATCTATTACTGCCCCCCTCCGGAGAGAACCCCGACCACTTATAAGCATCTCTATGATACTGGTTATCATCCCACCTTCAGAAATATCATGACAGGCAAGGATAATCCCTTTCCTTATCAGATCAATAACCGCATATATTGCATTTCTTTCCTCTTCCCACCTCACCTGAGGAACATTTTTCCCTATCTCACCTAAAACTCTCAGGTAAAACTCTGAACCACCCAGTTCATCATAGCGTCTCCCAATAAGATAAATGGTGTCCCCAGCCTCTTTAAGGTGCATGGTAATGGCTTTACTATAATCATCCAGTATCCCCACGCAGGCTACAATAGGGGAAGGATCAATAGCCCTTCCGGAAGCAGACTCATTGTAAAAGCTCACATTACCCGACACAATGGGAACAGGTGTACCCGGAGATCCTTTCAACCATAGATTCCTTGCAGCATCACTCAAACCCTTAACACTCTCCACAAAGTCATAAAAGGCTTCCGGTTTTTCTGGATTACCAAAATTGAGGCAATCTGTAAGGCACCAGGGCACTGCACCTACACAGGCCACATTCCGCATAGATTCTGCCACTGCATTCGCACCTCCCCAGTAAGGATCTATCCTCCCATAGAAAGGATTACCATCCAAAGAAAAGGCTATACCAACAGAAGAACCTTCTTCTTCCAGGGGGGCCATTACTCCTGCATCTGCCTCCCCAGGTCTTATAACAGCCTTACCCTGCACTTCCGTATCGTAAAACCTGTAGATATATTCACGGGAACAAACATTTGGAGAAGAAATAACTTTCTTAACTGCTTCTTCAAGGTCACAGGAAGAATATACTGGTTCTCTGAAATCTCTTTTAGGGGGAGTTGCTTTCCTCTCATAAACAATTCCTTCACTTATACTCTCTATAGGTATATCACAGACAATTTCTTCCTTAAATTTAACCCGGTACCTCTTTTCAGGTATTGCTCTTCCAATAACCTTTGCTTGTGCACCCTCATAAATATGGGGTAATTCCCAGATTTCGTTATAAATCCTAAGGACTTCAGGAGTAAACTCACTGGGAACCGCCAGCATATACCTTTCCTGGGTTTCTGCACAGAGAATAACCTCAGGTAATAAACCTTCCATAGCAATATGAACCTTATCCAGTTCTATCTCCACACCCATTCTCCCTGAAGCACCAAGTTCTGAAGAGGCTCCCGCTATACCTGCTGCACCAAGGTCTTTGAAACCTATCCTGTATCCTCTTTTTTCTGCCTCCTGGAAAACCTGAGTATTGGCTTTCTTCAACAAAAGGACATTTTTGAGAAAAGGATCATGTACCTGAACCGCTCCCTTTTTCTCCTCTTCTTTCTCCTCATCCAGTATCTCAGATGCAAAAGCAGCTCCCCCAAACCCTGAAGCATCCGTGGGTTTGCCTACCAGAATCAGGTCATAGGGAATTTCCTTTGCTTCTTCCGGTATACGGGAATGAATTATATTTTTTTCCTTAACCACTCCCAGAGCCACCACATTTACCAGACAGTTATCATCAAAGGAGGAATTGAAATAGACATCCCCTCCTATATTGGGAACGCCAAGTGCATTTGCATATTCCCAGATACCCTGGACAACCCCCTGAGCAATCCATCTCGACCTTTCCTTAAATTTACCTTCAGGATCTCCAAATCTCAAACCATCCGCCACCGCTATAACTTCTGCTCCCATACAGTTCACATCTCTTACAATTCCCCCTATACCCGTGGCTGCACCTTCCACAGGGAGAACCTGTGAGGGATGATTGTGAGATTCATGCGCTATAACCAGTCCATATTTTTCTCCATTAACTGTAGCAAGATAAACTATTCCCGCATCTTCACCTGGTCCGAGAATCACATGGGGAGCAGAAGTGGGCAAATACTTTTTGAGAACTTTCTTGCTACTTTTATAAGAGCAATGTTCACTCCACTCCACATTGTAAACATGAAGTTCCACAACTGAGGGATCCCTTCCCAGGATATCCCTTATTTTCTTCACCTCTTCCAGCGTGAGAGAAATACCATTCTTTTTGAGTTGAGCCAGTAATTCTTTTTCTTCCAGTTGAGAAACCGGAATTATTCGGGAAGTGAATCTCTCCAATTTTACCCTCTTATAAAAATCAAAAAGTGGCGCGACCCCGAGTCGAACGGGGGACGCCGGGCTTTTCAGGCCCGCGCTCTACCACCTGAGCTATCGCGCCTATCATAAATAATTATAGGGAGAGTAATTTTACCTGTCAAGATTTCGAATTTGCCCCAAAAATAGCAATAGAAAGTATCAAAAACCTTAAGAATCTTGATATAATTGGGCGGAAAAATAAAAAACTTCACCAAAGATAAAAGAAAAAACAAAGGAGATGAGAGGATGATACAACAAAATTCCTTAAGAATCAAAGTTAGAGGTTTTGTGATTAAAATCTGGAGCATTCTTAGGAAATCCTTTTTTCTTTTTGCTCTCCTTTCATCTTCTATGGCGATTTTTGGGGATAAAAATTGCTCTTCCCTCAAAGTGAATTTTCTGCTATACTGCTAAGATTTTTAAAAAATGAATATTCATAAAATTAGTGAAGAACTCAATACTTTCTTCTATCCACGAGGTATTGCGGTAATTGGAGCTTCCTCTAATCCCAAAAAGGTAGGTTATGGTGTGGTTAAGGGATTGAAAGAGGGAGGAATGTACTCCCGTCCGGGTCTTAAAGGTTTCTCTGGAAACATCTACCCTGTAAACCCCTCCCATCCCCAGATCCTTGGTTTAAAGTGTTACCCCTCTGTTAAAGACATTCCAGGGATAGTGGACCTTGCAGTAATCTGTGTTCCTGCAAAAGTGGTTCCTGTAGTAATGAAAGAATGCGTAGAAAAGGGTGTTAAAAGCGTCATCATTATCTCAGCAGGATTCTCGGAAGCAGGTGAAGAAGGTAAAAGATTGCAGGAAGAATTTCTTAAAATAGCTCGGGAAGGAGGGATAAGAATCATAGGGCCCAATTGTCTGGGAATTCTTTATCCACCCAATAACCTAAACGCAAGTTTTGGATTGACTCTTCCCTACTCTGGAAAAGTTGCTTTTATCAGTCAATCAGGAGCTCTGGTAGATTCAGTTATTGATTGGGCATTAAAGGAAAAGTATGGTTTTTCTGCAGTTATTAGTTATGGAAACAAAGCGGACCTGGATGTCCCACATTTTTTAGCATGGGCTTGTGAAGATGAATATACTCATGCCATCTGCATATACTTAGAAGGAGTTAATGATGGTAGACTTCTTTTAGAGGTTAGCAAAGAAGTAACACCAAAAAAACCGGTGATAGCCTTAAAAGCAGGCAAATCCAGTGCTGGTAGTAGAGCAGTGAGTTCTCATACCGGTTCTCTTTCCGGCTCTTACAATGTCTATCTTGGTGCTTTTCGCCAGGCAGGTATTATCCCAGCTAATTCTCTTACCCATATGTTCAACTTGGGTAAAGCACTTTCTTCTCTTCCACCCCTTAAAGGAAATAGAATTGCTATTGTTACCAATGGTGGTGGATGCGGAGTGCTATGTACAGATGCTCTGGAGGAAATGGGGATGGAAGTTCCTGCTCCTCAGGAAGAAATGATAAAACGGCTTGATGCAACTGGTTTAATGCATCCTGCCTGGTCAAGGAATAATCCTTTTGATATTGTGGGTGATGCTACTCCGGAAAGATACAGAGTAGCACTTGAAGAGGTGATGAAATCTCCTCTTTTTGATGGTGTAATTGTGATCCAGACACTTCAGACAATGACTGATACAGTAAAGGATGCAGAAATTGTGGTGGAAATGTTCAAGAAATATAAAAAACCCATAGTCACTTCCTTTATGGGTGGAGAGCTCACCCAAGAGGGAGTAAAGATTCTGGAAGAAAATGGAATACCCAATTTTAACGATGTTTATGATGCTGCAACAGTGATGCATGCATTATACATTTATGGGAAGTGGAGGGAAAAAGAAAATGAAGGATAAAGTTGAGGAGATCCTGGAAAATGTTCAGAAGGAAGGAAGAAGCTGGCTTTTGGAAAACGAAGCAGAAGAAATCTTCGAAATTTATGGAATTCAGGTTCCAGGAAGAGAGGTAGCAACAAGCGAAAAAGAAGCAGCAAGAATTGCCTCTACCCTTGGTTATCCTGTGGCTTTGAAAATACTTTCACCTCAAGTGCTTCACAAAAGCGATGTGGGTGGAGTAAAACTGGGAATTCAGAATGAAGAGGAATTAAAGAAGGCGTATAAGGAGATGGTTGAGAAAGTGGGAGAAAAAATACCTTCTTTTGAATTAAGAGGGATACTGATTCAGAAAATGGCTCCTCCTGGAGGTAAAGAAGTAATAATTGGGGGGATAAAGGATCCCACTTTTGGGCCTGTGGTTATGTTTGGTTTGGGAGGAATATGGGTAGAGGTTTTTAAAGATGTCACTTTCCGTGTAGCTCCTGTAGAGGAGAAAGAAGCAAGAAGAATGATAGAAGAGATAAAGGGGAAGGATATTCTCTTCGGTGTGAGAGGAGAGGAAAGTGGGGATATAGAAGCATTGGTTTCAGCAATCAGCAAAATCTCACATCTGATAGCTGATTTCCCCCAGATAAAAGAAATAGACGCCAACCCTGTTTTCCTTTATTCAAAGAATCTCCTCTGTGTGGATGCCCGTATAGTTTTGGGTGAGTGAAATTTTTCTCGTTTATTTGAGGCTCAATTGTAATAAACTTCCACCTTCCTTCGTGGGAGAAGGAAAGGTAAAAGAGCAATACCTGTAATAAATCCTCCCACATGAGCCCACCAGGCCACTCCACCTGCCATTCTCTCCCCCACCAGTAAAGCAGTTGTACCTGAGAAGAACTGCATAAGGAACCAAATCCCCAGATAAAAGAAAGCGGGTATTTCAATAACTGTCCAGAAGAAAAGGTAAGGTAGAAGGGTTATTATGCGTGAGAAGGGAAACAAGATGAAGTAAGCTCCCAGAACCCCAGCAATTGCTCCCGAAGCCCCAATACTGGGGACAACTGAACGGGGATTGGTGTAAATATGAAATAATCCTGCTCCCATACCAGAAAGGAGATAGAAAATTAAAAACCGTAGGTGTCCCATCCGATCCTCCACATTATCCCCAAATATCCATAAATAAAGCATGTTTCCTAAGAGATGAAACCATCCACCGTGCAGAAACATGGAGGTAAAGATTGGCAGTATCCTGGGTAAAAGTTCAGGTGAATGATGTTTAAGCCAAAAGTATCGGGCAGGGATTACACCATAAACTTTTATGAAATGGGGAAGGGCTGAACCTTGATTCAGTTCAACAAAAAAGAAAAAAATGTTGAGGATTATAAGGGTAACCACAATTCCTGGAAATCTCTGCGAGGGAATGGTATCTCTTAATGGAATCATGGATTATTCTAACTTAAAATCATCTTCTGCTCAATTTTACTGAGAGAAAAGGAGAATCTTTTATAAAGAAACGATATTCCCATTCTTTTGCTTCTCCTGCATAGTCAATACCTATCCTGGGAGAGGTATCAATCCTTGAAGGTTCTATCTTTTCTCCTTCCTTAAGGTATATTCTTTCCCCATCCAAGGATTCCCCATAAAAACTCATATCAATACCCAGAGCCTGGGTAAGTTTTGCAGGCCCTGAAGTAAGTTTAAAAATATCGTTTACACCTCTCCTCTTCTTCATGATTTCAATGCCTTCTAAAGGTTCAAGCGCTCTTATGAAGACGCATTCAGCAGTCCCCTTTTCTCCAGTAACGATATTGAAGCAAACATGCATACCATAAACAAAATAAACATAAACTTTTCCACCTTCTTCAAAGATAACCCGCGTTCTTTCTGTCTTTTTCCCACCGTAAACATGAGATGCAGGATCCTTTATCCCGGTATAGGCTTCTACCTCCACAATTTTCCCTGAAGTTATTCCCTCAGGAAGGGATGTTACCAGGATCTTCCCAAGAAGTTCTGGTGCAACTGTGAGAACAGGTCTCTGATAAAAAGAAAGGGGAAGCTTACTCACTTAAGCAACTCCTCCAATCTATCCACTATTATATCCGGTGTATGAGAAGGTGGAATTTTATCAATTTCCGCTCGAGTAGTAACTCCTGTGAGGACGAGGACTGTCTTTATTCCCGCTCTCTTTCCTGCAAGCACATCTGTATCTACTCTATCACCCACAATGAAAACCTCCTTTCCCTCACCCCGTTCCTGGAGTATAAGTTGAATACCTACTGGTTCAGGCTTCCCTATAACCACAGGTCTTTTACCAGTAGCTTTTTCCACAGAAGCTACAATACTTCCCGACCCAGGGAGTAATCCATCCTCACAGGGGAGAGTGGAATCAGTATTTGTAGCTAAAAAATGTGCTCCTTTTTCAATTGCTTTATAGGCAATGACAAGTTTCCGGTAATGGAAATCTCTGTCCAGTCCCACTACCACTGCTTCCACATCTGGAGACTCCTCAAGTTTTATTCCCCTACGAAGAAGAGCTTTTTTCAATCCTCCCTCTCCTATGGCAAAGACTTTCTTAATTCCACTTTCCTGAAGATAGGCTCCAGTAAGTTCAGCAGAAGTGTAGATATCGCAAGCCTCTACAGGAATACCCAGACGGGTTAATTTTTCAGAGTAGAATTCAGGAGTGAATAAGGAATTATTGGTCAAAAATACAAGGTCTTCCCCCTTATCTCTTACCCCCTCCACGAATTCCTTTGCACCTTCAATAAGTTTATTCCCTCTATAAACTACACCATCCAGATCCAGTATCCAGAGTCTCAACTTTTCAGCCAGGGAATTTTAGTCTTACACTCTGATAACCCAGAATACTTTCCACTTCTTTAATCAGTCGTATATCCGGTTTTATATAAAATTTAGGAGAGGGTAAGAGAGAAATTTTCCTCTCCTTATTATAAAGATGGAGAAAGAGTTTGTTCTCTCCGCGGAACTTCTCTAAAATTCCCTTTAACTCTTCCAGGACAAAGGGGGAGAGTATTTCCTCCCTTAAATGAATATGAACTTCTACGGGTAGAAGTTTTTCTATTCCTTCCACAGGATAAACTTTCTCTGCCCGCATTCTGTAAGGAGGAGTATTTGATTCCAGTATACCTTCCACAATCACTATCCCATCCTTCTTCAACAAAGGATGATACTTCTCCAGAACCTGAGGGAAAACCGTAACTTCACAAACACCTTCCAAATCTTCTATACTGAGTCTCATCATCCGGTTAGAATTCCTGGTGTATTTAGTCTTTATTTGAGTAATTATTCCACCAATTCGGATTCGGCTATCATTTTCCATCTCTCTAAGTTTCCCAATGGATAGGGAATATATGGGGAGGATAGTTTCGTATTTTTTTAAAGGATGTCCAGAGAAATAAAATCCAAGAACTTCCTTCTCAAATGCAAGGGTCTCCAGGAGTCCCCATTGAGGCTCCTCTTTTTCCTCCGGCTCAGCAAAAAGAGTAAACTGCCCAGTTTTCTTTCTCTTTCCTTTTTTCTCCAGAAATTCGGGTAGAAGGGAAAGAAGTTTAGCTCGATTCCTGTCCAGAGAATCAAAAGCTCCACATTTTATGAGGCTTTCAATGGTTTTACGATTAACCTGTTTCATCTCCACTTTTTCCACAAAATCCTCCAGCGATGTAAATTCTCCTTTCTCCTCTCTTGCTTTTACCAGCTCCCTTACCGCACCCTCACCTACATTCTTCACGCTTGCCAGACCAAATCTTATCCTGTTCCCCTCCACTCTGAAGTCCGGGAAACTCTTATTTATATCGGGTGGAAGAATTTCTATCCCCATCTCTTCACATTCTTTAATGTATTCCACCACTTTATCCTGATTTCCTATTTCACTTGTGAGAAGTGCTGCCATAAACTGCAATGGGTAATTGGCTTTTAAAAATGCTGTCTGATAGGAAAGAAAAGCATAAGCGGTAGCATGGGATTTATTAAATCCATATCCGGCAAAGTAAGCCATCATATCAAATATTTTCTCAGCTAACGCTTCATCAATACCTCTGCTTTTTGCTCCTTCAATAAACTTCCCCTTCATCTTCTCCATTATCTCAGGCACTTTTTTGCCCATTGCTTTTCTCAAATCATCCGCTTCCTCCATGGTAAATCCACCAATTTTATGAGCAATCTGCATAACCTGTTCCTGGTAAAGAATGGTTCCATAAGTCTCCTTAAGGATATCTTCCAGTGAAGGATGCAAATACTCCACTGGCCATTCACCCCTCTTTCTCTTTATAAATTTCTCTACTTCACCACCACCCAGAGGTCCTGGACGATAGAGAGCAAGAACTGCAATTATATCTTCAAATTTTTCCGGTTTAAGTTCCCGGAGAATATCCCGCATCCCACGACTCTCCAACTGGAACACCCCCACTGTCTTCCCTTCCTGAAGTAAGCGATAAGTCTTTCTGTCATCCAGCATTTGCATTTTTTCTCTTATCCCTTCCTCCTCTCCCTCTTCAATAGACTTAATTGTGTTATCAATTACCGTAAGTGTCTTGAGCCCTAAGAAATCCATCTTTAGAAGACCTATTCTGCTTAAAGAATCCATGTCGTACTGGGTAGTTATTTCCTTCTCCTTAGTAAGGTAAAGAGGAGTGAAATCTGTAAGTGGTCCAGGTGCTATCACCACTCCAGCTGCATGAACAGATGCATGTCTTACCGTTCCTTCCAGTGCCTGAGAAATTCGGTAAAGGTAAGGATACTTCTCAAAGGCTTCGCGTAATTCAGGGACTCTTTTCACCGCGTCTTCCAGCGTTATACCCGGGCCGGAAGGGACGAGTTTGGCAATCTTATCTGCATCCTGATAAGGAATTTCCAGAACTCTGGCCACATCTCTTATCACAGCACGTGCACCTAAGGTTCCAAATGTTATGATCTGACAAACTCTATCCTCTCCGTATTTTTTTCTTACATACTCAATAACTTCCCCTCTCCTTTCATCACAGAAATCCACATCAATATCGGGTAGACTTTTTCTTCCAGGGTTAAGGAAGCGTTCAAAAATCAAACCGTATTTTAAAGGATTGATATCAGTAATCCCCAAGCAGTATGCAATAAGACTTCCCGCAGTAGAGCCTCTACCTGGCCCCACAGGAATATTGTTCTTTTTAGCAAAATCTATAAAATCCCTAACAATGAGGAAATACCCGGGGAATCTCATCCTTTTAATCACATCAAGTTCATAATTTATCCGCTTTTTAACTTCTGAAGATATCTCTCCAAATCTCTTCTTTGCACCTTCCCAAACCAGTTTTTCCAGATAAGTATCTAAATTAAAACCTTCAGGAACAGGGAAACGGGGAAGATAAAAAACATCAGAAGGTATTTTGACATTGCATCTCTCTGCAATTTCTACAGTATTTTTAATTGCTTCAGGCACTTCACGGAACAGTTCCTTCATCTCCTCACTGGATTTGAGGTAGAATTCCTGGCTCCCAAATTTGAGTCTGCGAGGACTACTCAATGTGGTCTTTGTTTGAATACAGAGAAGAACCTCGTGAACTTGTGCATCTTCCTTATAAATGTAGTGGACATCATTAGTGGCTACAAGAGGGATATCCAGTTTTCTTGCTATCCTTATGATTTCTCGATTGATACTATCCTGACCCGGGAGGGAAAGATTCATAAGTTCCAGGAAGAAATTCCCCTCCCCCATTATTTCTTTGTAAATCTCTGCTCTTTTTTCCGCCTCATCTACTTTTCCCTGAGCAATGAGGAAGGGAACCTCACCTTTAAGACATCCGCTTAAAGCTATTATCCCTTTAGAGTACTGGGCTAAAACTTCCTTATCTATTCTTGCCCGATAGTAATAACCTTCAAGATATCCTATACTCACCAGTTTCATAAGGTTACGATACCCCTCATCTGTAGAAGCCAACAAAGTGAGATGATAAGAAGCCTCACGAATACCTTTCCCTCCTTTATCCTTCCTGCTACCCGGTGCCACATAAACTTCACAACCAATAATGGGTTTTATCCCCCGATTTATCGCCTCATCATAAAATTTCACCACTCCAAACATTCCTTCAGAATCAGTAATGGCCAGGGCATGAAATCCCAGTTCTTTTGCCCTATCCAGTAATGGTTCTATCTTGCAAAGCCCATCAAGAAAACTGTAATGAGTATGAAGATGTAGATGAACAAAATCTGATTTCCTCATTAGCTTGAAAAAATTCTATCAAAATTTTTCAGTAATTTACCCGCAGGAGGAAAAGAGCGTGAGCAGGAACTGCTGGTCCAGCAAGGGTTCTATCCTTTCCCTCCAGTATCTCCGCTACGCGGGAAACCAGTATTTTTCCCCTCCCTACCTCCAAGAGAGTCCCCACAATGTTTCTCACCATCTTCCTTAAAAAAGCATTCGCTTCTATTTCAAAACGAACATTTTTAATGGGGTACTCACACCAGGGCAGAATAAGTTTCTCCCTTTCTTCTATTTCCAGCTTTAAAATCTTCCTTATCTTTCCCCTCTCCTCACCAGCCTGGGAGAAAGAAGTGAAATCATGTTCACCCAAAAGATATCTGGAAGCTTCCTTCATCTTTTCCACATCAAGAGTATAAGGGTAATGGAAAATATAATTCCTTAAAAAAACAGGCACTTCCTCTGGGGTGACAAGGTAAAGATATGTTCGGGAAATAGCAGAATAACGCGCATGGAATCCCTCATCCACCTCTTCCACTTCAATTATCCTTACTTCGGATGGAAGTAAGGAATTAAGAGCCTTCTTAATATTTACAGGGAGAAGTTTTGAAGGGGCTACAAAATGAGCGGTTTGAGCAAGTGCATGAGCGCCCCTATCAATTCTTCCCTGTCCCACCAGTTTCACAGGTGTCCCATAAATTTTTTCAAGACATTCCTCTATCACGCCCTGGACAGTATATTTATCTTTCTGCTTCTGCCATCCGTAAAAAGATGTCCCGTCATACTCCAGTGTGAGTTTGTATTTCATCCTTTCTTCTTCCTCTGGGGAAAAAGATGTATCAACTGCAAGAGAATAGAGATAACTAAAAGCAGAAGGATAGAAATCAGGAGGAGTATTTGAAGAGCTTCAAGTTTATAGGAAGAAGTGAATACATTAAGAAATCCTTTTGAAGTTAAAATCTTCAATCCATAAATCGCCTTCCCCATAAAGAAAAGAACAAGAAGGGAAAGAATAAGGAGGAGGAAAATTACCACCTGTCTCATCACAGTATTATACCCGGAAAATTGTTGACAAAGAGAGTGCTAAAAATTTAAAATATTGTATAATTAAAATATTTGATAATAAAGGATTTTTACAAATGGATGACCTTAAGAAATCTGCTGAAAAGTTGGATGGGATTGTCCTTTCAATCCAGAGGAAAATTAGAGCAAGACTGCATAACGAACTTTCTCAGGGAATAATTACCATCCCTCAATTCCATGTCCTCACCTATCTTCTCGACCAGGGAGAAGCCATCATGGTGGAACTTGCAAGATTCCTCCAGGTAAGCGCCTCTGCTATCACCAGCATTGTAGACAATCTGGTGAAAATGGGTATGGTGGAGAGACATTTTTCTCCGGAAGATCGGAGAATAGTCCTTGTTTCCCTTACCAGAAAGGGGAAGGAGATTATCACCAGGATTCAGCGAGAATTCAGAGAACTCCTGGAAAATATCCTGGAAAAATTCACCCCAAAGGAAAGGGAAAAATTTCTCCAATTAAGTGAGAAAATGGAAAGGCTGTTATGAAATCAAAAACACTGTTTTTCCTGCTTGTTACTTTTCCAGTTTTCCTCCTCGCCCAGCCTTTGACTCTTAAGGAAAGCATTTCCATAGCCTTAAAAAACAATCCCTCCTTAAAGGTAGCAAAAGAGAAAATTAAAGAGGCTGAAGCTGAAAAGAAAAAAAGTATAAGTTATTTTCTCCCCCATCTCTACTCCTCCTCTTCTTACACACGCCTTGATGAAAAGAAAAAGATGGAAATGAGTCTGCCCCCCATCCCTGGATTTCCCCCTCTTCCAGAAACATCCGTAACTCTTACAGATGAAGAGATTTACGACTACAACCTCACTATTACTCAACCCATTTTCACTGGAGGAAGACTTACTGCACTATACAGAATGAATAACTTTAATTTTAAATGTTCCCTCTTCCAGCAGGAAAAAGTTAAAAATGACCTCATATTTGAGGTTAAAAAAGCCTATTACGAGGTCCTTACCGCAGAAAAACTGAAAAAGGTGGGTGAAGAAACTTTAAAGCAAACCCAAGCTCATCTAAAAGTGGTGGAAAACTTCTATCGGGAAGGTATGGTGCCGGAAGTTGAGGTTACCAGAGCAAGAGTAGCAGTGAGTAAAGCAAGAGAATTATTGATCAATACTGAAAATTCTCTCAAACTTGCTCAGGCCTATTTCAACAGTGTCCTTCATCGAGACATGGATGAAGAAGTCATACTGGAAGATATTCTTGAGTGTGAGGAAGCAGAGGTAGAGCTGGAAAAATGCATAAAGGAAGCATTCCTTCATCGACCAGAGTTAAAGGAACTTGAGGAAAGAATAAAAATGGGTGAGGAAGGTATAAAAATAGCTCGTTCTGACTTCTTTCCTCAAGTATCCCTTCTCTATTCCTGGGATAGGAAAAGAGGCGAGGAAATTCCCATTGATGAATGGCAGGATTCCTGGATGGCGGTGATTTCCGTAACCCTCAATATCTGGGACTGGGGTGCAACTTGGAATGAAGTAAAGAAAGCTAAGGCACAGGTAGAACAATTGAAACAAACTCTCCAGCTTCTCAAGAAAAGAGTGGAACTGGAGGTGAGACAGGCCTATTTTAACCTCATCTCTTCAAAGGAAAGAATAAAGGTGAGTGAGGAAAGGGTAAAAGAAGCGGAGAAAAACTTCCATGACACAAGTTTAAGGTTCCAGGAGGGTATGGCCACAAACACTGATGTCCTGGATGCCCAGACCATGCTTACCCGAGCAAAAAGCGATTACTACCGCTCACTTTACAACTACAGAATTGCTCTTGCTCGCCTTGAGAAAGCCATGGGAAGAGAAATTTCAGATTTGAAAAGAGAGGAAAAATGAAAAAACCCCTTCTCTGACCCTATCCCTTCTGGAATATGTGATCAACCGTAAACTCCAAGAGTGGAAAAAGGATTTAACCAACTTTGGCAGTTCCCACTAAAAATCCTCAAAATTAATTTCCGAAAAAACGAGGAACTGGAGGAGAAAGAGAGACAATCAGAGAAATGGATAGGCTAAGTGTGGTGAAACTAAGGAGGGATAAAGGAGGAAATGCGAGCCTTTTCCAGAACTCAAAATAGGGTTTTTCCTAAAGCCTTCCCTGTAATGAGACCTCTCCCCCTTAATTTCCAATCCCTTTATTCATGCCCTTTTCAGAAATCAGGGTGTCAAAGTTGAGTTTAACCCTTACTTTCTCGATTTGACTTTTCTTTAAGTTTCTATATAATTAAATTATTTAATTATAAAGGAGATGAAATAAATGGGAGTCAAGAAAAATGCTGAGTTACTACACAAGATAATCCTTAGCATGCAGAGAAAGATAAGGGCTAAACTTCATAATGAGTTATCCTCTGGAGAGATAAGCATTCCCCAATTTCACATCCTTTCCTATCTTTTAGAGAAGAAGGAAACCATAATGGTGGATCTCGCCAAATACCTTCAGGTGAGCGCCTCTGCCATCACGGGATTAGTAGACAATCTGGTGAAGATGGGGTTAGTGGAAAGAAAGTTTTCGCCATTCGATAGAAGGGTTATAATAGCCTCTCTTACAGACAAGGGAAAAAAGGTAGTTACGAGAATCAAACAGCAATTCCGTAATTTCTTAGAGGAGATTTTGGAAAAATTTACCCCGGAGGAACGGAAAAAACTTCTGGAACTGAGCGATAAGATGGAGAAACTCCTATGAGGAAAAATCCCTTCCTTGGATGGGCATGGAAGGAAGTGAAGCGTCGGAGATGGGAAAAGGAGAGGCTTTATGTGATTTTCAGATGGCAAAAGTGGAATTGGAGAAGGAAATGGAGGTAAAGTGAGATGAGAAAACCGATTTTTTTAGCATTTCTTTTAGTTCTTTTCCCATCCTTAATGTTCGGCTTTGGATTTAGAAGAGAAAGAAGAGAAATTATGGAGAAAGAAGTAAAGGTGCCTGTGAAGGTGGAGAAAGTAAAAAGAGGAGAAATTAAAAAGACCATTGATACATATGGAAATATTCTTCCTTATAAAAGAATCATAATTTATTCAAAGGTTCCGGGGGTTTTAGAGAGACTTTACTTTGATGAAGGAGATAGGGTTAAGGAAGGGGAACTTCTTGCAGAGATTGAGCATGAAGAACTTGAATTGAGGATAAAAAGCCTTAAAGCATCACTGAAAATGGCTGAGATAGAACTGGAGAGGATTAAAAAGGACTTTAAAAGGATTTCCTCCCTTTATAAAGAAAAAGCTGTATCTTCTCAACAGTATGACGATATAAAAGCAGGATATGAAACAGCAAAAGCAAGGGTGGAAAGCATTAAAGCAAATCTTTCTCTCGCAGAGAAGCAATTAAAAGATTCTTACATAACTGCTCCTTTCTCAGGAATAATTGAGAAGAAATTTGTTGATGAAGGAGAAATGATTACAGGTTCAAGTATGATGAAAAGTTCCCCTATTTATAGTCTCATAAAGGTTGATAAGGTAAAGATAATAGGAGAAGTAGCAGAGAATGATTTTCCATCTTTAAAAAAGGGTATGAAGGTTCTTATAAAAGTAGATGCATATCCAGAAAAATTATTTGAAGGTAGAGTTACAGATATTTCCCCTTCAATAGACCCATTATCCAGAACAGGTAAGGTAAAGGTAGAGATTGATAATCCTCAATATAAATTAAAACCTGGTATGTTTGCAAGGATGAAAATAATAGTAAAGGAGAGAAAAAATACATTAGTTATTAATGAGAAAGCTATTTTTAAAGAGAACTCAAAGTTCTTTGTCTGGGTAGTAAAAAATGGAAAGGTCAGAAAAAGGTATGTTGAAAAAGGGATAGAGGAAAGAAGAAAAGTTGAAATCTTAAAGGGACTGGAAGAAGGAGAAGAGGTGGTTATAGAAGGAGGAATTGGTCTTAAGGAAGGAATGGAAGTTGAGGTAAGAAAATGAATATACCGGAAATTTCAGTTAAGAGAAAAGTTACAACTTTAATGATTGTTTTAATGCTTTGTATTTTGGGTATTCTTTCCTTCTTTAATTTAGGTTTGGATATGATGCCTGATCTGGAATATCCTGTTGTTTCAATTGTAACGACTTACGAGGGAGTCTCTTCTGAAGAGATAGAATCAAGGATTACTAAATTGATTGAAGAATCCATAGGACTTGTAAAACATGTTAAAAAAGTATCCTCTTTTTCAATGGAAGGTATATCAGTTGTAATGGTTGAATTCCAGTGGGGAACAAAACTTGATTTTGCTGCCCAGGAGGTGAGGGATAGGGTCTCATTAATTGAAGATTATCTTCCAGATGATGCGGATAAACCAATTGTTATTAAATATAATCCTTCAGATATGCCTATTCTTCTTTATGCTGTAACAGGATTTGGGGAAGACACTTTAAAATTGAGAACATACCTTGATGACGAAATAAAGCCAAGATTGGAAGGAATAGATGGTGTGGCTCAGGTTATGCTTATGGGAGGGAAGAAAAGGGAGATAAATATATTTGTTGATGGTGAGAAATTAAAGGGATATAAGCTTTCTCTACTTCAGATTGTAAATGCTTTAAGAATGGAAAATATAAATATCTCAGGAGGACATATAAAGAAAGGATATAAGGAATATCTTTTAAGAACTTTAGGTGAGTATAAGAGTTTAGAGCCAATTAAAAACACAATAGTCGGAATTTATCAAGGTAAACCAGTTTATGTAAAGGATATTGCAGAAGTTAAGGATACATTTAAAGAAGTAAGAGGTTATGCAAGAGTTGATGGGAAGGACTGCGTAATACTTGGAATAATGAAACAATCAGGAGCAAATGTAGTAAAGGTATCAGATAGGGTAAAGAAAAAACTTTCATCTCTAAAAGAAATAATACCTCCCCATGTTAAATTCTATAAATTAATGGATTTTGGTGATGTAGCAAAAAGAGTTGTAAGAATGACAACCGAAAATGTCTTACAAGGTGGAATTATCACTGTAATTTTACTCTTCCTTTTCCTAAGGAGTTTTACCCCAACCCTTGTTGTCGGTTTATCCATTCCTTTTTCCCTTCTTGTTGCTTTTATTGGAATATATTCAGCAGGATATACCTTGAATGTGGTGACCATGGCGGGAATGGCTCTTGGTGTGGGTATGCTTGTATCCAATGCCATAATAGTTATTGAGAATATATTCCGTTATCTTGAAGAAGGGAAACCACCTGATATATCTGCATCAGGTGGAACAACAGAGGTTATGGGAGCAATTTTAGCATCAACTTTGACAACCATAATAGTTTTCTTACCTACAATATTTGTTACAGGAATTACAGGAAGGTTAATAAGACCGCTTGCTTTAACTGTGACTGTTTCCTTAATTGCTTCCTTCATTGCTGCAATTACTTTAGTTCCAATGATTTCCTCAGTTTTATTTAAAGGTAAAGGGGAAAAATTAAAAATAGCAGAGGAAAAAGGATTTGGGAAAATAAAAAATTTTTACAAAAAGACTCTAACATTTGCTTTAAATCATAAATTATTATTCATCCTCCCTTCTTTTATTCTTTTTGGATTAAGCCTGTGGGGATTAAAATTTATTGGTAAAGAATTTATACCTTCAATAGATACACCAATGCAGATTTTCAAATTAAGTATGCCAGTAGGAACAACATTGGAAGATACAGAAAAGTATGTTGAATACATAGAAAGATGTTTCAAAGAACCTGAGGTAATCCATATTGCTTCTTTTGGTGGAATGAGTGAGGCATCAAAACTTGATGTTGCCTTTGGTATGGGAAGTTCAGAAGTTTATGAAGCACAGGTATTCGGAAGATTTAAGTGGAAAGAAGATAGGAAAAGGAGCATATTCCAGATAAGAGATGCTATAAGGAAGAAAATTGCTCCTCTGGAAGGTATTCATTATGAATTTACTGATATGAGCAAAATGATGACGACTGCAGGTGGGGAAACTCAAGATATTGTTATAAAAATATTTGGGAAAGAATTACCGGTTTTAAAAAGAATAGCGGAGGAAGTTAAGGAAAGGATAAAGAATATTCATGGACTTAAGGATTTGGATATAAGTTTGAAGACTGGAAAGCCTGAGATTAAAGTAATTATTGATAGAGAGAAAGCATCAAGAATTGGTTTAACAAGTGCTATTATTGGTTCTACAGTAAAGACAGCATTTCTTGGCGAGGTTTCAACAAAATATAGAATTGGTGGAGATGAATATGATATGAGGGTAAGGTTCAAAGAGCCTTATAGAAGAGATATTAAAGATTTAGAGAATCTTACCATAACTACAATGGGGGGTGTTCAAGTTCCACTTAAAGAGGTTGCAAAGATAGAAATTGGGAAAGGCCCTGTAAAAATAGAAAGGGAGAATAAAAAGAGGAAGGTCTCAGTTACAGGGAATGTTTCAGGAAGGGATTTAGGGTCTGTTGTGGAAGAAATAAAAGAAAAAATAAAGGATATAAAACTTCCCTTTGGATATTACATAGAATTTGGTGGTCAATACGAAAAGATGAAGGAGGCATTTGGTAGTTTATTCTTTGCATTTATATTCGCAATTATCTTAGTTTATATGGTAATGGCATCAGATTTTGAATCCTTAATTCATCCATTAATAGTTATGTTCACATTGCCACTGGGGATAATAGGTGTTGTAGCAGGGCTTTTAATTTCTCATTCCACATTAAATATTGGTTCATTTCTCGGAATGATACTTATGGCTGGAGTTGTTGTAAACAATGGAATAGTAATGATAGATTATGTGAATTTACTCAGGAGAGAAAGGAAAAAAGATGTGAGAGAATCTTTAATTGAAGGATGCACAACAAAACTTAGAGCAATAATACTTACCACTCTAACAACAGTTTTTGGAATGTTTCCAATGGCAATATCTCATACTTCAGGTTCAGAGTTTAGAGCACCTATGGCTATATCTGTAATTGGAGGAGTTTTAATCTCTGCAGTCTTTACCCTTTACCTGATCCCGGTTATCTATGAATTAGCAGAAAAAGTGGGAAGAAGAAGAAAAATATAAAGTAGGCACTTGAAAAGGCTCTCAATAGTTTAGAGGGGTGAAAGAATGGAGTTTAAAGCAGGTTGGATATTAGTTTGTCTTGGAGTGAGCAGTTAGTCTGGAATTGAGGGCATTGGTAACAACTAAGAAGAAGGTAAAAGAAATAGTGGATGAGTTATCTAAAGAAGGCAGAATTGGGCAAGAAGAAGGTAAGCATGTTAGGAGATATTAAGCAAAAGATTCATAACATTCAAAGGCTAAATCAAATCTTGTGGGTTTTAGTCAAATACGGCTTTGGCTACATTGTTGACCGTTTGCATATTGGAGAGAAGCTCATCCGGAGAAAACTGGTCAGGCGCGGTCCCCTAAGGAGGTTAGATATATTTGATATGCCAGCCTCTGTCAGGGTTCGCAAGGTTCTGGAAGAATTAGGGCCAACATTTATTAAGTTAGGACAGATATTAAGCACACGGCCTGATTTAGTGCCACTGGAATTTTGTGAAGAGTTTAAGAAACTCCAAGATAAAGCCCCTGTTTTTGAGTATGAAAAAGCGAAGAAAATAGTGGAAGAAGAACTCAAATGTCCTATTGATGAATTATTTGATGAATTTTCTGTAAAACCTATAGCTGCTGCTTCCTTATCCCAGGTTCATTCGGGTAAGTTAAAAACAGGAGAAAAAGTTATCGTAAAGGTTCAAAGACCAAATGTAGAAAGGATAATTAAACAAGATATCGAAATATTATACACATTAGCCAAATTAGCCGAAAAATATATTGAGGAAAGTAAACTTTATAATCCAGTGGAAATAGTAGATGAGTTTAGAAAGGCAATTTTAAAAGAGATTGATTTCAATACAGAAGCAAACAATATCGATAGGTTCCGCAGGAATTTTAAAGGTGATGATACAGTATATATCCCCAAAGTATTCCATGATCTATCAACCAAAAGAATCCTAATTATAGAGAAAATTGAAGGGATAAAGGTAACAGATGTAGAAAAGATAGAGAAATCAGGACTGGATAAGAAAAAAATAGCCATAAATGGAGCTAATGCAGTATTGAAACAGATTTTTGTAGATGGTTTCTTCCATGCAGACCCTCATCCTGGGAATATTTTTGTCTTGGATAATAATAGGATTGCCTTTTTGGATTTTGGTATGGTAGGCCGCATTGATGAGGAGACAAAATCACAGTTTGCTAATATCTTGCAAGCAATTATTGAGCGAGATGCATCCACCATAATAGAATCTTTTATTGCTTTGGGGATGGTTGAGGAAGATATGGATATTAAAAAACTTGAACTGGATGTTGCAGACCTTATAGACCGCTACTATGAGGTACCTTTAAAAGAGTTAAGAATGGAACGGCTCGTAGGAGAGATAATTAATGTGGTTTCGGAAAACAGGATAAAAGTTCCTCCTAATTTATACCTTTTAGCAAAAACACTGATAACAGTTGAAAGTATAGGAAGAGAGCTCGACCCTGATTTCAATATGATAACCAAAATAAGACCTTTTGTAAAGAAACTGTTTTGGCATAAATATAAGGTCAAGTCCCATTTTTCCTGTAAAAAAGAGAGAGCCTTATAATTAAGCATTTACAGCCTCCATCTCTTTCTCTTCTCTTTTACTCTCTATCCCCAAGGCTTTTTGAAGTGCCTTTATTTGAGCAATTTCTCTTTCTCCCATAGGTATCCTCCTCCATCTCC
>JAGGYA010000005.1 GCA_021162785.1 Candidatus Calescibacteriota bacterium
CTTATCTACCATGCAAGATGTTTTGTGATTAAACTCTGGAGCATTAATAAAGAAATCTTTCTTCTTTTTGAAAAATCTACACAAATGCTTCCTTTTCTTGATACTTCCTGAAAAACAAGTATTCTCTCCTGGGTTTCTGACTTCTTCACAGGAGAAATATTGCCTCTTTTCTTCTTCCATTTTTTCCCCAATTTCTTACCCTTTTCGATGTCTTTTATCCTTTGTTTTTAATTATTTTTCCCTCTTTTCTCTTCTTTTACCCTTCCTTTCATCTTCTATTGCGATTTTTGGGACTGACCTTAGGGTTTAAATTGGGACCTCCTTCATAGTCGTAAGGTGAGGGGGAAAAATCTTGACTTCTAAAAATAGTTTTTGGTAAACTCAATGAAATTTTTTTCTGGACAAATGAGAAGGGAAGAACCTTTAATTTGTAAAATACCCAGGGAAGAATTAGGGAAATTTTTAAAATGGCTGGAAGATAATCATGCTCCAGTTTACGGCTTAAAAAAAGAAGGAGAGAAAGTAACTTTTGGAAAGATTTCAGGCCCACATGATATTTACTTAGGAGGGGTTAGGAGTCTGCACCCTTATACAAAAACTTTGTTTCTTCCTCCCCGAGAGCGAGTGGCCAGATATTTCGGTGAGGAAGATCTTCCCACAGTGGAAGAGAAAAAAATAATTTTTGGATTTAAAGCCTGTGATCTTCGAGCTTTAGCCATTTATGATATTATGTTTGATGATACTGTTCCCTCTGATCCATTTTATTTAGCAAAGAGGGAAAGTTATTACATTATTTCTTTTGACTGCACAGAAGTTCTACCCACCTGCTTTTGTGTATTTGTGGATGGAAATCCCTATCCAGAAAGTAAATTTGATTTAAATCTGACCCTTTTAGAAGACATTATCATCATGGAGGTGGGGAGTCCATGGGGGGAGGAAGTGGTGAAAAAATATCCTACTTGGCTTGCTGAACCAGAGGATATAAAAAGGAGAGATCTTTTCCGTGAGGAAATGAAGAAAAAAGTAATGGAGGTTAACAAAGAATTTTTTCCTTTGTCCAAACCTTTAACCTATCTCCTTCGCACACATTTTGATTCCCCAGTCTGGGAAGAGAAATCTCAAACTTGTGTGGCCTGTGGTGGTTGCACAGCTATTTGTCCCACCTGTTATTGTTACACTCTTTATGATGAGGAAGGAGAAAAGACAAATGAGAGAATCAGAATTTGGGATTATTGTCAGTATCCAGGGTTTGCTCAGGAAGCTGGAGGAGCCAATCCAAGGAAAAAAAGAATGGAGAGATTCCGGCATCGGTATGCTCATAAATTTGATTATGGAATGGTGAGAAAAGGGGTATATGAATGCACAGGGTGTGGTAGGTGCATAAGTGTATGTCCGGGAAAAATCGATATGAGAGAAGTATTACTTGCCTTGGACCAGGAAGAATTGAAAAAAGGTAAGGAAAATGCTGCCTAAGAAGAACCCTTACCAGCCTCGACCAGCTAAGTTGGTAGAAGTTATTGAAGAATCACCCACAATTAAAACTTTTCGTTTAATTCCCCAGGAAGAATTCACCTTTGAAGCTGGTCAATTTATTGAACTCACTGTCCCTGGTGTGGGTGAAGCCCCTTTCACTCCTTCTTCTTCTCCCTTTGAAAAAGAATATCTTGAAGTTACAGTGATGAGGGTTGGAAGAGTGACTTCTGCTCTCCATAATCTCCCACCCGGTGTAATGCTGGGCATAAGGGGTCCCTTTGGAAATCCCTATCCCTTAGAGAAATTTGAAGGGAAAGAAATTCTTATAGTGGGAGGTGGTGTGGGATTAGCTCCTTTAAGAGCACTCTTCCTTACCTTGGTTGCAGAAAAAGAAAAGTACAAGAAAATAGTTTTCTGTTGTGGAGCTCGAACACCGAAGGATTTGATCTATAAAGAAAGTATTCTGGAGAAATGGCCAAAAGAATACAGTGATAAGGTTTGCTTCCGTGTAACTGTAGATCAGGGAGATGAAAATTGGAAAGGGAGAGTTGGGTTAGTTACCTGCACTTTGGAAAATTTGGAAGAGGAAATACCTGATGTTTCCCAGTCTATCGCAGTGGTTTGTGGTCCTCCTATTATGATGAAATTTGTAACTTTAAAGTTATTAGATGAGGGGTATAAACCGGAGAATATTTATCTTTCTATGGAAAGAAACATGTCCTGTGGAGTAGGAAAATGCGGTCATTGTATGTTAGGACCTTATTATGTTTGTAAAGATGGTCCAGTTTTTCCTTACAGTAAGATAATGAATTTGCCGAATATCTGGGGTTAAAAAATGAAAAAACTCTTTATTGATATGGATATTTGTGAAGAATGTCCTGAGTGCGTTGTAAAGTGTGATTATTACTATCATCCTTCTAATAATGGCATTCTTCATTTGAGAGAGCTTATAAGTTTTGCGCTTTACTGTCGACGCTGTGAAGAAGCACCCTGCATTAATTCCTGCCCTCGAGATGCTCTCTATAAAGATGATGAAAAAATGGTTAGAAGAAATACTTATTTATGTATTTCTTGTTATTCCTGTATGTCTGCATGTCCCTTTGGGACCATTTATCGTGAGACAACCCCTTATCTTACTTACAACTGTGATTATTGCATAGATAGATCTGATGGTAATCCACCTGTTTGCGTTAGTTCCTGTCCCCATAATGCTCTTCAATGGAAGGAAGGGGAAGAAAACGAAAAAGAAGAAATTTTCCAATTGGGGGAGAGAGTGCTGGTGCATATTAGAAGATGGAAGAAAGATCTGGAGTAAATAATGGGAAATTTAGGATTTAATCTACTAATATTTCCTGGTTTCCTGTTTGTTGCTACCTTAGGATTTTTATGGATGGGAATTGAAAGAAAATTAACTGCCAGGTTCCAGTGGAGGATGGGACCACCTCTCTGGCAACCTTACATTGATTTTCTAAAATTGATGATAAAAGAGACACTTATTCCAGCAAATGCGCAAAGATTCATGTTCATAACCCCACCGCTTTTAGCATTTGCTGGTGTACTTATTTCCTCCCTTATACTCTTTCGCACGAGCCTTTTCCCTAAGACTTCCTTTTTGGGTGATGTGGTGGTATTTCTTTACTTCCTGCTTTTCCCCTCCTTAGCCTTAATCTTAGGTGGATCAGCATCTGGTAATCCTTTAGCAGCAATGGGAGTATCTCGAGAAATAAAGCTGATGCTTTCCTATGAATTACCTCTAATTCTTGCTGTATTTGTGCCAGTGTGGAAAACAGGTTCGGTGAAATTTGCTCAAATAATGTCTATGCAATTACAAAAAGGAGCCTTTGCTCTTCATTATCCATCCTGTTTCATTGCTTTTATAGTTGCCCTCCTTTCTATCCAGGCAAAATTAGCCTTTCCACCTTATGACATTCCTGAAGGTGAAACTGAAATTATGGGTGGGCCATTAATTGAATACTCGGGTTCTCTTTTGGGAATGTTTTATCTTACTCGAGGTATACTTCATTTTCTCCTCCCTTCTTTCTTGGTTTTTCTCTTCTGGGGAGGATTCCCATTTAACCGCTGGCAATGGATTTTGTCTTTTTTAAAAGCCTTGGTTGTTTTTTTAATTATGGTGGTAATAAAGAATATAAATCCACGAATAAGAATAGATCAGGCAGTTAGGTTTTTTTGGTCCAGAGTATTCGTTTTAGGAATTATTGCTATGGGTTTGGCAATAGCAGGATGGTGAGAAATGGGCTGGAGGGAGAAAATACTCAAAAGGTCCCTTTGGGTTTACCATTTGGCTACTGGCCCTTGTAATAACTGCGACATTGAAATACTTGATTTGCTCACTCCTCGTCATGATGTAGAAAGGTTTGGAATTAAACTTGTGGGTAGTGTGAGACATGCAGATGTATTGTTAGTAACTGGAATAGTCAATCGGAAATGTGTCCCTCGAGTATTAAGAATTTATGAACAAATGCCTGCTCCTAAGTTGGTAATAGCAGTAGGAGCATGTCCAATGGGTGGATGCGTTTTTAAAGGGAGTTATAATCAAGCGGGACCCTTAGATAAGATAATCCCAGTAGACCTTTACATTCCGGGATGTCCTCCTAAACCCGAGGCTATTATAGCTGGAATAGCCAAATTGTTGGAGAAACTGAAATGAAAGAAATAAAAGAAAGACTGGGGGATAAACTGCTTAAAATTTATGAACATACCCCAAATCGAATTTATTTGGATATAAAAAGAGAGGACCTTAAAGAAGTAGTGGAATATTTCTTTCTCGACAGAAATTTGCGATTTGTTACCGCCAGCGGTATAGATGGGAGAAAGGAGATGGAGATACTCTACCACTTCTCCGAAGATTCTACTGGGAAAATTTATTCTTTAAGGGTGAAAGTCCCAAAGGATGATCTTAAAATTGATTCTTTGACTTCACTAATTAAAGGAGCGGAATTTATTGAACGAGAAATTTTTGAAATGTTAGGGATAGAATTTACTGGTCATCCAAATTTAACCCGGTTATTACTTGCGGAAGATTGGCCAGAAGGAATTTATCCTTTAAGGAGGGATGAGAAAGGTATAAGGGATCTGAAAGAAAGGAATTGGGAGAAGAAAAATGGCTAAAGCGGTAATTCCTATTGGTCCATATCATCCTCTTCAGGAGGAACCGGAACATTTCTTGCTTACAGTGGAAGGTGAGAAAGTGGTAGATGTGGAAGTTCATATTGGATACAATCACCGGGGTATAGAGAAACTGGCGGAGCATAAATCCTGGCAACAGGTTACTTTCCTTGTAGCCAGGATTTGTGGTATTTGCTCTACCTCTCATCCCATTGCCTACTGCAACGCAGTGGAAAACTTATGCAGAGTAGAAATTCCTGAAAGGGCAAAGTATATAAGAACCCTGGTTGGAGAACTGGAAAGGATCCATTCTCACCTTCTCTGGTTAGGATTGGCTGGCCATTTTCTTGGTTACAATACTGTATGGATGTGGGTGTGGAAATGGAGGGAGCCTGTATTGGATATTTTTGAAGCACTGACCGGGAACCGCAATCATTACGATATGCTTCTTCCTGGAGGAGTGAGACGGGACTTAAATGAAGAGTATTTCCCGTGGGTAAGGAAAGAATTGGGAGAACTAAAAAAGAATTTGGAAATGTTGAGTAAGGCTATTTTGGATGACCCAGTGATAATTTCCAGACTTAAAGGTATTGGTGTTTTGACCCCTGAGGATGTTAAAAATTATGGAGCAGTAGGTCCCACTGCGAGAGCTTCTGGTGTAAAAATTGATGTTAGAAAAGATGATCCCTATGCAGCTTATGACCTTATCCAGTGGGAAGTTGCCACTTGTGAAAATGGAGATTTATTGGATAAGGTAGTTGTGCGAATCTTAGAGATATTCGAGTCTATAAAAATGGTAGAAGAATGTATGGATGCTTTGGAGAAAGTGAAAGGTGAGGTAATGGCCACTATAAAAGAAGTTCCTCCTGGAGAAGGAATTGGCCGCCACGAAGCTCCCCGGGGAGAGACTTTCCATTATGTGCGGAGTGATGGTGGCTCCAGCCCTATTCGACATAAAGTGCGTGCTCCCACTTATGTAAACTTACCTACATGTAAAGCTACACTTCCCGGATCTCAACTTGCAGATGCCATAATTATCTTAGCTTCCATTGATCCCTGTTATTGCTGTACAGAAAGGGTAGCAGTAGTAAGTGATAAGAAGAAGGAATATTTGACCCAGGAGGATTTAATAAAACTTTCCTGGGAAAAAACGGAAAAACTTAGGAGGAAATATGGGAAGTGAGAATTTCTGGCTTTTGCCAGTGGTTCTCCCATTAATAGGAAGTATTCTTTCGCTTATCTGTAAGGAGAGGGTAAGAGAAATTTTAGGTTTTCTTTTACCTTTTGCTTCCTTTGTAATTCTTTTAATTGCTCCATTTATCCTGAATCTTCCTTATAAATTCTTATACTTCTCTCTGGATATAATCACCGCAATTTTTGGAATGGTCTTCTCTTTCTTGGGAGCTTTATCTCTTCTCTACTCAATTCCTTATTTGAAAAAAGAAAGACACAATGAGGAATTTTATTGTTTAAGCCTTCTTTTAATAGGAGCATTAATCGGTGTAGCCTATTCCCGTCATCTCATACTCCTTTATATTTTCTGGGAAATAGTGGCTTTTGCAACCTGGAGATTGGTAGGATTTTACAGAGAAAAGCGTTTCCTTAGGATAGCAGATAAAACTTTTCTCATGACATTTTTTGGCTCCACATTCATGTTATTGGGCATTTTATGGATTTACCTCAACACTGGAACACTATTTATGGACAAATTAAAAGGGAATTTACCAGGAGGTGCATTTTTACTTGTCCTTCTTGGAGCAATAGCCAAATCAGCCACATTACCTTTGCACACTTGGCTACCTGATGCTCATCCAGTGGCACCTTCTCCCATGAGTGCGCTTTTATCAGGAATTGTTGCTAAATTAGGGATTTTGATTTTTATCCGTCTTTTTCCTGTTTTCCACCACACTCCGTGGAAACCTTTCCTTATTCTTGCACTTTTCTCCTCCTTAGCAGGAGGAGCAGGTGCATTATTTGCCCAAGACATGAAAAGGGTAATAGCTTATTCTACAGTCAGTCAGTTGGGATTCATATTTATGGGATTAGCTCTTTTGACACCTATGGGGTGGGTAGGTGCTATACTTTTCTTTGTTGCCCATGCAATTGCTAAAGGTGGGCTTTTCCTAAGTGCAGGGGTTATAGAGAAAGCTACAGGTACCCGTGATTTGGAGAAATTGGGTGGTCTAATAAAATCCATGCCTATAACTGCGTTTTCCTTTGCCCTTTGCAGTGTTTCTATAATGGGTTTTCCACCCTTAGGTGGATTTTTCCCTAAGCTGATGGTCATTCAGGGTATAGTGAAAGAGGGTTATACAGCAATTGCAGTTGGAGCAATTATTTCAGCTATTTTAACTCTGCTTTACTTGGCAAGACTCTTCTTAAAAATATTTGGTGGGAAGGAGATGTATGGAGGGCTTAAAGAAAAGACTCCTCTTATGTTATTTAGCGTCTTCTTCTTAGGAATAATCTCCCTTGGATTGGGATTTATTTTTCCCTATCTTTCAGATTATTTGAGTTCCGTTATAGGAATTTTTGGAGGATAGAAGATGGTAAGGAATCTACTCTTAATTATTGCCATCCCTTTCATGGGTGCATTGTTTTCCCTTATCTTCCCGAAAAAGAGGGGATGGAGAGAGGCAGTTAGTTTCCTCACTGCTTTATATACCTTTATCCTTGCCATAAAAGTATTTCAAGGATCCAATTTTACTCTAAGATTCCCCATAAGTTACTTACTTTCCTTCCATTTTGATTTAAGGGTTTCCCCCTTAAGTTCTGCATTGGTGCTGTTTGTAGCCCTATTTGGTTTCCTTATAATTCTTTATTCTTTCTTCTACTATTTCGGTAAAGAGAGAGAAAAAGAATATTATGCCTATCTTTTAGGTGTTATAGGTTCAACAATTGGGGCTTTATTCTCGGATAATATTTTCCTTTTTCTGTTTTTCTGGGGTTTACTTTTACTCCTTCTTTATGCTCTATCTTCCTTAGGCTCTCTCACTTCTGCTAATCGTGCCTTAATCGTAGTGGGGAGTGCGGATCTTCTTTTACTCCTGGGATTGGTAATGCTTTCCTTCATTAGTGGTCATTCCAATTTTTCTGAGATTCACTTGCTTTCTTTCAAGAACGGATTAAATTTGCTGGTATTCTTTTTAATTTTTGCTGGTGCCTTGGCTAAAGCAGGTGCTCTTCCTTTCCATTCCTGGATCCCGGAGATCTCAGAAGATGTTCCAGTTACTGTAATGGCCATCTTACCAGCCAGTTTAGATAAACTTCTTGGAATTTATCTTCTCTTCCGGTTAGTAACAGAATTTTTCTCTATATCCCCTGGGAGTGGAGTTTCTACTGTGGTGATGTTTATAGGTGCTTTGACCATTATAGGTGGGGTTCTTTTAGCCCTTTTACAACATGATTTTAAACGATTGTTGTCTTTCCATGCTGTAAGCCAGGTGGGATATATGGTTTTGGGAATAGGGACGGGGATTCCTTTAGCTATAGCTGGGGGACTGTTTCATATGGTTAATAACGCTATCTATAAGTCTTCCTTGTTCTTAAGTAGTGGAAATGTGGAGAAACAAACGGGAACATCTAAGCTTGAAGATTTGGGAGGGTTGGGTAAGTATATGCCCATAACTTTTGCCACCTTTTTAATAACTGCATTTGCTATTTCAGGAGTTCCACCTCTCAATGGTTTCTTTTCTAAATGGATGATTTATCAAGGTCTGGTGGAATTGGGAAAGGAAGGTATCAGGACATGGATTATATGGCTGGTAGCAGCTATGTTTGGCTCTGCGCTTACTCTTGCCTCTTTTATAAAACTAACACATGCTGTGTTTCTTGGTCGTCCTACTGTGGAGAAGAAGAGGACTGAAGTCCCCTGGCCCATGTGGGTTCCCTCAGTAGTTTTAGCAATTCTATGTGTAATTTTTGGTGTATTTGCCTATCCCATCCCATTAAACTCTTTCATCCTACCCGTAGTTCATTTACCTCCTCCAGAGGAGTGGATAGGGTGGTGGCAACCGCTTCTTTCCACCTGGCTCATAATTTGTAGCCTTTTCTTAGGGATCATCCTCTATCTTTTCTCTAAGGTTTCCTCCTACAGGGTCACGGAAAGTTATATAGGGGGAGAAGAATTGACTGAGGATATGCGGTTGCCAGGTACGCATTTTTACTTTACTTTTGAAGAACTCAAAGGGGTTAATCAGATACTCAAACTACTAAGAGGGAAGATTGTAGATTTTTACTCCTATGTAGTGGACCTGGGTAAATTCTTTTATAGAGTTATTTATGTCTTCTTGGATAGATTAGTGGATTATGGTTGGAGAGGGATTACGGCTATCCTGCGATTGATAGGAAAAGGTATTTCTCTCCTTCATACGGGTATTTTACCTACTTATATTACTTGGGCACTTTTTGGTATACTTATTTTTCTTCTAATTTGTTTAGGATTATAAAATGGAAATATTGGTTTTATTGATATTGATGATCATAGGGGCCTTTATAGCTACGGAAACGAGAGACCTCCTTTCTTCAGTAATTTCTGTAGGTGCAGTAGGTTTCCTCCTATGTCTTGCTTTCCTATATTTAAAAGCACCTGATATAGCTATTACCCAGATGGTGGTGGAGGTTCTTGCCCTTATTATTCTGATAAGGGCAACTCTACATAGAGATTTAACATTCGTCAAAGGTATGAGGGCTAAACTGGGTTTAGGATTCTCCCTCTTTGCTGTAGTAGTAGTTACAGTATTATCTATTCCCTTCTTCCAAGACTTACCCAAGTTTGGACACCCACTTCTTTCCGAAGGAAGAAGTGTAGCTAATTTTTACCTCCAGGAAGGATTGAGAAAAACAGGGGCAGCAAACATAACTACCTCTGTTCTCTTAGATTTTCGCATGTATGATACTTTGGGAGAAGCTACTATTCTCTTTACTTCTATTCTGGGCGCCTTAGCCATTTTGCGTAGGCCTTCTCATAAAAAAGTTAAAGAGAAAGATAAGGAAGAGGCTTTAAAATGAAGGAAGAGGAAAAGGGTTTAAGCACCATAGTTAAAGTAGTAACGCGGTGGATTGTAGGGTTTATTCTCCTTTTTGGAATTTATATTGTAATTTTTGGACATCTTACACCCGGAGGGGGATTCCCAGGTGGAGTAATCATTGCCGGAGTCTTTGTCCTTCTTACTCTGAGTTTTGGAAGGGAAGTGCCATTGAGGAAACTTAACAGCACTTTGGCTTCCGAATTAGATTCATTTGGTGCTTTAGTATTCCTTTTGGTGGGAATCTTAGGGCTTTATTTAGCTACCTATTTTGCCCAGAACTTCATAACTACTTTCCCCCAGCAGTATTTCCGTCCTTTCTCTGCAGGAGTAATCCCAATTTGCAATCTGGCTATAGGTTTAAAAGTTGGGGCTTCTATTTTCATGGTATTTATAATCCTTGCTGTAACAAGAGTGATAAGTGTTGGGGAAGGAAGAATGAAGATGTTGAGGAAGAGGACGGGTCGCAGGAGGAGGAAGTAAATGGAATTTATTCTGTGTTTCTTTCTTTTAATGGTGGGACTTTATGCAGTGGTAACCAAAAGAAATCTGGTGAAGATAATAATCGGCCTTGCCATTATGGAATATGCAATTAATCTGTTTTTGATACTTATTGGTTATAGAAAAGATGGTATAGCCCCTATTATGACATCCACTATGGATAGGGTAGAATTTTTAAGAAAAGCAGTGGATCCTTTACCCCAGGCGCTGGTAATTACTTCCATTGTGATAGGTTTTGGAATACTGGCCCTTGCTGTTTCTATAGCCATAAGAATTTATGAAAGATTTGGGACTTTTGATATTAATGAGATAAAGAAATTGAAGGGGTAAAAATGAAGTTAATACCTTTAATGGTTGCCATACCCTTGGGGACTGCTTTCTTCATCCCCATGGTATCAAGAAAAAATCAAAGAGTACCGGATTTATTGGGAAATCTTTGTACTTTTACCCTATTTCTCCTTTCTCTATGTTTAATTAGGTTTGTACCTCAGGTTTATTTTATGGGAGGATGGAAACCCCCTTTTGGAATTACATTGGTTTTGGATGGTCTTTCTTCTTTCATGTTAATTTTGGTTAATCTTGTAACATTCCTCATTACCCTTTACTCCATATCCTATATGGAACTTTACACTTCAAAACTGAGATATTATAGTCTTCTCCTTTTAATGCTTGCAGGAATGAATGGAGTTATACTTACGGGAGATATTTTTAATCTCTTCGTCTTTTTAGAAATTGCAGTAATTTCTGCTTATGCATTGACCGGTTTTGGTACTGAAGCAGAAGAATTGGAAGCATCTTTTAAATACTTAGTTCTGGGTTCGGTATCCTCAGTTTTCATTCTCTTGGGGATTGCTTTTATTTATTCCTTGACGGGGTCATTAAATCTGGCAGATATAAGTCAGAAACTGGCAGGAGAGGGAATCTTTCAATCTCCTGCATTATGGTTTGCAATTATCCTTTTCCTTTACGGATTTGGAATGAAGTCCGCTATAATGCCGTTTCATCCCTGGCTTCCTGATGCTCACCCCTCAGCACCTGCACCCATCTCTGCCATGCTTTCCGGTTTGCTGATAAAAGCAGCGGGTGTCTATCCACTTCTTCGTATCTTTTACAACATGTTTGGAATGGGCAATTTATCGCAAAAATTTATCCCCCAGATTTTGATGGTGCTGGGAGGGATCTCCATGGCTGGTGGTGCACTTCTTGCACTTATTCAAACGGATATTAAGAGAATGTTTGCCTATTCCAGTATAAGTCATATGGGTTATATCTTTCTTGCTCTTTCATTGGGTACACCCTTAGGCATTCTGGGAGCACTTTTCCATATTTTTTCCCATGCAGTATCTAAATCTTTACTTTTCCTTACCTCAGGTTCCCTTGAATATGTGCTTCATACTCGAGATATAAGAAAGATGGGAGGTATAGAAGAAAGAATGCCCATTACTGCATTCTCAGGGAATATAGGATTTCTTTCTCTTGCTGGAATACCACCTTTGGCTGGATTCTGGTCAAAACTCTTTATTATCCTTGCTTTAGTGAAAGCGGAAAGACTTGGATGGGCAATTTTTGCCTGTGGGGTTAGTGTATTAACCCTTGGATATTATTTGAGGATGAACCGGTATGTATTTTTTGGAAAAATTAAAAGCGCATTTCGGAGAGTCAAAGAAGCACCAGGCACGATGCTTGGAGCAATGGTTTTGCTCTCCCTCGTGGTTATTTTCCTTGGTTCTCTTTTAATTCCACCTGTAAAGAAAGTGTTACTCAGCCCGGCTGTGCATATACTTTACTCTGGCGAGGACTATGTGAAGCTGGTGTTAGGAGGGTGAGGTGAAAAGATTTACACTCTTTATCGTTTTGTTTTTTGTTTGGATCCTTTTAGTCTATTCTAAGCCTTTGGATAAAGTAGCCTTTCGACAGAATCTTTGGATAGGGTTATTGGTTTCTCTTTTTGTAGGTGTTTATTTGGGTGACCTTCTTCCTGAAAGAGTGGGTAAGTTTTATAATCCTCGAAGGATCCTTGCTTTTTTAGGTTACCTCCCTGTGTTTTTCTGGTATTGTCTTTTAGCTAACTTGGATGTAGCCTATCGAGTTCTTCACCCCAGACTACCCATTAGACCAGGAATTGTAAAGGTTAAAACCTCTATAAAAAGTGAGAGTGGTAGGGTAGCTCTTGCTAATTCCATAACTCTTACTCCTGGTACCTTAAGTGTGGATCTGGTAGGTGATACATTGTATGTCCATTGGATTTATGTTAGAAGTGAGAACATAGAAGAGGCGACGGAGTATATTGTAAAAAGATTTGAAAAATTCTTAAAAATTATATTTGATTAGGAGATAAAGATGGTTATTTTAGTTTTTACAATTGTATTGTTGATTTCCACGCTTCTATGTCTTTATCGAATAGGAAGAGGCCCCACCCCTCCGGATCGAACTGTAGCCATTGATATCTTAGGAATCCTAATAGTGGGATTCTGTGCATTTCTCTCCATTAAAAGTGGCCGGGATTTTTATATGAACATAGCTCTTTCATGGTCGCTCTTTAATTTTCTTGGCACTCTTACGCTGGCGAAGTTCCTGGAAGGAAAAGGATTTGACGAATAGGGGGAGGGTATGAGAGAAGTTATAGCCTTTATTATTATGGGAATAGGGGTTACTTTTGATTTCCTCGGATGTTTGGGACTTGTGAGGCTACCTGATCTTTACAATAGACTTCAGGCTTCCACCAAATGTGTAACACTTGGAACTATTCTTATAATGGTAGGAGTAATTGTTTTTACTGGATGGAACCAAATTGGGTTTAAAGCACTTCTCACTTTACTCTTTATATTGATTACCTCACCCACAGCTTCTCATGCTCTTGCCCGGGGCGCATACAAAGCAGGGGTAAAACTCTGGGATAAAAGTGTATGTGACCAATATGGAGGGGAGAAGTAACATGAAGAAGCCCAAAATTAGAGAAATAAAAGAAGCTTTAAGGGCTCTTATAAAAGGGCCTTATACAGTTCCCTTCCCAAAGGTGCCCCATAAACCTTACCCTGGCTTCAGAGGAGCACCCAAGTTTAATCCGGATGAATGTGTGGGATGTGGAGCATGTGCCAATGTGTGTCCAACAAATACTATTGAAGTTGAAGATTTGGTGGATGAAGAGAAAGGTGTAGGTAAACGGATCATTACCCTTTATTATCAAAATTGTGAATTTTGTGGATTTTGTCAGGAATGTTGTATCACGGGCAAGGGAGTGGAATTATCTCAAGAATTTGATCTGGCTACTTTTGATAGAAAAAGTATTTTTACTCGTGTGGAGAAAGAACTTGCATTATGTGAAATCTGTGGTAAACCAGTAACTACTTGGGATCATTTACGCTGGCTTGAAGATAAGCTGGGCTACCTTGCTTACACCAATCCTCAAATAATTCTTGCCACTCATTATGATATTGAGGAGATAAAAAAGAAACCCCTGAGAAAAGAAATAAAGGGAAGATTTGATCAAATGCGAATTCTCTGCCCACAACATAGACGGGAGGTTTACAGACTCGAAGAGCGGGGAAAGAAAAAATAGTCTAATGTTCCCCTCACTTAAAGAGTTCTTCTTAGAGATAAAGGGAAAAAAGGTATTGTTTGTAGGGCTTGGAAATGAGATGAGAGGCGATGATGGAGCGGGATTGTATTTCGTAGAGAAAATAGCAGAATTAAATAGAAATAACTGGAGAGTGTTAAAGGTTGGGGTCTCCCTTGAAAATTGGTTAGGTAGAATAATTTCTTCCGATTCTTCACTGATTGTTTTGGTGGATTCTTCGTATTTTGGGGGGAAAGTAGGTGAAATGAAACTTCTTGATTTAAAGAAAATAACTGCTCCAGGATTCACCCATAATTTTTCTTTCCCTATGGTTATTCACATGATGGAAGAAAGTGGAAAAGAAGTGAAATTTTTGGGAATTCAACCAAAAAGGACAAAATTAGGAGAGGAACTATCTTCTGAGGTTAAAGGGAGTATTGAAAAATTTTTCCTTTGGTTAAAAAATGCATGAAGTTACTGTGGCGGAAAATATAGTAAAGATTGCCTTGAATGTTATGAAAGAGCACAGTTTAAAAAAAATAAATAAAATAAACATTAAAGTGGGGAAGATGAGTTGTATAAATGAGGAATCATTACAGTTTGCTTTTGAAATTTTGGCAAAGGAGAGTGGATTGGAAGATGTGGACCTTCATATCATTCGAGAGAATGAGTTATTCGATATTTATGTGGAGAGCATTGAGGGAGAAAAATGAAGATTAAAGTTGTAGAACCGGTTCTTAAGGCAAATAGGGTAATGGCTGAAGAGATCCGGAGATATCTGGGAAGTAAGGGAGTAAAATTGATAAATATATTGGGTTCTCCTGGTGCAGGTAAGACTCAATTTATAAAAAGAACCCTTGAGCAATTGGAAAATAAAGAAATAATAGGTGTAATTGAAGGGGATATTTCCACTACTTTTGATGCTGAAGAGTTAGTTTCCTTGGGAGTGGAGATTGTGCAGATAAATACCAAAGGAGCATGCCATCTGGATGCACGTATGATCAAACAGGCTTTGGAACAAATGAGACTGGATGGTAAAAAAGTAATTTTCGTGGAAAATGTGGGTAATCTTGTATGTCCGGCTGAATTTCCCTTAGGAGAAGATTTAAGGATTCTTGTACTTTCTTTAACCGAGGGACTTCATAAACCTCTTAAGTATCCCTTGGCTTTCCGAACATCCCAGGTTCTTATTCTCAATAAAAGCGATCTCCTACCGCATCTTGATGTAAACCCATCTATTATTCGGGAAGAAGCTTTAAGTATCAACAATCAGATGAGAATTTTTCAACTCTCTTCTCTTACCGGAGAAGGATTTTCTAACTGGATGGATTATTTCCAGAATTACCTTTCCACCTTATGAGACTTCCTCAACCTTTTCCTTCCCTTCTTGCATTGGGAAGCGAGGGGAAGGGAAGTTTTGCCTGGAATAAAGGAGAAAAGGTATTCATAAGTAATGATTTCGGCGACCTAAGAGAACCTGAAAACTATTTTCGCTATAAGAAGGGAATAGAAAATTTGATGGAAAAAGAAGATTTTAAAGCTATTTTAGTGGATTTACACCCTCTTTATCTATCCACCAGGCTGGGAGAAGAACTTTCCCAGCGTTTTTCTGTTCCTTTAATAAAAATTCAGCATCATCAGGCTCATATTGCCCGAGGAATGATGGAAAAAGGATGGAGGGAGTGTATAGGAGTGGCTCTGGACGGAACAGGTTATGGAGAAGACAGAAAAATATGGGGCAGTGAAGTATTTATGGTAAAGAAGGGAATTTTTGAAAGGAAGTATCATCTTCGGTATATCCCCCTTCCAGGTGGAGACAAAGTGGTGGAGGAGATCTGGCGGATAGGAGTTTCTCTTCTCCTTGAAACTTATGGAGAAGAAGCTTTTAATCATTTCCCCCATTTCTGGAAGCATCTCCCTGAAGAGAAAGCACAGATGGTTGTAGAGATGTGGAGAAGAAATTTCCATACTCCTCTCTCTTCTGGAATGGGTAGACTCTTTGATGGTTTTGCCTCTTTAATGGGTCTTAAATTTTGCACCTTTCACCCAGCAGAAGCACCTTTACTTCTGGAAAAACTTGCTACCTCTTTCCAATCGGTCAAGATAACTCCCTGGGAAGTAAGGATTGTTGGTGAAGAGTTGGATTGGAGAATATGGGTTAAAGGATTAGAAGAGGATATTCTTTCTGGTAAAGACAGAAAATTTCTGTCCTACAAGTTTCACCTTACTTTAATTAATGCTATGGAAATACTTGTGGATAGAGTGATAGAGGAAAGCAATTTAAAGAAAGTTGTTCTTTCCGGAGGGGTATTCCTGAATGCACTTCTTCGTGAGAGATTAAAGGAAAATTTTAGCCAGAAGGGATTTGAGGTGATAGTTCCAGAGCCTCCCCATGATTATTCTATTCCCTTAGGACAGATCTATGTGTATTATCTGAAAAGAACATCCTCCATAGAGTAAACCCCATTGGGTTTATCTTTAAGCCATAATGCCCCCCTTAATGCTCCCCGTGCAAAAGCTAATCGAGAATAAGCCTCGTGCACAAATTCAAGTTTCTCCCCTTCCACAAGAAACATGATTCTGTGTTCTCCCACTATGCCTCCCCCTCTAACTGCATGTATTCCTATTTCTTCCTTTTTCCTTTCCCCGATTTTCCCTTTTCTTCCAAAGACTGCTATATCCTCCAGTTTTTGGCCACGGCTACTGGCAATTATTTCGGCTAAGGTTAGAGCAGTCCCGGAGGGAGCATCTTTTTTGAATCGATGGTGCGTCTCCACGATTTCTACTTCATAGTTTCCCCCCAGGATTAGGGGAATTTCCCTCATAAGTTTAAATAATAGATTCATCCCCACACTCATATTTGAGGAGAAAAGTATTGGAATATTCTTTCCTGCTTTAATAATCTCTTCTCTTTCGCTTTCATTAAAACCCGTGGTGCCAATTACCATTGGTTTACCAAATTCTACGCAGGTTTTAAGATGCTCAAGAGTAGGGGAGGGGAAGGTGAATTCAATAATTACCTCACCCTTATGGATGATTTTTTCAAGAGAGCTTTCCACAACCACTCCATCAATTTTCTCCCCTACTAAGGGATGGTCTTCTCTTTCCAAAAGCCCGGTTATTTCAATATCACCAAATTCTTTACTGGCTTCTCTTAGTGCTTTACCCATTCTCCCACCTGCTCCAGAGATTATTACCTTCATACTTTCCCTCCTTTAAATAATTCAAAAATGTAATTTTCCAATAAACCCAGGGAATGAAGAAGATCCAGGATAGTATACCTGTTTCGGATATACCTTGCAAAAAGCATTGCATTTTTTAGCTCTTCCCTTTCCCTTCCCAACTCCTCTGCTCTCTGGGGTAAAGAAGCAGAACTGTAAAAATCTTCAAGTTCTGGAGGTGTTTTGGTTTCTTTTCTTGTTTTAATCTTTAATTTTTCCAGATTTTCTTTTATCCTTTTTATTTCCTCTTCTTGTTCCCGAAGGCTTCTCCATTTTTTAAGGTATTCCTCTTCTACTTTCTTTCCTAAGTTTTTGAAATGTTCCCTTACAATTTCTCTCCATTCTTCTTCCTTTTCCAGAGTAGGAGAAATTTCATTTTTCTTTAAGGAAAAAAACTTTTCCCATAAAAAGGAAATTACCCAGGTTCCCACACTTACCTGCAGACCATGCAGACTCCAATTTTCAGGTGGGAGAGTCATGTCCCAGTAATGGGAAATTAAATGTTCTGCACCAGATACAGGCCGGGAAGAACCAGAGGCAGTCATTACCAATCCTGATACAAGGAGAAGTTCCATAAGCAGTTTTATTTTTTCAGGTTTCTTTTGAGAAAAATCCTTGACAATTTCTTGGATTGCTTCTTCAAATCCTTCCATCATTTGGAGGAGGAAAGGACAGAAATACTCATCCCGGAGTTCTCCAGAGATCACCCAATCACCAGCAGACACAAAACGGGAAAGGAGATCTCCCAATCCTGCTTTTAGCATAATTAAGGGAGCAGAGGAGATTACTGAAAGGTCAGAAATAATTGCAAAAGGTGGAGAAGCTGGAAGGGTGGTTTTGAGACCATTTACAAGGAGTGCAGAGATAGAGGAAGTATACCCATTCATAGAAGGTGCTGTGGGATAGGAGATGAAAGGAATTTTTTTCTGGAAAGAAGCAAATCTCACTAAATCCGTAATAGTTCCAGAACCCACAGCTACAGGAAGGGTATTTTGGTCAAATACATCCAAAAGCCTTTTAGCATTTTCTATAGTGGGAAGGGGTTTGAAGTCCTCAAAAAGAAAAATTTTTTTCCTACGGAGAAAACCCCCAATAGTCTCTGCAAACTTAAGAGTATTTAAGTCGCAGACGAGAACAATAGTGAAGAGGGAAAATTCTTCTCTTATAAACCTCTCAAGAATCTTTACTCCTTCATCACCCACATAAATAAAATTTATGGGGAAGGCATGTTTTCTCCCACAGGAACAGGGAAAATTTTTCCCAAGATACTCACTGCTTAAGAACTTTCTCCACTTCATAACCTGCAATTATACCATTAATACTTTTACCCTTTTCAAAAATATGATTATAATAAAAGCATGAAACTGGAAGAATTTGAGAAACTGGTGGAGAAAGCTTGGGAATCAATTCCTGAGAAGTTCCGGGAGAAAGTAGATAATCTTTTGATTTTGGTGAAAGAAGAACCGGATGAAATTGCCCGCAAGCTATTGAAGAAAAGGGGAGGAATGATTCTGGGATACTACAAAGGAGTTCCCTTTAATCGTCGAGGTGTTCATTACTCCCTTGTTCCTCCCGATACAGTTGTGATATTTAAAAATCCTCTGGAGAGAATATGCTCTTCAAAGGAAGAGTTGGAAGCAAAAGTTAAAGAAGTCCTTTTGCATGAGATAGGACATTACTTTGGTTTTGGAGAAGAAGAATTAAGGAGGATGGGATGCGGATAGTGTTTATGGGATCATCCACTATATCTCTCCCTTCTCTCCATTTACTCCATTCTCATGGGATGGAGATTGCACTGGTAGTAACAGCTCCGGATAAACCAAAAGGAAGGGGCAGAAAAATAGGGGAGACACCCGTGAAACAAATGGCTCGAGAATTGAAACTTCCAATTTACCAACCTACAACTCTCAAAAGCAAGGAAGTTATTGATAAAATTGGAGAATACCAGCCTCATGTTATTGTAGTGGTAGCTTATGGTAAAATTCTTCCTCCAGAACTTTTACAGCTCCCCCCAAAAGGATGTATTAATCTTCACCCTTCTCTTCTCCCAGAACTTCGAGGGCCGGGAGCAATTAACTGGGCTATAATTCTGGGAAAAGAGAAGACAGGCGTAACTACAATTTTTATGGATGAAGGTGTGGATACCGGAGATATAATCCTTCAGGAAGAAGTGGAAATATCTCCTGAAGATAATTCCCTAACTCTTTCTGAGAAACTTGCTCAACGAGGTGCAGAACTCCTCTTAAAGACTTTGAAATTATTGGAGGAGGGTAAAGCACCCCGCCGTCCACAGATTGGCTTCCCTTCCTATGCTCCTTTATTGACCAAAGAAACTGGTAAAATTGATTGGAGAAAAAGTGCAAAGGATATTCATAATCTGGTGCGGGGAACAATCCCCTGGCCTACTGCTTATACATTCTTTAAAAATAAAAGAATGATTCTCTGGAAAACTGAAGTAGTGGAGAAAGATTATTCCTGCCCACCAGGGGAGGTGGTGGAGGTGAGTCCAGAAGGTATCGTTGTTTGCGCAGGGAAAGGTGCTGTAAAAATTAAAGAACTGCAGATAGAAGGTAAAAGGAGAATGAAGGTAAGAGAGTTCTTACCCGGTTATCATCTGGAAAAAGGAGTAATTTTGGGAAAGGAGGGATGAGATGGCGAAAGTGCTGGTAGTTTACTATTCCCGGACGGGGAATACGGAAGAAATGGCAAAAGCGGTGGAAAAGGGTGTAAGAGAAACAGGTGTGGAATGCGAGTTGAAAAGAGTGGAGGAAACAACACCTGAAGATTTGTTAAATGCGGATGGAATAATAATAGGTTCACCCACATATTTTGGACTACCAGCGCAGGAAATAGTGAAACTTCTTGATGATTCTGTGAAGTACTATGGGAAACTGGAAGGGAAAGTGGGCGGAGCTTTCTCCACCTCTGGAATTCTGGGAGGAGGAAATGAGACGACGGTCATGGGTATAAATCAGATGCTCCTTATTCATGGAATGATCATTCAGGGCACAACTCAGGGACCGCATTATGGTGCTGTGGCAATTGGCAGACCAGATGAGAAAGATTTAAAGTTCGCAGAACAACTTGGAAAGAGAGTAGGAAACTTGGTAAAAAGACTATTTGGCTGATGTGAAGGACTATCCCCGTTATGTAACACCTGGGTTTATACCTTTTTCTCCTGTTGAGCTGGCAGAAAAAACTGAGGCAATTGTAGGCTTAGGAGACCAACGAAAGTACACCCATTTTTACTGTACAGGTGTATATGGAGGTATCTCCACAGCTTATACTGTAGGTTGTTGTTTACGCTGTGTTTTCTGCTGGGTTGACTGGTCAAGAGATTTTCCTGAAAAATATGGTTTTTTCTGTTCCCCTGAGAAGGTTTCTACCTATCTTCTGCTAAATGCCAGAAAAAGTAAAGTTAAAAAACTAAGGATCTCTGGAGGTGAACCAACTTTACTTTTTCATCACCTTTTGAAAATACTTGTCCTTTTAAGGGAAGAGGATTATCTTTTCATTCTGGAAACCAATGGAATTCTCTTAGGAAAAGATGAAGATTTGGTGAAAGAATTGGTTCCTTTTCCCAATCTTTATGTGAGAGTAAGTATAAAAGCTGGCACACCTTACTCTTTTGAGAAAAAAACAGGTGCAAAAAAAGAATATTTCTATTTACCTTTCCAATGCATAGAAAATTTAAAAAAGCATGGCCTTAATTTCCATGTGGCAGTAATGAGTGATAAACATCTTATGTCTGTTGAAGAAAAAAGGTATTTCCTCAAAGAATTGAAGAAAACAGGATACAAAGGATTTTTGGAGGAGGAAAGATGTGAGCCCTATCCTCATAGTGTAGCTCGATTGAGATTTGCAGGCTGGGAATGAAAAAAATCTCTCCTTTTTATCTTAAGATGTGGAAGGGGAAGGTTAAATGCTTGGTTTGTGGAAGAGGTTGTGTAGTTTCTGAAGGTGAGAAAGGCTACTGCAAAACAAGGATAAATGAAGGAGGACAACTTTATACCCTCATTTATGGAGAAGTTTCCACAATACATCTTTCTCCCATCGAAATAAAACCTCTTTATCATTTCTTCCCCGGAACTTATTTCCTTTCCTTAGGTTCCTTAGGCTGTAATTTCCTTTGTCCAGGCTGTCAAAACTGGAGCATTGCTCATAGAGATGCTGAAAGAGGGATAAATAAAGGTGAAACACGATATTTTTCTCCCCAAGAGGTGGTAGATATTGCTTTAAAAAAAGGTGGGCGGGGTATTTCTTTTACTTATAATGAACCAACTCTCTGGGTTGAATACACTATGGATGTTTTTAAGATGGCAAAGGAAAAAGGGTTAGCTACCAATTATGTAACCAATGGATATATCACAAACGAAGTTTTAGAAATTATTGCCCCTTATCTCGACTCTTTTCGGGTGGATATAAAGGGTTTCTCGGAAGAGACCTACTACCGGCTGGCCAAAATAAAAAATTTTCAACTTATCCTGGAAAATTGTATTCTGGCTAAGCGAAAATTTCACATCCATGTGGAGATAGTCACCAATTTAATTCCGGGTTTTAATGACAAGGAAGAAGAAATTTCTGCTCTGGCAAGTTGGATAGTGGAAAAACTGGGAAAAGATACTCCCTGGCATGTGACCCGGTTTTTCCCTCATTTATACCTATCCCATCTTCCTCCTACTCCATTATCCACTCTTTTAAGAGCAATAGAAATAGGAAAATCTGCTGGACTGCAATTCGTCTACTTAGGGAATGTGCCTGGGTCATCGCTTCAGAATACTTATTGTCCAGAATGTGGAGAACTACTCTTAGAAAGAAATAATTTTACTCTTATAAAGAACCGGTTGAAAAATAAATCCTGTCCAAATTGTGGGAGAGAAATTCCTGTGATAATTTAATGACGGATTTTTCTGAGAATTCTTGTAAGAAAAGAATGAGAAGGATGAAAAGCTCCTTGAGGACAAATTTCTATACAGGTGAAACACCGGATACATTTTCCATAATTCACCTGGGGGTAGGGAGTTAACTCAATTGCTTCAACAGGGCATCTTTCTTTGCATAATCCGCACTGTATACATTTTTCTCTTTCCAATTTTGGATAGGTATCCAGAAGGGGAACTCCTAAAGGAGCTAAGAGTTTCAAAATATTTCTTTTCCTTTTACTCAAGAAAGTAGAAGGTTTTTCAAAATCGGAAATTATGAATTTCTCAAGTTCTTCCCCTATCACCTCAATACTTTCCAAGTCCACCCATCCTCGCTTTTCTGCAAGATAGAGGAGAGGGATTTCATAAGGGGAAAATCCCATGATTTTTGCCATTACTGCATCCAGAGCATGAGGATTTTTTGCAAAGAGGAGTATCCCTACCTTCCTTACTTTACCATGTGCTGGCCCTTCTCCTTCCATTCCTTCAATTCCGTCTATAATGCCCAGGTCGCATCTACAAACTGAAAAGAGGTCAAGAACATTTTCTGAAAATTTTTCAGGATCTCCATCTCGGTGAAGCAGGTTTCTATCACGAGAGGGAATACAGCCAAAAAAATTTTTCACTGCACCAGTTATAAAGGTAAGTTCATGGGTTTTTAATTTGGCTACAGAGACAACTATATCCACTTGAAAAAGAGGCTCTGCAAGATGTAATGTTTTTACTCTTTTTCCATTTATTTTAACCTCCCTGTAGCCTTCCCGATTGAAATTTATAATTTTTCCCCCTTCTTCTTCCACCACTTTTCTTATACCTGTGATACTGAAAGGATCCTTTTTTTCTCCCACTTCCGCTCCCATATCCCCAGTAAATGCAGCATCACCAACCCATACCTCACATCCCCTTTCTCGAAACCATCGGGTTACTGCTCCTACAACTTCCGGATGGGTAATTATCCCTTTTTCCGGTGGCGTTGCGGAAAGGAGATTGATTTTTAAAAGAACTTTAAGTGAAGATGAAGAAATAAGTTTCTCTGCTTGGATGAGGGCCAATCCCTTATTTATCGCTTGATAGACTTCTTCTTTTGCATATCTCTCTTGTGGGACAAGTGCTACTAAGGTTTTATTTCTCATTCCTGGGATCAAAAAGAATTTCACCCTCTTTTAAACCACCAAAGACATACTCACCGAAATTTAAAAGGATATCCTCTCCTTCCTCCAAATAGGCGGTAAGGATACGTCCTACAAAGATTGTATGATCCCCTGTTTTGAGGCTATCCACCACTTGACACTCCAGATTAATAGGAGCTCCCACTATGAGAGGTGGTTTAACAAAGCGAGCCGGGGTAGTTTCAACAGGTGCTTCTTTTAATTTATCCACATCTCTACCAGAATGTGTCCCCCAGTAATACACTTGTTTCCCCATTTTCTTAGAAGGAAAGAAAAGTACAAATTCTCTTGTTTTATGGAGTAATTTATGACTGTAACGAGTTACCCCAACAGATATAGCCACCAGTGGTGGTTTAAAAGAAGTTTGCATATACCATCCCAGGGGAATTAGATTTACCCTCTCATTTTTCTCATCCCAGGTCACTGCTACTACAACTCTTTCAGGATATTTTTTTCTCCAGACTTCAGCAATAGAAACTTCTCTCATTTTTCCCTCCCTTCCCATAGGTTAAATAAAGTTTTCTCAAGGTATTTTACAAATTGTTCACTTTCTCTTTCATCTCTTGCTTCCTTTTTAATTGCTTCTCTCAATCCCATATTTTTAATAAGGCTTTTGATAAACAGGAATTTCAATATTACATTCTCTTCATCAGGAAAAATATTGAAAGAAAGGAGGAGATATTTTGCTTTTTCCCTTTCTTCACCAGAAGAAAGGTTAGCAAACTTTATGACTTCTTCACGGATTTTGTTTATCCGGGAGCGGGAGAAGAATTTTGAATAATATTTATTTAAAATTTTAACAAACTCTTCTTTTTTCTCTTTTAATCCCGGAGTGAAGAGAAACTCACTTACCTTTTCTTCGCCCCCGCCTTCTTTAAAAATCATTTTTCCAAAAAATTGCCCTACTTCTCGAAGTAATGGGCCCATTTCTGCTTTACTGATCCAGAGTTTTTGGAAATCTTCTTTTTCAAGCAATTCCACAGAGGAAAGGATTTTTTCTACAGTCTGGGAGGCAGTAAAAAGAGGGAGAAGTTCTTTTACCAACTTAGAGTATTCAGGGAGACGATAACATCCTTTACTTTCATCATAGTATTTCTGGAGAATATTCCCTATATCAGAAATGAGTTTATCGTCAAATCCTCGCTCCCTCAGAATTATCTCGATTTTTTCAAAAAGATCTTCACCTTTCATAGTCTTTCACTCCATAAACTGAGTCTTTTTAAAGCATTTAGTTTTTCCCTGTTCCCCAGCTTTGCTTTATTTACTGCTTCTTTTAAAAATTCTATGGAATTCTGGTAAGTCTTTTTATCCACAGGATAGGGATGACCGTCTTTTCCTCCGTGAGCAAATGAGTAGCGAGCAGGGTCTCTTCTGCTTACTTTTTCGCCATAAAGGAGTTCCGATATAAGCGCAAGAGCTCGAAGAGTTTTAGCTCCCACACCTTTAACCAATAGAAGGTCTTCAAAATTTTCTGGTTGAGAACTGTAAATTTCCTCCAGGGATCTTTTGAGATGATTTTCATCTATCCAGACCCCTCTTATCCAGTGATGAGAAGGAAGGGTTAGTTCTTTAATGTTTTTTAGTTCTTTCCAAACTTTATCTGGAGAATCTTTACTTATTTCTGTAATGACCTTTCGTGCTCCTTTACTTTCCTTTGCAACCAAATTTAGAATCTCGCCTCGCCAATCTGAAACAATACCTGAGTGGGGTTCATTCACAAAATTCATATTTTCTCCCTGAAGCCAATGGTACCTCCGAGCCCATCCTGTGGAGGGATTCATTCCTTGCTGAATTACTCCCCATAATCCTTCCTTAGTGAAAATTAAAGTATGATGATAAATTTGAAATCCATCTTGAAGGCAAGAATTATCCACTTTAGCAGTCAATCTACTCACTTTAATAAGGTCTATCGGAGATACTGAAAGGGAAAACTTTTCGCCCAGCTGGTAGATTTCTTCTGGGGTTTTAAGAGCAGTTTTTCCCTTCCCTCCCACCATAAAAACCCCAATTTCTTGACCAATATCCTTTAATGCTTCCTTAATTGCTCCACATACTGTTGTTGTGATACCGGAAGAATGCCAGTCAAAACCAAGGACACAACCAAAAGCCTGGAACCAAAAAGGATCCGCAAGGTTCTCTAAAAGTTTTTTTCTCCCCTTTTCCCAAACTAAAAGGTATATAATTTCCCGAGCCAATTTCACCATTTTTTCAAAAAGCCATTTGGGGACTCTTCCAGAATGGAGAGGCAGATTAGCAATCCCTGTCCGCATATCTCTCAAGGATTATTCTACCAGTTTCCCTTTTTTCTTCAAAACTTGATGCTTCCGAGAGATTAAGAGACAAAAGAGAAGGGAAATTTCATAAAGGATTATAAGCGGAAGAGCAACCAGAATCTGGGTGAAAGGATCGGGGGGAGTAATCACAGCAGATAAAATGAAGGATAAGACTATAGCATGTTTTTGGAATTTTCTAAGAGTATTTACTTCTATAATACTCAGTCGAACAAGTGCATAAATTATAAGTGGGAATTCAAAGGCAATCCCAGTTGCAAGCAAGAGGAATAAAGAGAAAGAAATGTATGCATTTAGAGAATAAAGAGGACACTGATGAGTGGTAAGTAAACTGGTAAGGAAATTGAGACTCCAAGGTAGTAGAATTTTCCAGGAAAAAAGGAGGCCTGCACTGAAAAGAAAAAGAGAAAAGAAGAGAAAGAAGGAAAAAAATTTCCTTTCAGAAGGAAAAAGTCCAGGAGATACAAATTCCCATACCTGAAGGAGTAGGAAAGGGAGAGAAGAAAGAAATCCTATAAAAAGGGAAATTTTAATTCTCGTGAATAAACTTTCAGTTGGCTTCAATAAAATTAGGAAGGGCACTTTATGATGGATGTGGATAAAAAAATGCTCAATAATTTTCGGGGAAAAGTAAAAGGTTAGAAGAGTGGCTATACAGCAGAAAACAAACCAGTGAATAATTCTTTTCCTTAACTCCTCCAGGTGGTCCAGAAAACTTTCTTTCATTTATCCTCTTTTTCATCACTTTCCTTGGGTTCTTCTTTAACACCCTGAAGCCCTTTTTTGAACTCACGGATAGCTTTCCCTAATGCTTTCCCCACTTCTGGGAGTCTTTTCGCACCAAAGAGTAGTAAAACCACAAGGAAGATAATAATCAGCTCACTCCATCCTATATTTCCCAACATTTTCACCCCCTTTTTAAAGTTTAACATAGTTTCTCTCTTCTAATGGGAAAACCCTAATTGCCGAATCTCCCTCTACAGGACAGGAAAATTCACATACACCACATCCCGAACATTTTTCTGCGTTAACATGTGGCCGACCTTTCCCATCAAGGAAGATAGCATGGGAAGGACAATTTTTATAACATACACCACATTGGATTCCCCTTTTCCATGTTATACATCTCTCTCTGTCAATTACTGCCCTTCCAATTTTAACCTCTTCTCTCCTTAGATTTTTGCTAATAGCACCCGTAGGACAGACAATTCCACAAGAAAAGCAGAATGAACAAGGGGCTTTTCTCAAGATGAGATATGGAGTAAATAAACTCTCCAATCCTCCCTCAAACCACTGTAAATGAATGGTTCCAGTTGGACAGACTTTCATGCATTCTCCACATCTTAAACACTTAGATATAAATTCCTCTTCAGCCAAAGCACCCGGTGGCCTGATAAATACAGGGCGTTTTTTCCGAAGCTTTAAAGTAGCTCCTATAGCTATGCCGGTTAAGAAAGATAGGATAAATTTTCGCCGAGCAAAATTAATTCCTCTACGCTTAATGCTTAAAGACTCAAGAAGCCCTCCTAAGGGACAAATTTTACTGCACCAGAAAAAGGGATAAAAGATATGAAGTAAAAAAAGAACGAGAATAGAGAAAAAGAAGGGACGACTTACAATTGCTTTAACCAGAAAGGAAAAAGGATCCAGAAAACCCCCTATGGGGATGGAAAAGATAGCTAAACCAAGAAAAAAACCCAGAATGTAAAAACTCAAAATGGGGAACCTTTTTGCTTTTGACCTTTTCCTTCTAATAAGACTCGCAAAAGAAAAAACTGTTCCCAACGGGCAAAACCACTGACAGAAGATCTTCCTTTTACCCCATAAAAAAAAGACTAAAATTACCAATCCAGGAAGGAGGATTAAACTCAATCTGTGGGAGGAGAGGAAGAAAAGCAAGGAAAAGTAAGGATCAATACGAAAGAATAAGTTTGTGGGAAAAGCAGGTAAAGGGAAGGTAGTGAGATAAAGTAAGAGAAGAAACAGAGAAAGGAAAAATATTCTAACTATCCATTGCCATTTTTGCCTTTTTAACATCTTCCCGGTAAATCTTCCTCATTTCTAAAAAAAGATCTTTGAATTCTCTGTAATCTGGATAAGTCCAGGGAAGGGCATGAAATTCTCCGTGAGCAAAGTATAGGGTAACTTCAGCATAGATCCCCTTCCCCAAGTAGATTCGTTGATAACTATCTTTTGTGGTGGCAAGGATAACTCGTGCAAAGTCAAGGTATCCAGGATCCAGGTTAATTCTCCTTTTCCCTTCCACTGAGAATTCCTCTTCGATGCGATTGGAGGTAATTTTTATGTCTGCAAGGTCCTGAGGAGGGATAAGTTTTTTGAAAGAAACAAATTTTTTCTTAAGGTTAGTCCCCATTTCCTTTTCATAATAATGAGTATGTGTAAAATCAAATATGGGAGAATGGTAATCAATATCTCCAAACAATTCTTGAAGCCTCTCTTCCGCTTGAAGGAAGAGTTCCGGATAAGCAGTGAATTCTGCAAAAAATAACTTAACGGGTAGGGGAGGCTTTATTTTTCCCATTTTTTAATTTTTCAAGCCATTTATCAATACCTGGTGAAGGCTGGTAAACCTTTGCCTTTTCAAATGCCTGGATTGCCTTCTCTTTCTCACCCATAATAGCATAAATCCTTCCTATGTTGAGATAAACATATCCTTTTTGTTGAGGAGTTTTTGCAATTTTAAGAACTTTTTCCCATTCTTGGATTACCTTTACGGAGGAGGGATTAACTCCAAAGTAGGGAGCAAAACGGTAGAGTTCAGCAACATGTTTAGCAAAGTCAAAATTGGTAGGGTCAAGATTTCTGGCTTTTTCGCCTTCCTCAATAGCCTTCCAGAAAATTTCTTCAAGACTCCATCCAAGTTTTTCCTTTACTTCATACCGAAAAAGGAAATAATAAAGGGATAGATTAAAATGGTAAACTGCAACATTGGGGTTATTTTCGATTGCTTTTTGTATAAGTTTAATACTTTGAAGATGATTCCCAGTATGGGAATAATAGGTACTCAAATTATTGAGGGCAGGTGCGTAATTGGGATCAATAGAAAGAGCCTTCTCCCAACATTCTTTTGCACGTTCAGGATCTTTTAGCCTTTGAAAGTAAAGCAGACCCAGAAAATTCCATGCCTTTTTATTATTGGGATATAGGGAGAGAAATTCCTCATAAAGTTCTATAATTTTTCCAAAATCCTCCCTTATCTCCTTTTCAAGTTTTCTTGCCTCTTCCTCCTTTTTCTCCTCATAGAGGTGGAGGAGTCTCTTTTCTTTCTCATCCGCTTTAACTTCACATTCTTCATCCTTTTTCACTATTTGGGCTAACTCATAACTTTCTTTAATCTTTTTCCATTCCACACCAATTCCTACGGTAGAAAGAAAAAAGAAAAGAATTAATCCTTTTAACCATTTGTGATTTCTCATCAATAGATTTTAACAGAATTTATAGAATTTTCGGGAAAGATGAAGTAAAATATTCCTGATTTTCGGGGAAAGAAAATTGAATACTCTTGGGATTATCCTTTTATTAATGATGGGGAGGATTACTTGTATGCATGGGGAAGAAAAGATACAGATTACACTTCCTTCACCAGAGTTAAAGAGTAAAGTATCCATTGAAGAAGCTATTTTCAAAAGGAGGTCTTGTAGGGAGTATAAAGACAAACCAATTACCCTTAAACAACTATCTCAAATTTTATGGGCCTGTCAAGGAATAACCGAAAAAGGGGGGTATAAAAGGTCTGCTCCCTCAGCAGGCGCTACTTATCCATTGGAAATCTTTGTTGTTGTAGGGAAAGTGGAAGAATTAGATCCTGGTATTTACAGGTACATACCCTCCACTCATAAACTGGAATTATATAAAAAAGGAGATTTCCGACGGGAATTAGCCCGGGCTTGCCTTAACCAACCTTGGGTAGCAGAAGCACCCCTATCGCTCATTTTTACCGCAATTTTTGAAAGGACCACTTCCCGATACGGAAAAAGGGGAATAAGATATGTTTACATAGAAGTGGGGCATGCCTCTCAAAATGTATATCTCCAGTGCGAGTCTTTGGGATTGGGAACAGTTGCAGTGGGTGCTTTTATAGATGAAGAGGTTAAAAAAGTCCTTTCCTTGACTTCTCCTTTTGAACCTGTTTATGTAATGCCTGTGGGGGTAAAGTGAGAGAACTGGACATTCAGATAATAGAGTTGGCCAAGGAACTTATTAGAATTCCAACAATTAACCCTCCGGGGAATGAATATTTGACAAAAGAAGTGGTAGTTAAGGCTTTAAAGGATTTGGGAGCGAAAATTCGAATTTATGGAGAAGAAAGGAGACCAAATATTTTAGGAGAAATTGGGGAGGGAAAGCCAGTGATAGGGATACTTGCCCATATGGATGTGGTTCCTCCTGGTGAGGGTTGGGACACCCATCCTTTCCAGCCAGTTATTAAAGAGGGGAGATTATATGGAAGAGGTGCAGTGGATAACAAAGGACCCTTTGCATCAGCTTGGGGTGCTGTAAAGAGATTGCTTTTAAAAAATAAAAAAATAAAAGGCAAAATTATCTTAGGAGCTGTTGCAGATGAAGAACGGGGTTCAGAAAAGGGGGTGAAACTTCTATTGAATGAAGGTTTTAAAGCGGATTTCTGTTTTATTCCTGATGGAGGAAAAATGGATGAAGCAATAATTGGAGAAAAGGGAATGCTCTGGGTCGTTCTTAAATCTTATGGAAAATCAGCGCATGGAAGTGAACCAGAGAAGGGAATCAATGCTATTTGGAAATTAATAGATGCCTTAAAAAAAATTGAGAAAATTTCTTTCCCTTCCCATAACCCGTTTTTCACCTCAAGCACTCTCAATCTGGGAGAAATAAAGGGTGGTGATTCACCTAATATGGTAGCTTCTTATGCAGAGGCAACAATTGATATAAGATACCCACCCCCATTTACTAAGGAAGAGATCCTGAATACTCTCTCCTCTCACCTCCCGGAAGGCGAATTTAAGTTGGAAGTGATAAATGAGACTTCTCCTCATTTTATTGACCCCAATAGCGTTTGGGTGAAAAAATTTAAAGAGACCTTTGAAGAAGCCAATATTGATTTGAAATTACGCACAATGGGAGGAAATACTGTAGCAAAGCTACTGGTAGAAAAGGGGATACCCTCCTTTTCCCATTCTCCCGAAGATATTTCCTGTGCTCATCAAGCAAATGAGTCAGTGAGTGTGAAAAATTTAATTCTTTGTAGTAAACTCTGGGCAACATTTCTTGAGAAAATTGTGGGCTGATGACTATACTTGCCACTCTTTTTGTCCTTGGAGTACTAATCTTTTTTCATGAATTAGGCCATTTCTTAGCTGCAAAGGCCATAAAGGTAAAAGTAGAGAGATTTTCCTTAGGTTTTGGTCCTATCCTTTTCCGCTGGAAGAAAAAAGAAACAGAATATGCAATTTCCTTAATCCCCTTTGGTGGCTATGTGAAACTTGCAGGTGAGTCTTTAAGAGAGTGTAAGGGAAGTAAAGACGAATTTTACTCTCGCTCACCGGGTGAAAGGATGTTTATTGCTTTAGCTGGCCCTATAATGAGTTTTCTTCTTGCAGTAGGCATATTCTTCTTGCTTTACTGTGTGGGTCTCCCTTTCCTTATGCCCTTGGTGAGTAAAGTATTGCCAGATTCACCTGCAGAAAAGGCAGGACTTAAAAGTGGGGATTTGATTTTGGAGATTAATGGAAGAAAGATCCAAAGCTGGAATGAAATGGCAGAAATTATTCATAAGAATCCGGGTAAAAAAATCTCTCTTAAAATCAAAAGAGGAAAAGATATCCTGACTCTTTTTGTTGTCCCAAAGAAAACCAAGACTAAGGATATTTTTGGGGAGGAAAAGGAAGTAGGAGTGATTGGAATTCTCTCCGGAACCAAAACTGTGATAAGGAGATTCCCTCCTTGGAAGGCATTTTGGATGAGTGTGAAAGAAACAGGGAGATTATGTAAACTGTTTATCCACGCATTAAAACTACTTTTCACAGGTAGACTTTCTTTCAGAGAACTATGTGGTCCTATAGGGATTGCCAAAATTGCAGGAGAAGAAGCAAGACAGGGGTTAATTCCCCTCCTATATCTTATAGGATTCATTAGCATAAACCTGGGAATTATTAACCTTTTTCCTCTTCCCATGTTAGATGGAGGATATCTCTTAATCTTTGGAGTGGAAAGACTGAGGAAAAGACCCTTCTCAGAGAAGACAATGGAGATTATCCAGGAAATAGGTATTGCCATCTTGATATTCTTGATGCTCTTAGTAACCTATAATGATATTTGGAGATTAGCAAAAGAAAGAAATGCAAAGAAAATCCAGAAAAATCAATTGGAGAAACCTCTGCATAGGGGGAAATAGCCCTATAAGAGTTGAGTCCATGTTGAAATCCCCTTATGAGGAAGAGAGGTCAATTGAGGAGTTAAAAAGATTGGAGAAGGAAGGATGTGAACTGGTAAGAATGGCAATTCCTCATAAAAAGGCTATAAAAATTTTTAAAAAAATTTCTCCTACCACATCCCTTCCCATAATGGGGGATTTTCACTTTTCTTTTTCTCTTATAAAAGAAGCAGTGGAAGCAGGTATGGAAGGAGTGAGAATAAATCCTGCTAATTTTCCTTCCAATTATAGGGCAGAACTTGTCTCCTTAGCAAAAACTTATAATCTTGTTGTCCGGATAGGAGTAAATTCAGCATCTTTCCGGAAACCCCTTCCTCCAGGGAAAGAAGGTGCTTTAAAAATGGTAGAGGAGGTAGAGAAATGGATAAGACTTTTTGAAGAAAAAGGCTATCATCGGCTGATTATTTCTCTAAAGTCTTCTTCCCTTCCTGTAACATTCTGGGCCAATGAAGAGTATATACGCAGATTTGATTACCCTCTTCATATTGGAATTACGGAAGCAGGAGGGGGATGGTCAGGGATAATAAAATCTTCTGTGGGAATAGGAGTTTTGTTAAAGGAAGGAATAGGGGATACAATTAGGGTTTCTCTAACTGGTCCTTCTTGGAAGGAAGTCAAAGTAGGGTATGAAATTCTCAAGGCTTTAAACCTTAGAAAACGAGGACCAGAATTTATTTCATGCCCTCAGTGTGGGAGAACAAGAATTAATGTAAGTAAAATTCTAACCATGGTAAAAGAAATTGTGAGGCCTTATGGAGCTAAATTGGATGGAATAAAAATTGCGGTAATGGGCTGTGAGGTAAATGGTCCAGGAGAAGCTCGGGATGCGGATTTTGGATTAGCTGGTGGAAAGGATTTCGTGTTTTTCTTCTCCAAAGGGGAAGTTTACCGAAAGGTGAGGAAGGAAAATTTACGAAAAGAAATACAGAAGGAATTAAGAAAAATTATAAAAGAGGAGGGAAGAGATGCTTAGAAGCAAAATTTTTCTTCCCACTCTTAAAGAAATTCCAGAATCTGCAGAAATCCCCAGCCATATATATTCTCTGAGAGGAGGATTTATTCGTCAGGTATCAAGCGGTATATACACCTACCTCCCTCTTGGTGTCCGTGTGCTTGAGAAAATTACCCGTATAATCAGGGAAGAATTAAACTCGGTAGGTGCTCAGGAACTTATCCTGCCCTATATTCTTCCCCGTGAATTATGGGATTCTACAGGTAGATGGGAAGAGTTTGGCCCAGAAATGATGAAATTCAAAGACAGGAAAGAAAGAGAATTCTCTCTGGCTCCTACTCATGAAGAAGCCATCACTGATCTGGTAAAGAAGGAAATACGTTCTTATCGAGACTTACCTCTCATACTTTATCAGATTCAACCCAAATTTAGAGATGAACCCCGCCCACGTTTTGGTCTCTTACGTAGCAGACAATTTATTATGAAAGATGCATACAGTTTCCATAGAGACGAAAAAGACTTGGAAGAAACCTACAACAAATTAAAAGATGCTTATCTTCGTATATTTAAACGCTGTGGCTTGGATGTTGTGATAGTAGAGGCAGATCCAGGATTAATGGGAGGGAAAGTATCCCATGAATTTATGGCCCCAGCCGAAAATGGGGAAGATATAATTGTTCTTTGTAAGAATTGTGGATATGCGTCAAATAGAGAAATGGCCAGAACAATCTCGCTTACTCCATCAGAAGAGGAAGAGAAACCAATAGAAAAAGTCCCTACGCCAGGAGCATCAAGTATTGAAGATGTTTCCCAACTTCTAAATCTTCCGCCAAAATGTCTTGTGAAGACTCTTATACTTGATTCAGAAAAAGGCCCAGTAGCTTTGATGATCCGTGGTGACCATGAGTTAAACCTTCTCAAAGTCAAGAAATTACTTGGTGTGAAAAATTTAGAGCTTGCTTCGCCTGCCTTGATTGAAGAAGTTACCCAGGCACCTGTGGGATTTGCTGGCCCAATGGGACTGAAAGGGGTGAAAATAATTGCAGATTATAGGGTTGCGGAACTAAAAAATTTTGTCACGGGTGCCAATGAAAAAGATGCTCACTATATAAATGTAAACCCCGGGAGGGACTTCAATATAGATGTGGTGGGTGATGTAAGGTACATCACAGATGAAGACCCGTGTCCAAATTGCAAACAGAAGATTGAACTTAAAAAAGCTATTGAAGTGGGACATATTTTTAAGTTAGGAACCCGATATTCAGAGGATATGAAGGCATACTTTCAAGATGAAGATGGAAAAACAAAACCCTTCATTATGGGATGTTATGGAATTGGAGTGGATAGGATATGGCTTACTGCAATTGAACAGAATCACGATGAATCTGGTATAATCTGGCCTTGGAATATTGCTCCTTTCCAGATAATAATCATTCCCATAAATATAAAAGAAGGAAAAATAAAAGAAATAGCTTTCCGACTTCACAATCAGCTTGAAGAAAAAGGATATGAAGTTTTATTGGATGACCGGGATGAAAGAGCAGGAGTGAAATTTAAAGATGCAGATTTGACGGGAATACCACTCCATCTTATTATAGGTACTAAATATCTCCAAGAAGGAAAACTGGAGGTGAAAATTAGAGGGAAAAAAGAACGCTGGGTAGTTTCACCTGGCGAAATAGAGAATTTCCTTGAAAAACTTAAGAAATCTTTGGAATAAAAACGGAAAAATTTTTGTAATAAAAAAGGAAGAAAGTAGGGAAGTTGTGGTATAATACCGAGAATTTAATAAAGCTCTTTGAGTAAAAAGCGGGAAAAGTAATATTTGTGGAGAGAGGAAAGAGGTGGTGGTGTGGTATAATATAGATGGAAAAAATAAAGATGGTTCTTTGAAAAATAAATAGGGATACGATCTTCCAGTGGCCTTGTAGAAAGGGTCTTTCCCTCTATTTTTTATGGAGGGTTTGATCCTGGCTCAGGATGAACGCTGGCGGCGTGCCTAACACATGCAAGTCGTGCGATCGGCCTCTGAGAGGTCTCTTCGGGGACCGATCGGGGGTACGGAGCGGCGGACGGGTGAGTAACGCGTGGGTAACCTACCCTCAGGAGGGGGATAACCCCGGGAAACCGGGGCTAATACCCCATAATACCCCGAGGTAACCTCGGGGTTAAAGGTGGCTTAGGTCCCGATGTTTCATCGGGACATGCTGCCGCCTGAGGATGGGCCCGCGTCCTATCAGGTAGTTGGTGGGGTAATGGCCCACCAAGCCTAAGACGGGTAGCCGGCCTGAGAGGGTGACCGGCCACACCGGGAC